>CANBEI010000006.1 GCA_947367565.1 uncultured Candidatus Saccharibacteria bacterium | reverse complement strand
GTCGTTCCAGACTGATTTTGTGCCTGCTCCATTAATCTCGTACTCGCTTTGCTATTTCGATAATATCAGTAAATTGTTCGCCAATCAAGCTAGCGCTACCGACAAGTAGGCCGTTGATGCCTGGGATAGTAAGATAGCCGCCAGCGTTCGACGGGTTCACGCTGCCGCCATATAGTAGTGGAATTTCTTTCGCGGTCGCCGCGCCGTAGGTGTCTTTCAGAGTGTGACGGATAAACCCAGCGACGTCGCCAATTTCGTCAGGAGAAGCGAGATGAGCGTCGGTCGTCGTACTAATCGCCCAAATCGGTTCGTAGGCAATGATAACCTTTGAAATATCTTCGGTCGAAACTTCGGAAAGCCCGCCAAGGAGCTGATCGCGAATCACATCTTCAGTCTCACCGAAGGTATGCTCGGTCTCGGTCTCGCCAACACAGAGAATCGGGGTAATCTGGTTGCGCAAAGCGGCAGCAACAGAAGCACGGATATCCTTGTCGCTCTCATGGAAGAGTTGACGACGTTCGGAATGACCAATAATACCGTAATCAACAATGCCACGGAGTTGAGTATACGAGACAGCGCCAGTATATGCACCAAAATCGTGTGGATTGCCAGCTTGAGCAGCAAGGCGAAGTTTCTTGCGGTCAATCTGGAGTGATAGAGGCTGCAAGGCGACAAATGACGGCGAAACGACCACGGTGAGGCCTCGCGAAGCGCGGAGTTTTTGCGAAAGTTTATGAAGATAGACGGATGATTCCCCAACAGAGAAATTCATCTTCCAGTTGCCCACGATATATGATTTCATAATTTTATTATAGCACAAGAATCTGGCTGGGGTTGACATTGTTTTGCGAAATGTTTAGTGCGTAGAAACAAGGCCGAGAATTCCACGCAAAGCGTAGAGGGTGTCTTCGTGTGAGCGGACAGTAATAGTGTCGATACCCATCTGAACGACTGGATAATCGTTCCCTCCGGGTTGGGTCATATCACCAAAGTAGAGAACGTCGGACTTCTCAGCTTTTAACTCTTCAAGCAAGTGCGTCATACCAAATTCCTTGTTCATACCGGGCGCAGCGACATTGATAGAAGTTGTGCCACCAATTTCGTAGAGGAAATCAGGTAAGGCTTTTTGACATTCAGCGACAATCTGTTCGCGTTTTTTGCAATCTGGGTCCCAAGAGTATTTTTCTTCGGTGCCGGCGGTTTGACCAAGGGCGGAGAAAGTGACCTGCGAGAGGCGATTTTCGATGATTTCATCGCCAGGCTTGAGCTTGTCGGCTTCCCAGTAGCCCAATTTCTCGGCGGCAGCTTGGAGAGTTGTTGTAATTTTTACAACGTCTTCCTCCTTGAGCGGATAATTATAGACTTGTTCCCAATCATGCTGCTCAAGGTTGTAACGATAATACTGTGTACCTTGAGCGACAAAAAGGTGGAGATGAGTTAATTGCTCTTCGGTGACGTCGAATTTTTTCAGCTCATCGACAATCTGGATGAGAAATTGCTCAAATTTTTGACCAGAGATTGGGCAAATTTCAAAATAATTAAGACATTTTTTCAGAACTTCGGCAATTTCGGGCGGAATTGGGGTTTTCGCGATATTGAGCGTTTGGTCGATGTCAAATGCTAAAATTCGCTTGTGATTGGTTGGGGTTTGATACATATTTTCCTCCGAAATTAATTTGGTATGGGCTTGACGAATGTTTTGTGTATTGTTAAAATGGGACTATAAGTTTTTATTTGTTGTTCTTAGTCTTGCGGCTGAGAACAACTTTTATTTCGGAGACTCCAGATTGGAGCTCGAAAGTCAGTTTGACTCTACTCATACTTACCCTTTCCACATTTTAATTTACTAAAGTTTTATCGACCTTAGTTCGTCTTGCCCATGCGTTCATGCTAGCAGAACAAAAAATAAAAGTAAACCCCTACCGTTGATAAGTTGCAAAAATATGTTTTTGTATGGTTTTTCCAGGGTTATAGTTGACATTTTTGATAAAGTGTGCTATAATGGAAGGTAGAGGGCTGGGGGATTCCCCTAGTACATATTAAAAGGAGGTGATTGTCTTGAAAGGGCAATCGAAGTTATTATACGAATCAGCAAATATTCTCTGCTGGTTTCGGGTTATTGTAAGCGTAGTATTGGCTCTGATTTCTCGGGTGAGCGTAGCGTTTGCAGTGTTGTTCGCGTTGGCGTTCATTAGTGACGCCCTGGATGGTTGGTGTTATCGGAAATTTGCGAAAGAGCGACCATACCAGCACTGGTTCAATCGTTTGCCGATCACAATGGATCCGATTGCGGATTTCTTCCTTGTAGGAGGAGGGATCATCCATGTTATGGATGATAAGCCCAGGGGCTTAGTTTGTTTTATCGGAATGGCAATCGTGATGCTACTTTGGAGCGTAGTTGGCGGGCGAACAACTGGCAAATTGTACACTGTATTAATGACTGGACTGACGTATTACTGGTTTGTCATGATGGTAATAACAGTGGTTCTGGTCTGGCGTCATGATGGCGGTCCATGCTGGCCAATCGGCTTTATTGTAACTATTGTTAGTTTTTATGCAATCTGGTTCAAAACGAGAGTGAAGAATCGGACAATCCGTAGAAGGGGGTAAAATGGATGAGAATTTTTATTGCTGCTTTAATGATTAACGCATTGAGTTTTATGGTGATGCGGGTTTATTGGCGATTAACTGGGAAGCTGAGTGCGGAGATTGTATTCCCGCGGCAGAAATTCCGCACGGAGGATGAGGGTGAAGTGATATTCTTGTCGGCGGGAAATCTGGCGCAGCCGCGCAAAGCCTTTGAGTTTTTGTATTCGAAGCTGAAGCGTAAGCAGTATGCGTTTTTGGAGTTCAAGATGATCGGCTGGAGCGCACGAGAGACGGCGAAAGCAATCGCGAAGGCAGTTTGGCCGGGCAACCGGGTGACAATGTATGCGATTTCGGTCGGAGACCACGTGGCGAGATATCTTGATGAGTCGCCAGCTCTGACGCAGCTGCAGATCTACACGATTAATCCGTGCCCATGTCGGAGAGCCGTGCGCAAAGAGCTGAGGATATTGCTAACCGTAGCGGCGCCGATTTTCTGGGCATTATGCCATATGATAGGCTGGCTGAGCGTCATACCGTTCATTCCGGCGACTGGCGGCAAATATTCGCTAATATTGCTGGCGGACCAGTATATAACGATTGCTTTTGATGAGCCTCCAATAATCTATGCTCCTCATACGCAGGGAGTAATCTTGAGTACGGCGGATGAACTGCTGGACAATGATTATCTGGAACAGGTGTTTGTGGACCAGAAAATCACAAGAGTACCGACGCATCACGGCGATACCGTGGGGATGGCGTTCGAGTATCTGCGTGGAGTAGAGAAGTTGCTGGAACTTCCAGAAGAATAAAACCAGCCGGCTGCTTGTCATGAGCGGCCGTTTTTATGCTATAATTATAGGTATGAAATTATCAGAAGAACTTATTTGGCGCGGATTTGCGGCCGAAACTACAATCAAAGACCCAGCAGAACTTGATACGAGGGCGTCAAAGAAGTTTTATTGGGGGGCGGATCCGTCGGCTGATTCCCTGACGATTGGGAACTTGGCGGCAGCGATGATGTGCGCGTGTTTTGTGCGGCACGGGTATGAGCCGTATCTATTGGTCGGAGGAGCGACAGGACAGATTGGTGACCCGAAGGATAACGGGGAGCGGGATCTGAAGTCGCTAGAAGAAGTCGAGCACAATAAGGCCTGCATCGCGGCGCAGATGAAGAATGTAGTCAAGAGCGATAATCTGGTAATGGTCGATAATTACGACTGGTTTAAGGAGATGAATTACTTGACGTTCCTGCGCGAAGTTGGGAAGGTGTTTTCGATGACGCAACTCCTCGACCGGCAGTTCGTCCAGAATCGGATTGGTGAAGGTGGAAGTGGGATTTCGTATGCAGAGTTCTCATATACGCTGATCCAGGGGTATGACTTCTTGCATTTGTACCGGACATATGGGATTGATTTGCAGCTCTGCGGGGCGGACCAATTCGGAAACTGCTCAAGCGGAATTCATCTAATCAAGCGACTAGAGGGGGCGACAGCGGATGCTTGGAGTACGCCACTGATAATTGACCTGGCGACGGGGAGGAAGTTCGGAAAATCGGAAGGTAATGCAGTGTGGCTGGATAGCAAAAAGACATCGGTGTTCGACTTCTATCAGTTTTGGATGAATCAGCCGGATAGTTCGGTAGAGTATTTGATGAAGATTTATACGTTGCTTTCTCGAGAAGAGGTCGAGGAGATTATGCGGGAGCAGGCTTTGGCGCCGGAAAAGAGAATGGCGCAGAAAGCGCTGGCGAAGGGCGTAACGGAAGTCGTGCATGGTCATGCGGCAGCGGAAGCGGTAATTGCGCTCAGCGAGAGGTTGTTCACAGGTGGATTAAATGAGCTGGCGGAAGACGAGATTGCGGAGATGGGACAGTATCTAGCACAGGGGCAGATGGGACAAAAATTGTTTGATTTGCTAGTGGAGACCGGGCTATGCGCCAGTAAGGGAGAGGCGCGGAAGTTGGCGAGCGCGGGGGCGATTAGCGTAAACGGAGTAAAAGTGACGGAAGATACGGTCGTTGACCAGGTAGCGTTGCTGAAACGGGGTAAAAATAAGTTTGCGGTCGTAATGTAGACCGCCCATACTTCTATTGTAGCACAGATTTTGATTTTTGTCAATGGATGGAGGTGCATAGTTGACAATTTTGAGCTAGTGATGTATAATAGAATAGTCACATGTTGGGGGTCTCGAGAAAGAGGTGAGTTCTTTGAAGTATGCAATAGTTTTGGATTTTGGATATCCTAATGACCCGGAGGAGATTTCCAGTATTACAGATTTGGCGCAATGCGCGCAGAGAAATTACTGGAAAGATGATGACGCTGTGGTTTTGGCGCAATCTTGCACTTATGAGCATCTGATGAAAGGCGACTTGTTCCCGAAAGGAAAGTTATTAAGGATTAACGTCGGACAGTCAAACACGAATGGCCTGGAAGAGGGTGGTTCATATCATGTCCTAAAAAGGGCGAGTGAAATGATTGCGGAAAGAGGCGATAGCTACGCAGAAACAGAGGTAGAAATAGTGGCGCATAAGTTACATCTGCCGCGCGTAATGAAGCAGGCTGAGCTTTTTAACCTAAAGGTAAGGCCAAGTAAGAATTTACCGACTAATCTCTATCCAACGGCAGCACAATGGTGGTGCCGTAAGAAATACCTCTGGTATTTCCGGGAAATCGTGGGTTATATTCCACTCAAACTGAGTGGGCAACTTTGATATCCAAAACAATAATATGAGCGTCCGGCTTTTATAGCGGGCGCTCTTCAATTATGACAGGAAAGTGATTTTTGGGAACTTTGGGCGCAGAAAAGTAGTTTTTATGCTATTTGTGCTATAATTGAAAGTATGGACAAAGCTGCGAAAAAATCGAAAGATAAGTCCTCAAAGCGAGGAAACATGGGGGTTTATTCTAGTTTAGTGGCCGACCGGACAAAAAAATTGGTCAAATCGGCGAGTAATAAAGTTAAGAACGGCGGCAAGAAAAAAGCGACAGAAAGTCCGAAGTTGAAGCCGTTGCCAAAGGAACAGCCAGCACGCTTTTTTGCGCATTTTCGCTGGGAGCGAATTAAGGCGTATTGGTTCTCGAAGGCGGGGGCGAAGAGGATTGGAAAGATTTTCGCGGCATGTTGTTTGATTGGGATTATCGCAGTTGGAGCTTTGTTTGTCTATTATAAAAATCAGTTGAAAGAGATTCAGCTGAACGATTTGACGATCTCGGAGACGGTGAATACTTATCTTGACCGAAATGGAATCGTACTCTGGGAAGATAAAGGCGACGCGGATTATCGCTTGGTCGTAGAGGAAGGTGATATTGCGACGTACGCGCGACAAGCGACGGTGGCAATTGAGGATCGGAATTTCTATAATCACCCAGGTGTGGATATCGGGGCCTTGATGCGGGCGACATTGTCAACGCTGACTGGGCGCGGAGTGCAGGGTGGTTCGACTCTGACGCAACAGCTGATTAAACAGATTTATTTCTCGGATGAGGCAGCGAGTGCGAACCGTGGTGGTATTGCGCGCAAGGTAAAAGAGTTGATTCTGTCGATTGAGCTAGAGAAGATGTACAGCAAAGAACAGATCATCACGATGTATCTGAATGAGTCGCCGTATGGTGGGCGCAGGAATGGGATTGAGAGTGCGGCACAGACGTATTTCGGGAAGAGCGCGAAGGAGTTGAATTTGGCTGAGTCGGCGTTGCTGGCGGCGATTCCGAACAACCCGGCGATTTTGAACCCGTATAACGAAGCGGGAAATGAGGCGTTGATCCAGAGGCAACACAAAGTCCTGGATGATATGGTTGAGATGGGCTATATTAACAGTGACGAAGCGAAAGCGGCGAAGGAAGTGGCAATTCTAGACCAGATTCAGCCAGAGTCGAATCAGTATGACAACATTAAGGCGCCACATTTTGTGCTTGAGGTGCGGGATCAACTAGAGGAGAAATATGGGATTCAGTTCATGCGAACTGGAGGTTATACGATCACAACGTCACTGGACTACCGCGCGCAAGAGATGGCAGAACGAGCTGTGGCGAATGGCGCACAGTTGACTTACCTAAATAATAGCGATAATATTGCCCTGGCATCGGTGGACGTAGAAACTGGGCAAGTATTGGCAATGGTAGGATCAATTGACTGGAACACGCCGGTGTATGGAGAGGTGAATGCGGCAGTATCAGACCTTGAGCCAGGCTCGTCGATTAAGCCGCTACTGGATTATACACCACTGTTCTCGCTGACAGGCGACCAGGTGTATGGGCCAGGGTCGATTCTGAAAGATGAGAATATTGATAGTATATATTGTGCAGGTTATACGGGCGGAGACTGTGCGTTGAGGAACTTTAGTGGTAGATTTTACGGGAATTTGACCGCAAGACAGTCGCTAGGTAACTCACTGAATATTGGCGCGGTGAAAGCATTGGCGCTCGCAGGGATTGATAACGCGCTAGAAATCCTACATGGATTAGGTGATAAGAGCTACTGCGCTGGAAATACAACGGCTGGTTTGTCGATGGCAATCGGTAGCGGTTGTATGGTGAAGCCGATTGAACATGCAAATGCGTATGCTTCGATTGCGCGCGGTGGCGTATATCGCGAATTGGCGTATGTGCTAGAGGTTAAAGACTCAAGTGGTAAGACCCTCGAAAAATGGGAGGATGAGGACGGCGAACGAGTTGTCGACGAGCAGGTAGCATATGAGATTGCTGATATCATGGGTGACCACAGTGCGCGCAGAATTATGTTTGGTGACACTTCAAGCATGTTCGGATTTAATATTCCGGGGGTCTGGACGGGCAGCAAAACTGGTACGACGACGACAACAAATAGCGCGGTGGCGAAGGATAACTGGATGGCGAGCTTCTCGACGGCGATTGCAACAGTGATCTGGAATGGTCGACATGATGGGTCGGGGTTGTCTAGTAGCTTGAATAACGTCGTGCGGCGAGTGATAGCAGATTATATGGAGCCAGTACATAAAGAACTGTATGCGAGCGAAGGCAAATGGAAATCGGGTGACCAGCCCGTGAAGCCGGCGGGTATCCAGACGCTGACGATTAATGGTGTAACTGACATCTGGCCGAGTTGGTATAACTCAAAAAAATCTGGGGTGCAATCTGAAAGTGTAGCCTTTAACAAAGAAAATGGTCTGCGTGCCGCGGATTGTACCCCCGAAAGCAAGCGGATTTCGGTGGAAGTGACAAGATCAAAAGACCCGGTGTCAGGCGTGGAGATTCTGAATGTGCCGGATGGGTATAATTATGATGAGTTTGACCCTTGTGAGAATACGACGGCAGACGTGCATCCGTCAGTGAGCATTAGTAAGGTGGCGTCGGGAGATGCGTCGTACCTGAACATTACGCTCGCGAAGGGGACGTATGATCTGAAGAGTTATAAGATTACGGTTGACGGTGAAGTAGTCGATAGTGGTAGTGCAACGGTTGGAACGATACATCAAGCGTTGACTGGTGGCGAGAAATTGGTAGTCGTAGAAGTGACTGATACCAAGGGGAACACGACGCGCAAGACGTATGAACTGGGCGGCGGGGAGGACGACTAGGTAGAAAATAGTCTATAAGATGGCTATAGGAGCTCAGTTGAGCTCCTATAGTTGTTTGTGGGTTTAAACTTATGATTATTTTTGGCTAGTTTTGCGAGTTTTGGTCTTAGTCTGGCGGGGAGTCTTGGAGGGCTTGGCGTTTGGAGTGAGTTTGGCGAACATCATTGTGCCAGCGGCAGTTTGGTTCAGGCGCTCAAACTCGACTTCGACTTCCTTACCGATATGGCTCTTAGCCTTGTCGACGACCACCATAGTACCATCTTTTAGATAGCCGACGCCCTGATTCGGACCGCTACCAGTCGAAACGAGTTTGACCGTAGCGCGTTCACCGGGCAAATATTCATTACGCAAGACAAGCGCAAGAGCGTTGAGATTGAGTACGTCGATATGGCCAGTGGCGGCAACTTTTTGAAGATTGAAGTCGTTGGTCAAAATCGCGCCACGCCCGGCTTTTGCTAGTTCAAGGAGACGGTTGTCGACCGGGGTGTGGTCGAGCGGGTCGTCCAAAATCGTTAGGTTAAAATAGACGACCCGCTCCAGCTCGCGGATAGCATCAAGCCCAGCGCGGGCGCGCACACGCTTATCATGATCTTTTCCGTCGGCGAGAAGTTGCAGTTCGGCAATCACGCTACGCGGGACGATCATTTCATCGCTCAAGAATCCAGTCTGCGCGACCGCGACCAACCGCGGATCCATTAAGGCCGACGTGTCAACGTAAACCTTACGTTTCTGACTACTAAGGAGCGGCTTTTGACGAGATTTTAACAATAGAATGCTAGTCTCGGCTAAAAGTAAAATCGTAATAATTAAAATTATAAAATCCATGTTTTCCTTATATTTATATTGTATAACAAGCGCAGATGTACGAGCAAAAGACAAAACAGTACGTCAAAATCTATACCTCTAGGAGGTTATACTCTCATTATAGCACACATGTTTAAAAATGTCAAACTAAACATCAATTTGGTCGACACCGTATTCACGAGCGTACCTAGTGTTCTCGGCGAGGACTTTTTCGTATTTTTCGACCAGATCATTGCGTTTTTCGAGCTTAGCGACATCAATCGCGAGGTGATACCGGGAGGCGCGATTCATACTCAGCATCTCAAACGGCGTCGTCGTGCTGCCCTTTTCGAGAAAACCGTGCACCTTGAGGCGTTTCGTATCAGTGTAATTACTAAGAATTTGCCTCAGGGTTGCCGGGTAGCCGTGAAAATTAGCAATAATCGGCTTGTCAGGCGTAAAGAGCTCCTGGAACTTGCTCGGGCTAAGCTTACACTCGGTCGTGCCAATCGCTTCGTAAGACAGAGCTGAGATATTGACGAAGCGGAATTTCTTTTCCGGAAGGTCTTTGCGGAGAATTTCTATGGCTTTTAGGGCTTCGCAGGAGACAATATCGCCAGCGGCAGTAAAAATGTAATCGGGATTATCGTCCGAAGCAAAATCGAAGATACTAGCACCACCTTGGCTAAATTGATCGTCAGCCTGGTGCGAGTCAAGCCAGCGAGGCTGGTCGGTTTTGTTAAATGTTGTAAGATTTACAACATTTGTCGAACGCATCATATAGATAAAGCTAGCCTCGGCCGCAACATCATCAACCGGGAAGAGACAGTTCGCATGATTGCTCGGGATACTGAGCAGCGTAGAAATCAGGGCTGGGGATTGATGGGTGAAGCCATTGTGATCTTGGCGCCAACAGGTACTGGTCGAGAGGAAATTTGCAGCGGGGTAATCTGGGCGCCATTTCACGCCGGCAGATTGGTCGAGGAATTTCAGATGCTGGAGAATCTGCGCGGTGATGATAGCGAAAAAAGCTTCATAACTCGTCATGACGGCAGGTTCGCCAGCGACGAGGTGACCGACCATACAAGCAAACAAGGCATTCTCGGAAAGCATCTCGACGATCCGACCATTCGCGGATTCGGGCAAATCGAATCCTTGGCGTGGGAGATTCCAAGCACGCTCAGAGACTTCGTAGACTGCGTCGAGCTTGTTGCTGGTGGTCTCGTCGGGCGAAAAGAGATAAAAGTCTTCGTGCTTCGACATGTAATCAGCCATGATAGCACCGATACTACGAGCTGGAGAGAATTTGTCCTTGCCGGGGTTATCAACAATGTCAATCATAACCGAAATCCTTTCTTCGTATCAAATAGTTCATTGAAATGATAGCTCGTGAGCCAATCTTCGAGGATTTTAAGCTCGTCGGCGTCTTCTTTTGCATTCGGCAAAGGAATCTGATGAGCAAGGTAGTTGCCGGCAACCTTTTTACCATGAACTTCGGTCGGGCCGGTCGCACCTTTTTCGGTATGCAAAATAAAGAATGGATATTCGTATTTTTCGGCTCGGGATAGAGCGTCTTGAAAAGTTTCGGGTCTATCGCCGTTGATTTCGACCGGCGTATAGCCAAAACCGCGAATCATTTCGTTCAGCTCGCGCTCTGACTTGCGACCGTATAGAGTCGGGCCAGAAATTTTGTAGCCGTTGAGATGTAAAATCGGCAAAACTTTTCCATGATAAAGGTGGCTACCGGAAGTTTTGACGAGATTTAGCGAAGCTAAAGCGGAGGCGGTCTCTAATTCCCCATCGCCAAGCATAACTGCGACAGTGCGCTCAGGATGACCCAGCACATAACCATAAGCTGCGCCAAGAGCATAGCCTAATTCTCCACCTTCACAAATCACGCCGGGAGTAAAAGGGCTAGCGTGGGACGGGAACCCGCCAGGCCAGGAGAAATTGCGGCAGATATAAGCAATACCTTTTTCGTCAAGGGTGGCTCGATCGTCGACTTTAGCAAGTTCGCCGTCGAGGAATAAATTTGCTTGGAGCGCAGGAAAACCGTGACCGGGACCGAGAACAAAATAAAAATTCGGATCCGGGATACGGGGCTCGGAATGATAACTATCGTCATTGTCCTGGGACTTTTGCTTTACGGCAAAGGGGTCGAAATCTTCTAACTTCTGCTTACTACTAGCAGAAGCGGAATGGTCGGTATTAGCGCTTTTGCTAAAGTAGTACTTAAGATTAGCGTAGGCGACATCAATGCCATGGCAAGTTCCCCAGTGACCAAGAAGACGAGGCTTAATATCGTCAAAAGTTAGCTTGCGCGAAAGTAGATAATTGTCTTGGAGGAAAAGCTGTGCCACTACCAAATAATCGCTGGCGCGGACGCGACGACGAATCGTCTCAAGATTGCTCCCATGTGTTTCCATATATATTATTATAGCAGTTTTTAACGAAAATATGGAAAATGTCTATGGTTTCGCGGATATTACTTATGCTTGACTTTGACCATCGCCGCGCGGATAACTGAACCGTCATAAAGATAGCCGGGGCGCAGAGTTTCAGCGATAACTTCGGTATCACCCTCGCCATTTTCGACGGAAACCGCTTCATGGAGATCGGGGTTGAATTCAGTGCCAGGAGTAGAATCAATCTGCGCTAGACCGAGATTGGCTAAAGTTTTGTCAAAATTCTTGCGTAGAGGAGAAAGCTGCTCGGGGTAAGCACTCAGCGCGCGCTCAAAATCGTCGACAAGCGGAAGAAATTTCTCGACGGTGGCATATTTCGCGGCAGACATGGCGAGAGTTTTCTGGCTTTCGACTTGCTTGCGATAGTTCTCAAAATCAGCACGAGTGCGCTGGAGATCGCCAAGTAATTCGGCCGTCGTGTCAGCTTGCGCAGTGACAGTTTCTGCTTCAGATTGAGTAGCAGAATCGGGTACTCGAGTGGAGTCTATAATTTCGTCAGGCTGCGCAGCAATGTCTTCCGGGGAGTTTTCTTCGATTTTGACTTTTTTCATATAATTCCTTCCTTATTTTAGAGATAATGCATTTTCCAGCATGACACCAGCTTGACGCACGAGCGACATGACACGGGCGTAATTTTGACGAGTCGGGCCAAGCACGCCAATATAGCTCCGATCGGAATATGGCGAACGGAAACGGCTAACGATTAAAGAAACTTGAGAAGTTTTGCCGATAGGATTTTCTTGGCCAATAAAGATATTGAGCGGCTGACCAGGTGCAGCCTCACGAAGCCAAGGTTCCAGATTGTCGAGCAACTTCGCGACGGCCTGGACGCGCTGATTGTCAAGAAACTCAGGCTGAGTAAAAAGTCGAGCGATACCAGACATGTATAGCTGGTCGCCGATCGTAGCTAAGCCAAGATTGCCAGTCAGCTCAACTAGCGAATCGACGGCGCCACGAATTGCAAAATCGGCACGAGTCTGCGAGCTAATGCGAACTTCAAGTACACGGTTCCCCCGCTCAAGAGGCTTGTCATCGGGCGTTTCGCGACGTAGCGGAATCGCAGATTCGACTTCTTCAGGATTTTCCGACAGAGTATTCACATAATAGCGATACCCTGCGTCAGTCGGGACACGACCAGCGGAAGTGTGCGGTTGAGCAATATAGCCGTATTCTTCGAGGCGAGCCATCTCGGCACGGATCGTAGCCGAAGATACGTCAAAAAGTTTTGCCAGAGTAACGCTACCAACTGGAGTAGCCAACTCAGCGTATTCTTCAATAATTGCAAAGAGGATTCCCTCTTGGCGTTTTGTCAAACTCATACTTTCATTATAGCAAATTAGCACTCTTTTCGCAATAGTGCTAGATGGGCGACAGATTGGATTTTATGCTATAATCAATATATGGAAGAACAGATACAGAATATTAAGACTTGGCTCGGGCGCGGGAGCATAAATATCTTCGGTTTGCCGATGAGCGGTAAAGATACGGTGGGGGTGCGACTCGCGGAAACGATTGGGGGGAAATTTTTGTCTTCAGGCATTATCGTGCGAGCGTTAGAAAAATCAACACAGCAGAATCACACGGGCGAAGGTAAGTTAATGCCATCAAATGTGTTTTATGAATGGGTCTTGCCGTATTTTGAAAAAAATGAGCTATTAAACTACCCTTTAGTTTTGTCATCAATTGGGCGCTGGGAAGGCGAAGAGGATCAAGTAATGAGCGTGGCACGAGAGAGTGGGCATCCGATTCGCGCAGTGGTCATGTTACAACTCTCGGAACAAGATGCAATTGAGCGTTGGGAGGCGGCGAAGCTCTTGAACGATCGCGGGCTGAGGGCGGATGATGCCGACCCGGCGATATTTCAGACGCGGATCAATGAATATCGCGAGAAAACCGTACCTGTTCTAAAACATTATCAGGAATTAGGGCTGCTTCTTCCGGTGAAGGCTGATGCGCCGCGCGATCAGGTATTTGCGAACGTGATTGAGGCGTTGGATAGTTTTGCGCGCCGTTCGGGCAATTTCACGACGGAATTGTAAAATAATATAGACTGTTCCAGCCGAAATGATAAGTGCTACGATGCCGGCGGCAATGAAGACCGATTTGCTAGAAGATGTATTGGGAACGAGAGCGTAGGTCGCGCCATCGTTGTTAGAGGTAATCTTACGGCAGCGATTAGTTTCAGGATTACGCTCGTAACCAGCCTTGCACTCTTTTGCCCCGCTGGACTCGGCGATTTTCTTACAACGTCCAGTCAGAGGATTGAGATATTTCCCTTCGGGACAAACCGTGGTACCTGAGCTGGAAGTTATGTTGACGCAGTTACCAGTGTCGGGATTGATAGTTTTGCCCGCAGGACAAGTGCGAAATTCTTGATAGGCATTTGCGCTGCCCGGAGTAGGTGCGTAGGTCAGATCCCAAATTTCTTCACTACCAGTAGTATAGAAACGAGCATAGCTAGTAGACTTTTTCTGACCATGATTATAGACTAGGGTGTCGACGGTTGCCCCGTTGGTGTCTATGAGTTCTATTGTATTAGAGGAATTGGGATTTTTTGTCAGACTAAAGCTAGTAGTCTGGGCTGACGGATAGTAGGCATAATAGCCATCGGCGGTAATTTCTCCAGAGAGGTAATAGGTTTTGTTCTTATAGCGAAGCGCGCATCGGTCCATGACAACTGTCTGACCAGAAGGATTATAAAGTTCAATAAATTGTTCGGACTTGTCGTTCGCATAATAAGCAAGAATTTCAGAAAATTCTAAATCGTAGCAGCGCGAGGTGGTTTCGGTAGAATTGTCGTTAGATCCGTCAGGGCTATCCGGAGTCGGCGGAAGGATGAGCGAGGGCTGAGATGGGTCGAAATCGGGTTCATAGTCAATAATATGTTCAAAGTTCCCAGTATCAGAATTGCGCACTAGCGTAGTGGGTTTGGCGCTCTTGAAGCTCGATAAACAACCCTCGCCGCTCCCCCAGCAAACTTGGTCGATGGTTTCATTATGATAAGTTAATTCAATCCGGCCATTCGCCATAGCGAGCGTCGTCATATAGGTCGCGTCCGCCCGATCGCTAGCTGGCGACCGAGCGTAACGCATGAGGAGAGTCTCGCCAGTCATAAGGCTTCCCTCCGCAAAGTCAAGGAGGAGGGTGGTTTTACCGCTGGAGTTCGTATAACGAAGTCCATAACCAGCGAGCGAAAAATCAGGAGTGTCGACAATTTTCTGCAACTCGATGAGCTCGCCGACATTTTGAGCCTCATCGATAGTATAGCCAGGATTAACAGCTTGAATTATGAGATCGGTTGTGAATTTGAAACTATCATCTGGTTCTTTCGGCAAGTCAGAGTCAGGATTATCAGGGTTAGGCCCATCGACTGTTGAATTGTCTGCCTGATACTCTTGCAATAGCCGAGAAGAGGAAGCAATAATGGGACTAATTTGACAGCCACAGCAACTTAAAATCGCAGTACCAAACAGTAGACTGAACCGAAAATGATGTAAAAATTTCTTCATGAACGGAGCATAGCACAAAATGAAAAAAATTAGCAAGCATAAGTGTGATATAATTTTGGTATGGAGATGATAGTTCCCTTTAGTGAGGTGTTTTTGGCCGCGGTGATTCACGCGACTTTACAGCTTAGTTTGGGAGCGTTACTGTTGCTTTATCATGCAAGCCTTGGTAAGCATGTGCGGAAAAAGACGCGTTTTCTAGTAGATAGCTACATTTCTGGAATGGGAATGTTGGTGTTTTTGGGACTTGCAGCGACGATTTTTGTTCTTGACCGTTATTTTGAGAAGCCCCTATACATTGAGGAGCTTGTAATCGTAGTAGGAATGTTAGTGGCGCTGGCGATTGCGACGTGGTTCTTCTATTATCGGCGCGGAAAGAGTACGGAACTGTGGTTGCCTCGGAGCGTGGCACGATTTATTGATAAGCGTGCGAAGACGACCAATAGCAATACCGAGGCATTCTCGTTGGGAGTTTTGACGAGCCTAGCAGAAATGCCATTTACAATAGTCTTATTCGTGGTCGCGGCGAATAGCATTTTGGTCCTGCCACACTTATATCAGATTCTTGCGGTAGCAATGTATACGATTATCACTATTGTGCCGCCAATTGTGCTACGATTTGCAATACGTAAAGGGCAAACCGTAGTAGACATTCAAAGATGGAGAGTGAAACATAAATTATTCTTTCGATTGTTGACATGTGTAGGATTTTTGGCGCTGGGATTCTTCTTGTTTACTTTTGAGGTTCTAGTATGACAGAGAAGTCTAGTGAAGAAAAGCAAAAACGTCTTAGAATTAAGCGTAAGCGGAGTGCTTGTCAACCCATAGCCGCAACCGGCATAAAACGACGCAATAAAAGTCAACCCGTAATCTTTAGCGAAAAGGAGTTGAGAGAAGAACTATTGCGCGAGGCGAAAGCCCTCAAGATGCCAGTAGGAACAGCGGAAGTTGTCGCTTCTAAGGTGGCGGAGCAAGTTGGTAAATGGGCAGCCAAACGGCCGGTGGTAACCGTAGACGATATCTATCGACGAATAGCAATAGAAACAGAAAAATATAGTGCTGATTTAGCTTATGTCTATCAAAATCGTGGTAAAATAATATAAGATGAAGATGGTGGGTAATAGTAATGAGTAAGTTTGACTATCAATATGTAGTGATTGGTAGCGGCGCAGCTGGAAGCGCGGCGGCTTTGATGGCGGCTGGACTGGGAGCGCATACGGCGATCGTTGAATCGGATCGTTGGGGTGGCACGACTCTGAATTATCGTGATATCCCCTACGGCGCAGCTTTGGAATTTTCACAGCTATATGCGGAGGCGGTGGCAGGTTCGCGCTTTGGGATGTCAAGCTCGACGCTGAGATATAATTATCCAACCGTGTTAAATTGGCAAGCGGCGGCGGTGCGGCGATCAGGGGGAGGAAGTCGGAAGGTTTTTGAGAATGCCGGGATTGATTGTCATCATGGTTTCGCGCAGTTTATTAGTCCGCATGTGATTGCACTCGGGAATCGGCAAATTAGTGCGGAAAAGTTTTTGATTGCGACCGGCACGAATATTGCAGTGAATGGAATTTCGGGAATTGATACAGTAAATTGTTGGTCTCCAGATACGGCGCTGAGGATGGCGAAGTTGCCAAAAGTTTTGTTGGTTGTTGGAGGTGGTTCGACGGGGTGTGAATTGGCAGAGTATTTTGGGGCGCTCGGAGTAAAAGTCTTAATGGTTGAAGCGCAAGACCGGATTTTGCCGCGCGAAGATCCGGAAGCGAGTGAGGTAATCAGTAAACATTTGCGCGATCGGTTCGGCGTGAAGATTTTGGAAAATTCGCGCGTGGTTGCCTTGGAGCAAGAACAAAATAGCCAGCGAGCAGTGTTTATTCGAGGTGGTCAAGAAAAAGCTGTGCGAGTGGAGGCAATCGTACTCGCAACTACGCCAGAACCGACGACAGATTTGGGATTGGAAAATGCGGGAGTGAAGTTTTCATATCGCGGCATTCAGACCGACCAAAATCTCAAGACGACTTGTCGCCATATTTGGGCGGCGGGCGATGTGATTGGCGGAGAAAGTTCAACGGAAAAGGCGACTTATGAAGGTAAGTTGGCGACGTTGAACGCGATTAAAGGTGCCGGGAATGTGATTAATTATACTGGTTTTACGCGTATGACGAATACTTTGCCGCGCGTAGCGAAAGTTGGATTGAATGAGATGGAATGCGCGCAGTTGAAACAGAAGCAGAAGACGGCATTAGTGCCGCTAGATGCGGTGAGCGCATCAAATACAAGTGACTTCCGGGCAGGATTTGTAAAGATTACAGCGAATCCTAAGGGGCAGATTATTGGGGCGACAGTAGTAGCGCCGGAAGCGGATATCATTATACAAGAAATTGCGATGGCGATTCGGAATGGCCTGAAGGCGAATGAGCTGGCTGGGACGCCACATGTAGCAACGAGTTGGAGCGAAGCGGTACGACTCGCGGCGCGAGACTTAGCTGCGTAGCAGTTGACAAAAAGCTTATGGTATGCTAGAATAGGAGCGTAAGCCGCTCTGGTCGGCTATATCTGTAGTGTTAACCTTGGACGATTGTGCCGGAACGGCGCTTGAGGGCGAGTTCTAGATTTTCGGGCGAAGTGATAATCCCGAGACGTTTTTTGCTAGCAAATTGCGTAATCGCTTGAATTTTTGGAAGCATTGATCCGGCGCCGAAGTGGCCATCGCGGATATAACTCATTGCTTCAGTCGGCGTCAGTATACCGAGCGCAATTTGGTCGGGCTGACCGTAGTTGATGTAGGCATTAGGCACAGCAGTGACTGAGACGAAAATATCGGCTTTGATGAGTTCGGCGAGTTTCTCGGCAGCGAGGTCTTTGTCAATAACGGCGTCGACGCCACGCAGAGTTTTGAGAACTCTAGAGCGAACGACCGGAATACCGCCACCGCCAACTGCAATCACGATAGCGCCAGATTGCATCAATGACATAATCTCGCGACGTTCAACAATATCAATCGGTTTCGGCGAAGGAACGATGCGGCGATATCCACGACCGGAATCTTCGCGCATTTCCCAGCCGCGAGTTTTAGCTAACTTGACTGCCTCCTTGGCAGTATAGAATTCCCCGATTGGCTTCGATGGATGCTTGAAGGCTGGATCATTACGGTCGACGACGACTTGAGTGACAATACTGGCAACTTGTTTACGTTTATGCTCACGAGCAAAAGCGTTGCCAATCGCCTGCGAAAGCCAGTAGCCAATCTGACCCTGGCTCATAGCAACAGCGGTCTCAAGAGGCATGGCGGGGGCAGTCGCTGTGCTAGCGGTCTCCTCATGAATCAAGATGTTACCAACCTGCGGACCATTGCCATGAGCGACGATAATCTCATATTTCGCAGAAAGTTTAGCAATAATTTGGCCGATTTTCTCGGCGACGGACTTTTGGGCTTCGGCGGTGACTTCGCCGTCTTTTTGAAGTGCGTTGCCACCCAAAGCAATGACCACACGTGGTTTACTCATGTAAAAAGTATACGCTAAAAATTAATTTTAGGCAAATCTCTAATGCTTGGTAAGCGTTTTTGAGGGCTGGCAGCAGGAGCTGACTCCGTGTCAGAACCCAGGCTTACCGAGGAGATGGAACATGTTGCGTTTATAGGCTTCTACGCCGGGCTGGTCAAAAGGATTGACGCCAGAAAGTTTAGCAGAAAGCGCACAAGATAGTTCAAAGAAATAGACCAAGGCACCGAGCGATTTTTCGTCGAGCGTCGGAATAGTAATTTCGGAAACCGGGATACCGCCATCGCGATGCGCAGCGACAGTCGCCTCAAGTGCCTTTGTGTTGAGAAAATCTAAAGTCTTGCCCTCAAGATATTTCAGACCATCAAGGTCTTTTGCGAGCTGCGGGACTGTCACGGCGGGAGCGCCTTCCTCCGAAAAACGTAGCATGGTTTCGAAGATATTACGACGACCATCCTGGAGATACTGCCCAAGTGAATGGAGATCAGTAGTATAGATAACTGATGTTGGGAAAATTCCCTGCTTATCCTTCCCTTCAGACTCACCAAAAAGCTGCTTACACCACTCTTCAAAATACTGCATGCAAGGCTCAAAAGACGCCAGAATTTCGACATCGTAGTTCTTTTTCAGCAAATCAGCACGCATGGTCGCATACCGGATAGCTGCAGATTCAGAATTATCGAGATTCGCGGCACGTTCCGTAGCAGCGCCAGACATTAGCTGATCGATATTTACTCCGGCAACGGCGAGCGGGAGGAGGCCGGCAGCAGTCAAGACAGAGTAGCGCCCACCGATATTATCGGGAACAACAAAACGAGCATAGCCCTCAGCGACAGCCTCTTCATAAAGCGCACCTTTTCGAGCATCGGTAGTAGCAAAAATACGTTCGCTAGCTTTGTTGCCATATTTTTCTTGGAGTTTGGCTTTCAATAGGCGGAAAGCGACAGCCGGTTCGGTCGTAGTGCCGGATTTTGAAATGACATTAATTGAAAAATCAGAATCACCAAGCGTGTCCAGAAGGCAATTTAGCTCGCGCGTACTAAGCGAGTTACCGGCGTAGAGAATCTTGGTCGGGCTTTTGGGCTGGAGTGCGTCAATGAGCGCACGATGGCCAAGATACGAGCCGCCAATCCCAATACAGACAAGGTATTTGGAGTTATTTTGAATTTGTTTGGCCGTGGCTTGAATTTTATCAAATTCTGCGTGGTCATAAGTTTCTGGCAAATCATACCAGCCGCCCATGGGGTCAGATTGAATATCGTTGATAATTTCACGAATGCGTGACACATCGACTGTGACGTCGATGTCTGAATGAAATTTAATCATAGTACTTCTTTACTACTTTTTACCTTTTTTGATATACGTGTCTTCTTTTTCGAGCTGAGCACGGAGAGTATATTCTTGACATTCGTTCTTGGAATTGCAATTCGCGACTTCGTAGGTATAATTGCTGCCCTCGATGCCGAGATTAGTACCAAATGGGTCGGTGAAAAGCTCTGGATCAATCACGGGAAGATTTTCCTCGGAAATCGTATCTGGATAATAACCGTACTTCGGGTAATAGTATTCCTCTAGAGCGTAATACATGGCGTTGATAGCGGTCTTGCGCGCGTCGTCGCGGTCCATAGCCTCAACGTTAGACTTCTGAAGGAAGAAAATAATCACGAGAAGTGCTGCAAATGCACCAACGATCATAAGTTCAATAAGGGTAAAACCTTTTTTGTCGTTCATAATATTGATTATAACACAATGCCACGAAAAAAGTGCCTCGCGGCACGATAAACTTGGATGGTAGTACCAGGTGGGATCGAACCACCGACCTCAGGCTTATGAGTCCTGCGCTCTAACCAGCTGAGCTATGGTACCACACGTTGTTATTATAACATACTTTTTTGAAATTGAGAGAGATTATTGATTTTGCTGCCATTTATAGTACTCGATAAGATATTCCCAGCAGCCTTCTTTGTCGGTGATTCCCTCGTAGTGATTTTGGATGCGGTGGATAATTTCGTCTCGGTCAATCCATTCCGCCTCCGAAACTTCCTCGGTCTGGAGCTTGAGAGTTGAAGGGTCGAGATCCTTGTGGACGATATAGTATTCATTAAAATGATTATTAATTACGTCGCCTTTTAGATTGGTCGAGGTAGTTGCGCCAATGAAAGTAATATCGTTTTTGTCGAGTTTAATACCAAGTTCTTCTTCGCATTCGCGCATTACAGCCTGAAAACCGAATTCGCCAGCCAACACGTGGCCGCCGGCGCTGACTCCCACATGCCAGGCCAGAGTTTTTTGAAATCGCTACGTTTCTGTAGGAGAACCTGATTTTTGGAGTTAATGATAAAAATTGCGACAGCCTTGTGCCAGTGGCCGGACTGGTGGCACTCATCGCGAGTGGCGACCTTACTGTATAGCGGCCCTTAGTGTCGAGAATATCAAAAGTTTCTTGCATGTGATAATTATAACACGGTAAGGCTTGAGGCTATTCGGGTTGGCTTTTGTCCGTAGTGGAAACGTCAATCTTGTCTATGGAACACGATAACGACCACCCCTGTAAAAAGGCGGTGGTTATTTATTGATAAAAAATCGGGCTTACTAAATGACTTGTCTAGGGTTCATTACAAAAGTCCCAGCGCGACCTAACGGACGAGCGCGCCAAGATAGTCCGTGCAATTATTAACAATTTAAGACTATCACTGGCGCGATTGACCGCATAACGGCTTAACTCGCGAAGCCCATTAGCGCGCGTAGCACCACTACAATTTGGTAAAAGTTAAAAACTCTTTATTCAAGTATTTGCTTAATATGAGATTAAACTCATTTCAGGTTGTGCGGCGAATCGTGCCAGCGATAAGAGAGGTAAAAAATGGCAAAAAATTCCAGAAGCAAAACCGCTAAACTCGGCGATCTAAAACTATTAGAGGTGCTAACTATCTTGCGGAGGGATATTTCCGAAGATTATAAAATCTATCTCACGAGCGACAAACGCAAGGCGGCTCTTGATAGTAGATATTATGTCGGGATTGGCGACTGCGGCGAACTGCAGGTTTCTGCTTTTCTCTGTCCGTTTACGGTCGCACCGCTGGCTTTACGTACTAGTCTGGGCGCACATCGATCCAGAGAAAAACACGCAAAGGAATGGCTTTACTATTTCCGAGCGATTGATGGAGAGCGACAAAATGGGTAAACTTCTACACTTCCCTGATGGCACAATTAAGACCGACAGGGGTGTGCCGATAATTATTACAGATATTAACAAATATCAAGACGAGGAGAACGAAAACGATGCCCGAAGCAGATAATGTACTGTATTCACCTATATATTTTGTAAAATATAATTCCTGCCCGCGCGCAATTATAATTGCCGGAGCAATCGGAACGAAGAAATACTTCGGCCGCATAAAATACAAAGAAGCGGAACGACTATATATAGAAGAATGCGAGCGCATGGACGCGAGTTGCGAACCATAAAAGCAGATACTGCGGCGGCAGGATCGGCGCGCAAGCCGATAGGCGAAGCGCGCCACCTCCACGCATCCTGCCCCCACAAGATTTGCTTTTACAGGATTCCGCCGCGCGAGATAGTTGGAACTAAGGCGGACGCAAGCGAAGCAGTCAAGAGAGCGCGTAGCGCGACCTTGACTGAGGAGCGCGGACCGCTACAATCTAAAAACTATCGCGCGCGGAATCTAAGATTTAATACTTTTGTATATTTTTACTATTTTACCTCATCTGGTAGCGACACGGTGGGTTTGCGATTTATTTAAGGAGAGGTTATGCCGAGCATTGATTTTGTTCCCACGGTGCGCTATGCAGGTGCGGTGACGATATTCTTTCGCGATAAACATACAGTGATAGTCAAACAAGGTAGCACAATGGTGATATTTCACCGGTGGTGGGAGCGACATGATTTCGACTATAGCAGTTCATGGAAGCCGTTTTGCCAAGCCTTGCGATGTAATGCTGGTCTGACTTTGGCGCGGTGCTGTTGTCTAGCAGATAAATATGAGGTATCTATGCAGTCATATAGTGGCGGTTTAACTATTCCGCCAGATATCAAAGTCTTAGGTAGTAGCAGAAAAGAGGCTGGCAGATGGTAGAAAAATCATGATTATCAGAACCAGAAGAATTGAAATTAACGGAGAAACTAAAATGTTGCAGCAATTACAAATTGAATATAAAGGCGCGGTCGTCAGTAAGAAAAATAACAAAGTTATTCGATATAACCGGCACACTGGACATAGATTTATCACGAGCAACGATATGGCGAAGCGCAACGAAAGCGATATGGTAGCACAATTCCGATTACAGACGCGTGGCGCGTTTAAGGCGGAGGAATGGTCGCCATGTTCGCTAGAGTTTAGAATTTATGAGCCAGACATGAAGCGGCGCGATCTTGATAATCAGATTACTTCTGTTCTAGACGCACTCGTTAAGGCTGAAGTTATCCCTGATGACGGCATAGAAACCGTGCGCGGTATACAGGTCAAACTAATGGGAGTCTGCAAAAGTAATCCGCGCGTGGAAGTAGTTTTGACTAAAGAGCAGGGTGAGATTTTATGTCTGCCGTAAAAACGCGCAAGAAAAGTCGGCGGAAAATTCCCACAAAGCAGGGATTTCCGGACGAAGTGGGTTACAAAAAGCCACCCAAAAATCGGCAGTTCGGCAAGGAGGGTGGAAATCCGCGGCACTCTGGCGCATGGAAAAAAGAAGATACTTTGCGCTATAAATTAGAAAAACTTATAAATGGCCTAGACGACGGCGAGCTGGAAGAAGTGCTAAACGACCCAAAAACCTCGCCCGGAGTGCGACGGCTTGCTACTCTGTTATATAGAAGTAATTACGAGAAGCCGGAAAGTGAGTGGCGAGTTTGGGAAAGTGCCATGAATCAGGCTTACGGATTACCGAAGCAGTCTATTGAGCAGACTAATCTTGAACCACCAGTGTCACTCAGTCCGAGGAGTGCGCCGTTATGCCCAAGGAGTGCGAGCGGAAAAGTCGCTTGCGACTTTGACCGAGCCGACACGGGCAGTCAAGCACGAAGTGCGACAGAGCCGGGTCTGCGCGCGGAGGGCGCGGCCGTGGGAAAGGAGCGCGACAGCGCGACCCCACGGCAGACCGAAGCGCGCAGCACACCGCCGTCGGGCGCGAAGCCTGCGACCGCGCGGCGCACGCGAAGCGGGCCGAAGCGCGAAAGGAGCAAGGCGGAGCAACCATAGGCGGTGCTTAATATCTAGTGCTTTTGCGCAAGGGATAGAAGCGAAATTGGCCGCGATCAGATTATGAACTTTTAGTGGGGCGGAAAATTTGCGGCCAATGTAGCGAATAGCCCGGCGGCGCAGCCGATGCGCCCAAATAAATACTTAACAAAGTGTTAAATAAAACAGGGGTAGAATGTATCAGGACACCACGGCATTACAGAAGATAGAACAGATGGATGCGCGCATCAATATCATACAAGGCGGTGCGCGTGCCGGAAAGACTACTGCTATGATTATTCGGCTTTGTGATTTAACTTTTGCCGTAGAAGATAAGTTGATTAGTGTTGTATCAGACACCTACCCCAACTTGGAGAAAGGCGCAATTCGCGACTGGGAAAAATTGTTGAAGCGCACTCACCGTGAACGGTATTTTACGCGCAATAAGGTAAAACATACATGGACGAATAAGATTACTGGCACGACGATAGAGTTCTTTTCCTGCGAAGCGGACGATGCGCTGGGCGCAGGGCGCGATTATCTGTTCATTAACGAAGCCTACCGCGTGGATTATAAGGTGTTTGACCAACTGATGTTGCGCACGGAAGTCATGGCTTGGCTTGATTTTAATCCGGTGAATGAGTTTTGGGTGCATACCGAGATAATGCAGAAGCGCACCGACTGGCAGTTCCTGAAACTAACCTATCTTGATAACGAAGGCATCCCACCGGCCGTATTGAGTGATTTATTGCAACACCGGGGCGATGGCACGAATAACTGGTGGCGCGTGTATGGACTCGGCGAGATTGGCGCGCTGGAAGGCAACATTTATTCCGGATGGATTGCCGAAGACGAACTACCGCCGAGGCTAGTATTTCGGCGATATGGGGTGGATTTTGGCTACAATGACCCGACTGTGATTATTGGAGTATGGGAGAATCCAAAAACCAAAGCAATTTATCTGAAACTCTGCTTATATCAGACACACCTCACTAGTAAAGAAATCGTGGCAGAAGCCTTGAAAATCAATGCGGAACAGGAGGGGCTATTTGTCTGCGACAATGCCAAGCCAGAGATGATTCAAGACCTCGTAGAAGCCGGACTACGTGCTATCCCCTGCAATAAATCGGCTAGTGGCAAGGTGAACGGCAAGAAGTATAATATCAACCTTGTGCAGGAGCGCGAAGTGCATTATTTGCGCATCGATAAACCGCTAGAGCAGGAATATCTGACCTATCCGTGGCGCGTGCAGAAATCCACTGGCAAGACCTTAGACGAGCCGGAGGACGGCAACGACCATTGTATGGATGCGCTAGCCTATGCGGTGCGTGATATGGAGAGAAAGGCGGTAGAGTATGGGGCGGTGAGGTTTTAAGGTGCGCGGCGGATGTGGAGAGAAGCGACACATCCAGAGCGCGATACTCGCGAAGCGACTGGGCGCGCCAAGCGAACGCAGTTCGCTGACTGGCGAGTGGCGCGGAGTATTGACTTCATTGTCGCTGAAATAGAGCGCGCCGCGAGAAAGTCAGGGGCGCAGTCGCGATAAGGCATAGTAGCAGAAAAATCCGGGAGCAAGCCTCGGCGCGCCCTAGAAAGCGGAGCGATCGCACTGGAAGAAATAGGGGTGAGGTGGTATAATAAAAAGAATATATTGATTGGAGTAAAAATGACAGAAAATAAAGAAATGAATAATCGCGCATTTATTGACGGTCAAAACCTACGACTTGGCACAACAAGTGCGGAACCGGCTTGGACGATTGATTTGAAACGATTTCGAGTGTTCCTTGCAGAAAGATATAAGGTAAAGCAAGCTTATTATTTCATGGGGGCATATGACCCAAAGAATCAGGATTTGTACAAAGCTTTACAAAATTATGGCTATGTTGTGATTTTCCGTGAACATGCCAGCGCTTCACTTAGCCACAAGAAAGGCAATGTTGATACAGACATCGTATTTGAAATTATGCGTGAAATTGCCGATCAAGAAGATTTTGATAAAGTCATCCTTGTGTCTGGCGACGGCGATTATTGGCGCATGGTGGATTATTTAATTAAGAAAGAAAAATTTGAGAAGTTGCTCGTTCCGAACACTTCAAAGCTCTCATCACTATATAAGAAGCGCACAGCCGATACTTACCGTGTCTATCTGGATGAAAAGGCGGTCAAGAATAAGATTCTTTATAAGAAGAACCAAAAATAGGTCAAACAAAAAAGCAGGTTCGCCTTAGGTATTTCTCCGTTCAGTGCATCCCTGCGTGGTAATATGCTCCCATTATAGCAAACATATTACCAAAAGTCAATACTGGAATGACCCCTGTAATGGGGTCATTTTTTATGCTTACTGTTGTCTGATTCGCAAATAGTCTTCACAGTCGGGTTTTTCTTTTAATTCACAATACTGTAAGAATTCCATTGTTTCAGGCGCAGGGTGTCCGTATGCTCTACCGGCAACTTGCGTAATAAGAAACTCGACAACATCTTCAAGACTAACTTTCCCGCCATAATTATCACAGGAAATACCGCAAAGAGATATCGTATGCGGTTCCGTGAAATTAACACTGATGTAGTCAGTGTTGTTTGTAATTAACCTTGTAAAATCCGGATATTTTTCGGTATATTCTTCCGGCAAGTCATTGATGATGAGATGGTAATGATGCTCTGACATCTTCTGCCCTTCCTGTTAAAAAACTTATATTTAGATTATTATAACATATTTTTGAAATCATTTGCGCTCTATCTTATGTATTCCAATAATCGGAAGCATGGAAGATAATGCTAATAGTTTACATTATACGGCGCTGGAACTGGCAGAAATTAAGTCGGTTGCGGTGCTAAATACCGATGAAAATAAAAGCGCAGAAACAGACACGACCGCGGAGCGGACGATTGTTTTTGTTGCAAGCGACAATAGCGAAGACCGGGCGCACGAACATGTAGAAATCTCAACTTTTTATCTCCCGACTAAGAATGGTGGACTGGTGCGCGTGGCTGACCTCGCGGAGGGTAAAAATACTGCCATAGATATTCCCCTGCTCACCGATCATAACGGCTGGGAGGTAGATAAAGTCATTGGGTCGGTGCGAAGCGCCGTATATGAGAATGGCAAACTAGTCTTCACTGTCGGCATCTCTAAACGCAAATATGCCCAAGACCTCATGACTTTGATAGATGAGGGACATTTACACAATGCGTTCTCTATCGGCTGGCGCAGTGGTGCATATGCGCCGGACACCAAGACTTATACAGACGGAGAAATCCTAGAAGTATCACTTGTCACGCGTGGCTGTAATCGCGATGCGTTCGTCTTAGACATCAAGTCCGCAAATCCGAACAGTCGCGCTGCGCCACCAGTCGTAAATAATCCACTAGAAATGAACTCTGAGCCAATTATTAATCAACAAGGAGAAAAGACAATGCAAGACGAAGAAATTAAGAATACAGAAACTACTCCGGCTGAAACCCCGACACCGGAAAATGCACCAGAAACCAACAATGAATCACCACAAATTAATCCCACGAAAGGAACACCCATGAACGAAACCACTAATCAAAAACGGATTGCTGCGGCGCAGGTGCAGACGCCCACCCAGAAAATCACCGTGACCAGCAATGCGAAAGCCTATCTCGCCACCGAAGAAGCTAATGCCGACTTCGCCAAGTTTATTGCGGAAAATTACGGCAAATCTAATACCGCCGTCATTAAGGCTTGGGCGGAAAAGATGGCTGAAAAAGGTATCACCGGGGACGAGATTTTGCCTTCTCAACTAGAACAGACCTTCTTCAAAGTCTGGACGAGCGACCGCGGTATTCTCGCACACATGAAATCTGCTAAACTTTTGCAAGGTAATGTATATGGCTACTATGCGACTGGTCGCGGTGCTGGGCATAAGAAAGGCGAGAAAAAGGATAATGTCGGTTTTGAAACTGTTCGCCGTGACTATAAGGCAAAAATTGCCTTCGCCAAGATGCCGATTGACTTGCAAGACCTGATTGACGACACCACCGGCGAACTCACCATTCTGCGTGGTGAACTGCTGGCCGATCTACTCTACAACGAAATCGTTCGCGCGATTATCGTCAGCGACGGACGCGGCGAACCTAGCGAGGGCGCGAAAGACCTGCGAATGTTTGACGGCACGCGTGGCCTATGGAGTATGCTTGGCGATATTAACAAATCCGCCACTTCTGGCACGGATAGCGCAACTAAGTTTGCGAAAGCCGTGGCGACTAAAATCACCAATACCGCTGGCGACAATGCCTATGATAAGGCTGTCAAAACTCTCTCAGCTCTCAAGGGTCGTAGTGAGAAAATCCTTGTCGCGCCAGAGGGTTTCATCTCTGGACTAATGCTAGAAAAGGACAATGACGGCCGCTATGTCTTCGCGCCGGGTAGCAACTTCGCGCAACTCTTGACCGCGAAAATCTTTGAGTTTGATTTCATGACCGACTGCGGTATGGACTTAATCGGCTTTAATGACGGCAAGTATTTGTTCCCGAATGGTCGCGACATGCTTCGTTCCGCCTTTGATAACGATTACAACCAAGATGTCCTGCTTCACGAAAAGCCGGTGGCTGGCTCACTCTTTGGCCGCAAGGTCTGTGCCGGTTATGCCAGTGCTTCTACTACTGACGGAAATAAGAATGACGAAAGCGGAGACGGCGAGTAGATAGCAGATAGGGTTGGGGCGGATACCGCAGGTAGCCGCCCCACAAAGCGACAATAGCGAAGTGATGGGCGCGCGGAACGCGCAACCGATACGGAGCATTGGAGCGATTAGCGAGCAACGAGCGCAGGCTATGGGATAGGCTCTGCCTATCCCCAAGACAAGCGAGTGTGAGCGGATAATGTCAAGAACTAAGCAAGAGCAAGCGGAAATGATAAGTTTAACCAAGACCGAATGTGAAGCCTTTATTGGGCGAGAACTGCTGGATCGCGAAGCGCAGAACTTTGACCTGTTCCGCGAAGTAGCCGAAGCGCGACTCCACAATCTGTTAAGTCGTAATATATCGGAAATAGATGCGCCGGAAGATTTGACTTTGATTAAACTGCTGATTGCGCGCATGATGGCTGTCTTGTCGGACGAACAGGCGGAAGCGCAGGCGCGTGGAATTGTCGCTAAGACCGTAGAAGATTTTAAGATTGAATACGATAAAAATGCGCATACTCCACTGGCCGAATATGTGCGGCAGAATGAAGACCTGTTAAAGAGGTTTACCGCTTGCACTGGAGAAATGCGTGCCGGACGGACTGACGATATGACAGATTATGTGCTTTGAGGTGAGAATATGCGGAAAAATACAGTATTCACGGCATTTCTAAACGGCGAAGAAGAAATAGATTTTCTCCCTGTGGACGGCACTACCGTCAAAGGGCAACGCAAAATCAAGGCCTTGATGAAGTTCAAAGCCGGGCTAAAACGCGCTTCGCAACTGCGGCGCACGGCTAGCGATCTGACAATTCATGCGCACCCCAATGACTTTGATGATGTGGCAAACCCACAAGACATTATTGGCTCGGCAGTGCGCTGGAAAGGCAGGAATTACAGTATTGACGGAGTGAGTATTGGCAAAAATTACGATACTGGCGAAGTGGAGCATCTAACTTTCAACTGTTCACTAGCAATTTATTCCGATGAGCGACCGAAGTTCTGCTTGGAACGCGACCGAGCAAAGTTCCTTGTCACGGAAACTGGGCGGATGTTTATGTTGGAGCAATTTAAGGAAACAGTGTAAATGGAAAGGAATTTTAACTAATGGAAGCAATCAAATTCAGTGAACTACCATCTGGCGACCGGATGCCATTAGCGGACGAGGACGGTGCGCCGATTATTGCGAATCAGGAAAATCGGTTACTTACTTGGGGCAGGCTAAAACAACAGATAGCGGCGCAAACCCATACTGATACCGTAGATGAAAGCGAGAAAATACCGACTGCAAAGGCGGTATCTGACGCGCTTGGTTTGCTGAATAGCGATTTGCATGATGAGTTTGATGAGAAAATTGACGACGCGCAGGCAAAAGCCGAGGGCGCGAACGCAACCGCCAAATCTGCCTTAGCCTCGGCTGGGTCGGCGAGCCGCGATGCACAGAGTGCGGAGAACAAGGCGGCTGAAGCAGTAAGTAAAGTAGCCGAAGCAACATCTGCGGCGAAAACGGCAGAGAGTAAAGCGGAAGAAGCCAAGAATGCAGCAAACGGAGTGGTGGCCATCGCCGAAAGTGCTAAAAGTCTAGCCGAAGAAGCCAAAGGCGCAACGGAAAAGATAGACCTTGAACCGCTTAAACAGCAACTTGAAACAATTGGCACTTATGCTGGATGGCGCGTAGAGATTACGACCGGCAGTATTGATACGGAAAATGGATTGATGAGTGGCGCACCGTCGCTCGCAGAAACCGTAGAGGGAGTGGATGAGGATATATTAACATCTGAAGCGCTAGCACTGGTATTCCGGAATCAGAAAGCCCTCTATGACATCCTCATGGATACACGGAAACGCGCGATTGCTAATGCGTCTAACCTTACAGCTATGCTCACTAATATCAACTCGGTCTTAACGCAGGTTATGAACTAGGAAAAACAGCAATGGCAGATCTATTTACAACTACGGCGAGCAATTGGAGCTATGGCTATACTCCGCCAAGTAACGAAGATTTTGATACCTATGGTATGCCGGATATTGTCAATGTGGCGGAAAACTTTATTGAGGAACTCGCGCGGGTTTTGTTCTTTCTCAAGAAGCAAAATGACTACGAACGCAGCGAGGTGAATCGCACAGACTGCCTCGGCATGTTTGGAGCAGACGATATTGCGAGTCATGTCAAAGCATATGGCATTACGGCTTACGATATGAGCTATCCGCGCTACCCCGAATCCGCTATGAACAGTTACAACCGTCAACGCGTGCCGGCTTATTATTATCGATGTTGGCTCACACTAGCCCAATACTTCTACGGCTACGACCTACCAGCCAGTCGCTATCCGTTTACACTTTGTAGTGAATCCGGCACCGTTACTAACTATACACAAATCGCCATGAATGATTATTCCAAGATTGGAATTAATTTTGGCAGTTTTTGGCGACATCCGCGTAGCACTGGCGGCGAATATGCTGACAGTGATCGTAACGGTATCATGTCTAATAACCCAAACTGCGTTTTTTGTGGCGATACGGCATGGAAAAGTTCTTTTCAGTCCAATCGAGAAAAAGCCGTGTATGATTTTATATCTGTTATTACATATATGGTTAAGATAGACCATTTGCGCACCGAGCTAGCAGATTGCTTGCCAACGGAGCAAGGCGGCAATGGCGAAGAAGCGGACTATTATGACCCAAGATATAGCGATATGTTCTTTACGGAACGCGCCACTCAGCTATTCAAACTATTACCAAACCCTATCTGCCAAGTGCGCCAAGCACTGGCTAAAGTGATGCTTGACCCTAAATACGGCACGGAAGAATGGCAACCGTGGACTTATGCTGGACAGGTGCAAGTGAGTATCGCCGTCCAAAACGCATTAAATGAGCGCGGACTATTGAACGGCTTAATACCCGATATGACGGTTGACCCCGGCAATAGCAGTATATATTACAGTCCAGTAAATGACCCACTCCTAACCACCGGCACCGGCTATGGTCTAATTGCCGACCCGGACGGCGATCTTTCGCACCTTGCACCTATTGTTATTTTGCGCCGCCAGTATATGTTTAAACCATATTGCTACTATTATGACTATCCCGAAGCCAGTAATCCGAATGCTTTTGAAAGACAATATGGCCGCGTTAATTACGGACAGTCTAACGCACGCGCCTACCTTACTACTCCGGCACAGTCTAATGGTCAGTGGGCTAAACCGCAACATGATTATGATGTGTTTTCATCTACTTCTAGTAGTGTTTATGCCTATCTCCGCTACATTTCTACCCTGCTGCGTAATAATCTTGCCAAGACCGAAATGCTTTATCCTTCTGGCGATGCCAATCGTATTATTAACAACACCTGTGCTGTCGGTATAGTGCGCGACTGGGTGGGGTTACCGACGATGACACAACTGGGCTACACCAATACTGTATCGACGCGTAAAATGGCACGCGTAGCCGTAGATGAACAAGTACACGGCGAGTATTACTTTATGGGCGAATATGGCGAGATAGAATACGGAAATAATTCATTCTGCGCCGAGGATAACTGGCGCACTGCTATGACTTCGCATACCTATAACAAAATTGGCTATAATCCAAACTTCAAAACGACTGTGGATACTACAACTAAGAAAGTCCCGACACGCACCCCAGCCAACTACGCGTCCGATAGCTATGATGCCACAATTTCCAACCGCGTCGCCTGCATGAACACAGCCGCTAACGGCTCAACTGCTATGACGAACACTACTACGCAACCTTATTTTGCATGGGATGGCTATATGGTGTATTTCTCGCTGGCAGCTTTCCACGCGGACAAAATCGACCCTAGCCTACCGAGCACCAGTATTCACGGAGCGGAACTGGAATCATAAAAGGAGTAAAAATGTTTGAGAAATTACGACAAAAGATATTTGGGAAAAGTGAAATCGGAGCAACCAATCAAATACAGGAACACGACCCCGAAGATAGATTCATAGAAAATGCCATTCACCAATACGGCGGCAGTTTTGCCTTGCGTAATGGCAGCTACGACAATACTTACCCCAACATTGCACGGATTGCGGAAGCGATTGCTGAGATTAACCCCATAGCGATTAATAGCAGGGGTGAAGAAATCAACCCTGCGCCACGACTACTACAAATCCTAGCACGGCCGAATCGTGAAATGAGCGGCACGGATTTCATGGAAACCCTAGCCACAATGCTACTCGTCCATCCGAAAGTCTATCTCTTGGTCTGGCACCGGAACGGCACGGAACTCGCGACTGGGGCAAACCTTGATAATTTTGCCGGGCTGACCTTTATGGAAAATGTGGCGGAATCAGTCGTAGATGGGGTATCAACCTATCGCATGGGCGGAAAGACATATAGCGAGCAGGAAGTAGTCACCCTCTCACTGGCAGTCAATCCGTATCGTATCAATGACGGCTATTCGCCTAGTATCGCGAGCAAGAAGTGGGCGACCACGGACGATTTTATCGCCGAATACCACAACGCGCAGTTCCGCAACGGCGCAGTGCCGGCTGGTCAATTTACTATCACTGCACCGAGTGTCGCGATCTATAACGACATCGTAGATAGGATGCAGGAACAATTCCGGGGTGCGAGAAAGGCTGGCAACATTATGTATGTGCACCGCCCGACATCCAGTATAGACGGCAAGCCGGAATCGGCAGCGATTGAATGGACACCGTTCGCCCAAACCAACAAAGAGCTGACGTTGGAAGCTGTCTATAATCAAGCCAACCATAAAATAGACACCATCTTTGGAGTGCCGGAAGAAATTAAGGGGCACCTCTCCAACAGTAATTATGCTAGCGCGGAAGTGGCTGACTATGTGTTCGCAAGGCGCGTAGTCTATCCGAAGTTGGTTAAGATTTATAGTCGACTGACACATGAGTTTAATCGCATTTTTGGCGGTATGGGGTTCGCACTATCATTTAACTATGAACTGCCGATGCTGACCGATACGCGGAAACTCCAAGCCGAAGCCCTGAAAACTATGATAGAAGCTGGATTCACGCACGAGAGCGCGGTGGAAGCCTTACGACTGCCGGAGAGTTTCCGGAGGTTGGAGATGAAAAAAGAAACGACAAAAAGCGCGAAACAGGTTGTCGGGGGTCGCGACGAAGCCGACCGACGAAGCCCCGCGGAACGCGCGGCGAGTGCAGCACCGAGGAAAGCGAGTGAAACGGACGCACTTGTGCGGACGATTCCGAGCGACGCAGGTGAGAGTGGCGAAGCCACGACGGGCGGCGAGGAGTGCAAGGCGCAGAAAGGTGGTTAGCAACGATTATTTGTGCGGCGATTACGGCGGCCGGCACAGTGGCGGTCGCGAAAGTCGGCACGCGAAGCAAGGCGGAAAATCAAGAGATTATGGAGCGATTAGCGCGAGTAGAACAACGACAAGCATGCGAAGCCTTGATTAGTGAACGCAATGACCTGCTGACGGCGATTCGGACGGATAGCGACAATACCGAAGAAATTATGAATATCGCGAAGCATTATTTCTTAGATCTCGGCGGAAACTCGTATGCTAGCCGACCATTCGCGGTCTGGGCGCTAACGCACCGCATAGACATTAGCAAACTTTATACCGAACATAACGACTTGGAGTTTTATATGAAGAATCCAGAGGTAGCGATGAAGAAAGTATGAGTTATTGAACAAAATGTTAAATAAATCGGGATTTCGTTCCCACAAAAGGAGAAAAATATGATAGAGCAACTTATTACAGTTTATATCGGAGCGGCGATTATTGGAGTCACTTATGTCGCGTGGCTGCTTAGCGGTGCGTTTAATGTGGCTTATTCTAAAACGCGCGAGTGGAGTTGGCGGAGGTTCTGGGAAGATTTGCTGAAAGTTATCCTGCGACTGGGATTTCTTGGTGCGATTACTATCGCCATCAACCTGATAGACTGGTATTGCGCTAGGCTGGGCGCAGATGTGTCTAAACTGGCTGACATATTTAGTGTCGGCGGAGTGGCGGTACTGACTGCAAAAGCTAGTGCTGGCTATGCAAGCAAAGCCTACAATAACTTTAAGAACTTCATCGATACACTCCATACTGAACCGATAGAACTAGAGATAGACCCGAATGGAATTGATTGGCAAGGTATCGCACAGGATGTAGAGGAGAACTTCCGCGCCTTTGCCGAAGCCATTACTCCGAAGCACACCACGGATGAGGAGCAGACTGAAACGGCTGCCGAACCAAGCGCGGAAGAAGTTGCGGAAATCGTGGCGGGAGCCGAAGCAATAGAAGTCGGGCAAGGGTCGGAAACTCTGCCGATAAACCGTATTCTTCCCGATGGCGACAAAGATAATGGCAAAGGCTGGCAATGTTCCAAATACGCGTGGTATCTCGCGACTGGTATCCGAATGAACTATGCACCACACCCCGACTACGGACCGTGCAACGGCGATAAGATGGTGGACTACCTGATCCAGAAACTCGGCTGGGTGGAATGCACGAAGATGGACGGCGCGATTTTCTCCTATAAATCCGGGCAATATGGACATACAGGTCTAGTAAAAAACGCAGTGCAAAACCTCGTCAATGACGCGAACTGGCAACCACTCGCCACCGGCACGCACTATCTCAACCTAGACGCAGTAGGAGCGCGCTATGCCTGCCCGAAAGCCATGCTAACCCAGAATACCACTACGACCACCAAGCCAGCGCAGACGGCGAATAAACCGCAAAATACGGCGACTCCAAACACTGCCACCAAGCCAGCAACACAACCAAGCAATAGTCCCAACAAGTCACTGATTTTTCATAAGGGCGAGAATGTCCGGCCACTGCGTCTAGTAGATTATGACGGACGGCACCTTAAACAATATGACGATGTTTACTATGTTGTACAAGATGTAGAAGAAGGACAGGATAGAGTGGTGTTAGGTGCACGTGGGCAGATTTGGGCAGCGATGCGACTGGAGGATGTGAAGAAGGTCTAATGGATAAATAAAAATGCCATTGATTTATATCGAATATTCGAGTATAATTCGATATGTGCGGTGACGCACGATCTTTACGAGAGAGTGATTGATATTGCGTGCCCTTTAGCAAGGAGGTTTTCCTATATGACAGCTACAAAAAGAAAAACAGGCGCCAAGCGCCTGTTTACAGCCATAATGGCTGTATTAATGTTGTGCACTGTAATGGCAACAACGGCATTCGCAAAGAACATCAATGATTTTACATGGATGCAGAGTACCGGCAGAAAAGTAATCGACTTAGGGCAGATGAGCCCCGGTACCAACATCAATACGAGTGGGATCAAGTTCTACTGCGTAGCGACATCTCCGTCAAACGGAACATATCAGGTTGTACTTCAGCGCAAAGGATTTTTAGGTGTTTGGCAGAATGTCGGAAATCGTTATACCTGCAATCAGACTTCTGAGCGCAAATACGACCCGAGAAATGGCGGGTATGTCAACGGTCAGCCGAGCCTTTTAACGTGGTCAACAGACCAGTCCGGGGAGTATCGGATAATCTTGGAAAATGCCACAGCGCCACAGGCAACCGGTTTTACACGAGTGGAGGCATGGGCCTACTGATGTAAGCGCTATTTCGTAGACAACTGAATATAGATTAAGCAATATCTGTAACATTTTGTTCTGGCGCGCATCAATTCAACTCTCTCAAAAAACAGTGGGTGCTCCGTAGTGAGCACCCCAACCCCAAAATAAAAAGGCAAGAATATGGAAATCATTCAATTACAAAACATCAAAAAACACTACGGCGAGAAGGTTGTCTTTCAGGACGTAAACCTAAATATCTCCGCCGGTTTTTTTACGGTCTTGCGTGGCGAAAGTGGTGCCGGAAAATCTACACTGCTTAATCTAATCGGTGGATTGGAGATGCCGACTAGTGGGCAGATCATCGTCGACGGAAAAGATGTCGGCAATTTGACGGCAAAAGATCGCACGAATTTTTATCGTCATGAGATTGGAATTATTTTTCAGGGATCATATCTTCAGCCGCAATTCACGTTACTGGAAAACATTACCTTACCGGGAGTTTTTGCTGGTATGCCTGAAGCGGAAAGAAAAACGAGAGCTGAACAGCTGGCGCAGATGCTAGGTATATCCGATAATTTGAAATATCTACCCAAAGAAGTGTCGGGTGGACAAGCAGAGCGAGCTTGTATCGCACGAGCATTACTATTGAGTCCTAAAATTATTCTAGCAGACGAGCCAACTAGTAATCTCGATGAAGATAATGCGAAAACGGTTTTGGAGATTTTGAATTATGTCCGTCAGCAAATGGGGGTAACAATTATCATTGCTAGCCATAGTCGCGATGTGCTGGAGTTCGCAACACAAGTCGTAACGGTGCGTGGCGGTATAGTTACAAGCGAACTATCGAATACGGCAGCGATGCAGGATAACCAGAAAGCAACAAATGACGTTCAAAGAACTATTTAGACTGTCGCACCGAGAGTTTACTGTTTATAAGACGCGTAGCCGAGCAACAATAGTAACTATCGGTATATTGTTTGGTGTATTGTTAGCGGCGCTATTGATATTCCAAGGTTTAGAAAATACTACCCTAAAATACGCAAAAGATGCAACAAACGGAGAAGTATATCTAGCAAGTAGCTATGACAAGGCTTCTTTAGTTTCAGATCGCATCCAGAAATTCGGCGGAGTGGTTGCTACTCTAAATGACGAACAAAAAGCGGAAATTGGTGAAGAAATACCAGAATCCGTCATCATAGCAAAGTTCTCTAGCTTAGATAAAGCCTATGAGTATTATAGTAAATCAGATAAAAAAGACCTACACTACAATTCCGACGATTATCAAATAGTTGAATTGTTTAGTAATCAGATTGGTGTGTATAAGTATTTTCGTGATAAAAACAAAGACTTTATTCGTCCGATTAGTCTAGTGTTAGTGGCGGTGTCGGCATTTATTTTGGCCTTCACTATGGCGCACTTAATCGCAAGTAGCACGAAAACTTTTGTATTATATCGTTCAATCGGAGCATCCAAGGGGCAACTTTTGCTAATTTACTTTGCTTATTTATTGGAACTTTGCGTATGGGCGGCAATTTTTGCAATAGCTTTAGCACTTGTGCTAGCCGGAATAGCCACGGCAGTGTGTTGGAAGCAGTTACTAATACAACTTGCCACAATATATCCTAGCGCTCCGAACTTTTGGCCGATATTAATTGGAGTTAATCTACAGTGCGTCGAAGTAATATTATGTATGTTTTTGGCAGCACCAGTTTCATTCTTACTTTGTCTTGACCAATTCTCAAGTAAAAAGATAGCACAAAAACTGAAAGGAGATTAATATGCGAATAAAAGATATTTTACATATTAGCGCAAAAAACATCAGAATATATTTTAAGCGCAACTTGATTATTATGGCAGTTATGGGTGTAATTTTTGGGCTTATTTTAACAATTAATTTATGGTTTCAGGGCATGGAGAATGCTTATATGAAACTCGCAAGCCGGATAACGGACGGTAAAGTAATAATTGAAGCAACGAATAGTATGGAAGGCATGGTAGTAGAGGATACTATGCCACAAGTAACGCATCAAGCGATGCAAGAAGATATCGAGACGTACGGCGGCAAGGTGCTTGGCGATGCAGAGAAATATGGTGTATTTGGGAGTGTAATTTTACCAAAAGAATTAGTAGAAAATGCAGTAGAAGTTGATATGAATAAAGTTCCTGCCGATGCTGCGCCGGTGCTAGTATCAACTTTTCTCGGAGAGCAGTTACTTGGTAAAAGTTTTCCATCCGAATATACAAATGCCACCCAGAAGCAAAAAGACTACGAAGAATATCGCAACGAAATTATCGGCAAGACTTTTACAGACGCGTACGGCGCAAAATACTATGTCGTGGGACTGAACTCTGGAAACTTTCATGTCGGGAATCTTTCATTCAAACAATTAGAGCGCAATAGTAACAATATACTAAATCCACTTCTTGAGTTCATCACGACACCGGAAGGCATACCGATAGTAATAGATAATGGCAAAAGCGAAAATTGGCAAAAGGACGAAAGCGCTTCCCTAGAGGACTTAACTGGCATAAAAACAGAAAGCGAATCATTAATTGCAATCTTTGACGATAATGTGAGCGCATATGACTACTTTCAGCACGGCAAGGGTAGATTCATGAATGTTAATTTGCCAAATCGAGAATATTCAGTAAATATCATAGCAGGAGTGTCGCCTGAAACTATATACATTATAAAGAACATAAAGCTCGTCATCAATATAGCATCCATAGCACTTGGGCTAATTGCAGCAATCGTAGTAGTATTTACGAGTATTAGGCTAGTCGATCAAGACGAGAGAAACATCGCACTGTATTATAGTCTTGGGGCAACTGCTGGGCAAGTCCGCATGATCTATTTGTTTTATTTCTTGGAACTAATGATTGGAGCGGTTATATTAGCATTTTGTATGGCGAGCATGCTTGTTGCGGCATTTAGTGTGCTTAATCGAGAACTTATTGGCATACAGTCAGCACTTGGATTCAACTTAGCAACTACATCAGAGGAAATTTGGTATGGCACCAATGTCAGTACATTTGCTATCGTTATCGCTATGCTAGTAATGTCATTTGTCTGCATGATTGTTAATAACAAAAGATTGAAGCAGGCAACATATGAGAATATGTAAAAATTATTCTGCAAGTGAGTCGTAAAACTATAGTTATTCACATATAGTTTTAATCTCTTATGCTCGCATATCAACAGATATAGGAGTATAATATATAAGTAATGATAAGAGGTAAATATAAAAATCTTAAACATGACTATGGTGGGCTAATCTTTTATAATACGGCGCGCAGCAGCGCGTAAACCATCACCCATCATTGAGATTATGGAGGTAGAAAGTAAATAGCCCTATAAAGTGCTTTACATTCTCATTGCGGTAAAGTATAATAAGACTAACATTTGTAGTGACCCTAGACAAGTCATTGGTAAATCCCGATCTGAGTGCGCGTTCGTGCGCCAACAGATACGGGATTTTTGCTTGAAACGGTAATGGTCGGAAGTCATGAACCGACTGTGTAATAAGCAAGGCTCTATCACTGTATTATGCTGACGGCGGCGCTTGGCTGAAAGCAGAATACTCTAACATCAGTCGCTTAAAACTCTGTAAGCGGAGAGTTTTTCGTGGCAAAAATTAAGGAGGAACAGATGTCAAATTCGCACAATGACATTGGCCTTTCCGTAAAGGAAAGTTCATTGCCAATGAATCAACTATTAACAAATAGATTGGACGCGATACGCGCGGAACATATAAAACGCGCGGCGGATTGTGCGCACTCAACGGCGCAGACGGATATTGCTGACGGCTATCCCGAAGTTGCCACGGAGTTAGATGTGGACAAGGCGGCAGAATACTTAGTAGCGGTGTTTAACTCACCGAGAAGCAAGGCATTCTACTGCGACTGTGCACGACACATAGGCAGAGATTCCATCATTCAAGCGATTCGGAGTGCTACAACTCTCCGCACAAATAAGCCAATCAAGAGTCCTCCGGCTTATTTTGGGAGAATTTGCACAAAGAAATTGGTGAAACTCGGTATCTATAAATAGACTCTGTTCTTCCTCTATAAAGTAATAAGTATAGAGGAGTAAAAATGACGACAGCGGTCGCGGAACCAACCACAATTCAAACAAACACTTTAGCGCAAACCCTCAATATAGACCCTAATACTTTTGCTCAATGTATGCAGATTATACAAGCAATGCAAGTGTCTATGCCTAATAATGGCACAGTTGCACCGCAGTTTCAGCTGGTGCAGGTAGCAAAACCAAAGACCGAGCGCATGACGGTCGCGAAGGCTTTTGATGAATATATTAACGCGGAAGTCATCCCCTCTGGCATGGCGGCGAACACCGTCAAACACTGGCGATATATGAAACTACTAGCCGTCAACTATTGTAGCGGCGAGCCAAATCGACATGGGTTTATCGGCAAGAAAATTGAAGCGATCCAAGACCTTGAACTAGACGATGTAATAAAATATCGCGAGTATCTTTGCCAGTGGATACGACAGGATGGGGTACGCAAAGCATTGACTGCGCTACGGAAATTATTGCAGTGGCTAGATATGCGCGGCTTTGAGGTATTAAATCCCGGCTTCATCGGACTTCCTAAACACGAGAAGCGACAGATAGAATGGTTATCACGCGAGGAAGTGCGCGATTTTATAGACATCGTGAAAATGCCGAGAATAAACCTCTGCGAACAGGCAAGACTGCGGAATGTAGCGATTTGCGAAGTATTATTTAGTAGCGGTATTCGCGTGTCGGAATTGATAAAATTAGACCGCGATAGTATTAAAAATCGCAAGTTCGTGATTAGCGGTAAGAGTAAAAACTCGCGGCCATGTTTTATCTCTAAACGTGCCGAAAAAGCCCTTAATGAATATCTGGCGACACGGGTCGACCACTGCCCGGCACTGTTCATCTCTACGCAAGAAGATAAGAGGATGACCGACCAATCTGTGCGCCACTTCTTCAAAAAGGCTTGCCGTGACTCTGACTTCTGTAAAATCCATCCGCATACTATGCGCCATTCGTTCGCGACTTATCTGCTAGAAAAAGGGGTTGATATTGTGTCTATCGCGAACTTTCTCGGCCACGAAAACTTACAAACTACTCAACTCTATACTCATGTGTCCAGTCCGAAACTACAACTCACTCACGACCGTATTATGGCACGCGTTTAAGGTGTGGTGTCAATAAAAATATCCCTAGATCCTGCAAGGCTAGGGATATTTTTATTGAATGTGCTGGATCTTTAGGCAGGATTTGGCGACCAGATGGCGACTTGGGCATCCGCAGCGACTTTCTGAAAAATGTTGCATTTTGGTATTGTATAATTTTTGAAAATCAGGTATAATGGAAGTATCAATAAGTGATTTTTAACTTTTTACTTAATAGGGGGTCGTTATCGTTTCTTCTGGTCAGGGTCGAGTTGTTGGTGAATATGGTTATGGATGGTCACGCACGGCAAATTCATCTACTGTTGCGTATGGTT
>CANBEI010000005.1 GCA_947367565.1 uncultured Candidatus Saccharibacteria bacterium | reverse complement strand
TTTCCCCCTCCGCTGCCTCTACCCAGGTAGTGCCTAATGGAGGAAAGAGGAAGGAGACTAGGCTAAGACAAAGATGAGCGCGTAAGGCGCTCATCTTTGCTACCAAGAAGAATAAGTAATCAAACCCGGTACCTGGGTAAATCAAAAATCGCCCGGTGAAGGTGCCGATAGAATGAAATGAGTTGTCCGGATGTAGGCTTTGTGAGGGGAGATGGGAAGTCATTGGAACAGAGCGCGAGGCGGAGAGAAGAGCCTTCCTGAAAAAGAGAAGGCTGGAGCGAAAACCGGAGGAATACGCAAACGATCGGACGTGGCGTAGCCACCCGAGAAGTTTGCGTTTCGCGAGGTTGGAAGTATGAAATGGTGTCGGGTTGGTCGAATGAAATACGGCTACTCTTTAGCGCGCCCCTTTTGGGGCGCGCGACAGGTTGCCGCGCCTTTAAGGGCGCGGCGGCGGGTGGCAAAAATTTTGATGTTGTGATATAGTCGGGGGCATGAAAAAGAATCCTGAGCCTCTTACGGTTTGTAGAGGTATAGTTACACGTGAGCCTGGCGCGAGGCCAAAACCGCACGAGTATTTTACAGCTGAAGCTTTGGCGGACGCTGGTTATGATGTTCGTTTTATTCCCGATAGTGTAAATATGAGTGTTGCTGACTGCTATATTAATAACACTATTTTCGAGTTGAAAGCTCCAGAGGGAACAAGTATTAAGTGTATTGAGCGTAACTTACGCAAAGCTGTTAATCGTCAGTCGCCAAATGTGGTAATAGATTCTTTTCGTATTAAGAAAATTCATGATCGCAGTGTCCAGAGCTATCTAGTCGAGTGCTTAAAGCGTAGGCATGGCGTTCAGAGAGTACTCTTTGTAAACCGCAAACGTGAGGTAGTTGACATAAACCAGCTTATGCGATAGAATGGAAGTATTGAGGTCCACGTGGGCGAGTATTCGCTGAGCCGGGGACTTCTTTTTTGTGGGATTTACCCCTGCTACCGTGGTAACGGGGTGAGGAAAGATCGGCACCGCAACCGGCCACGCCTCCAGCGGAGGGGGAAACCGTTGTAACGATTGTTGTTGTTTGACGGATTGACGTTAGTAGTATTCATGTTCAGGTTGTAGGCGTTGGTCGAGGAGTTCGCCGTACGCGACCAGCCGTAGCCGTTCTCGCCGGCGTTCCTAGCCTGACCGTTGTTCAGATTAATATAGCCGCTACGGACAAAAGCCAAAGCGCTATCCGCGGAGCGCAGGTAAAGAAGTTAACTAATTTAGGTATGGCCATAGCCAAGACTAATTGACAATTCTTTTTGAATCCGCCCGAGGGATTTGCAAAGAGTAACTTCACGATCTTTTAGAAAGAGGGCTGGCGGTAGTTGGAGCTTGACCTCATTTGCTACTTTCAGCGCCCATGGGCGAGGCCCACGAGATAATTGTAACATGCTAAAGCTTGTTAGGTTTCGTGGATTTCTTGGATTTTTGGGGATTGCTGGGTTTTTCAGGAGTCCAATCATAATCCCAGCCGAAACTGTCGAACAGTTTTTTGTAAAATTTGCGGCTGTTGATTTGTTTAACTGAGCCCATACGCGAGACAAACCCCTCGATACTGCCTTCGCCGTTCGTAGCAAGTTTGTAGGCAGCCTTATAGCTATTGCGGCGCATGCGGCGTCCGGGGATAATAAATCCGGGGTAGACGACGGCGCCAATGAATGGCACGCCTTTGTCGACTGGCTGTTTATATTGTTTATGAGGATGGAGAGTGAGTTTGAGTTCAAGGCGGAGATACTTCTCGATAACGCTGACGTCGCGGAGAAGTTGTTCACGCTGTTCCATGGGGACAATGATGAAAAAGTCGTCGACATAGCGACCATAGTGCTTATATCCGAGGTCGAATTGAACGAAGCGGTCGAGTTGGTCGAGGAAAATGTTGGAGAGGAGTTGGCTGGTGAGGTTGCCGATGACGATGCCGCGTTCTTTGGGTTGATTGAAAAGACTTTTATTTTTCGGGAGTTTATCCCAGTCGCGGCGGTGACCGTGAATACGAATGCCTTCCATAGGCTCGTCGTAGATGATCTCATGCCAAATGTATTTAAGAAGGTTATAAAGTTTATGTTTGTCGGCGGGGTGGCAGCGGATGTCGTTTTCGGGATCGGGGAGTTTACTGTGGAAGAATTGGCGTTCGAGGCCCCAGAGGACGCGCTCATAGAGTAGATCATGATTTAGGCTCATGAAATAGCCTTGGATGTCGAGTTTGACAGAGAAAGCTTGGCGAGTATAGTTTTCGGTGACTTGGCGAATGTGGTGAGCGAGGCGTTTTTGGCCGTAAAGTGTACCCTTGCCGACGCGGCAGGAATAAGAATCAGCACTAAAACGGCGGTCCCACCACTTTGCGCAGATATTGAAGAGGAAATGATGAATTACGCGGTCGCGAAAGGGAGCGGCGACAATTTCGCGGATGACAGGGTCGTGAACGATGAAGGCGACGCCGCGGCTGGGCTTGTAGTAATGACGGATGAGGCTGTCGCGGAGATTGATAATATCTTCCATAGCGTTGAGCTCAAATTGGTGTTCATCAACGGTCGAGCGTTTACCCTTGCGGGCAACATCATAGGCGATCCAGAGTTCACGGAGGAGAAATTTTTCAAAACGGTCATCGGTCATAGTTCGGACTTAGGGCGTTGTTGTTTGTTGTATTCACGAGCAGTAATACGTTCAATGCGCACGAGGCTTTCGAGAATGTCACAGAGGTCACGATGATGGATGAGGCGCAAATTCTCCATATTAGCAAGATTGTTGCGGAGATTGCGGGCGCCAATCATGATGCCGAGGAGGTTTTGAGCTTGGATAGTATGTGGCGATTCGGCGTTGGTGGCGGCAAGGAGACGTTGGAGGGGTGGGTGGATGATGCCGCTGGTGGCTTTGGCGTTGGCGAAATTGAGGTAGCCGACAAGTAGTTCATTGGCTTCGACGATGAGGGGTTTGACGAGCGTGTCGCGGGCGAGACTGTCAGAAATGCGTTTACAGTTGTAATAGAGTTGGCGATTAAGCTCGAGGATGAGATTATAGAGTTCGGGGAGAGGGGATTTGGGGATGATGGTCGAGGTAATACGCTCGATATCGCGATGAGAGCGGTCGCGCAGCTTTTCGATCTGTTCTTCGGTGTAAATCTTGGGTAGTTTGTAAAAGTGGAGTTCGGCGGTACTGCGCTCACGGTCAGGAAAAACATTAATTTCGGCGAGTTGGGTTTCGAGCTGACCGAGGGAACGAACAGAAACGACCCCATCGCTTGACGGGGAATAATTGTCGGTGTCATTTTTGACGCTAAAACGCCGGTGAATGCGGTCGGCAATAGTCATCGTATAAAAGAGGACGGAATGGCCAGCGAGTTTAGAGAAGTTTTCGGTAGAATCGAAAATGAGGAGATGGTGGTCGTTGGTCTGCTCAAACTCCATCGCCTGGGCTTTGATCAAGCGTTGACGTTGGCGTAAGGCCTGGCGGATAATGCGCGCGGTGTGTTTTGATTCGGCGGATGGTGTAGATTTTTGAATATCACTCAGGATAGCCTCTAGCTGGTGGATGTCGAGGTGATCGTAATTTTCGAGCTCAGCAGTCTTAATTGATGATGGCTTAGTCATGCTTTCCCCTTAAGAATAACTGTTCTAGTTTTTGTTTGGATGTGATTTTAACCAAGGATACTTTGGCGTTCGGCGGTTAATTCTTGTTTAAAGGTTTGAAAAACTTGCATGACGATTTCACGAAAATCTGGTACATTGCGTTCGAGCCAAGATAAAGTAGCGTCGCCGTCGTCGTGGATGCGGCTAAATTCGTCGATTTGTTCGTCGGATAGACCAGCGCTGATTTTTTGACCAACACGCACCTCTAGCTCTTCCTCAGCATGATCCATAAATGCTTGTTTTTCGGCGGCTGGCATCTCGGTCAGACCAACCTCGGTCATAAAATCTTCGTCTACGCGTATCATTTTTACTCCTTTGATTGATTATAACATAAGCGGAAAGATTTGGGGGATTTTTGTGCCAATCTGGAGGTAGGGCTATTTTGGGTTTTTGCTGTAGCCGTTGACGAAAGAGCGGGCGTTCATGGGTTTTTTGCCTTCGGGCTGAAGCTCATCGACGACGACGAAGTTGCGGTCTTGGCATTTGAGCATGAGCGGGGAATCTTTGGGGGTCATGCCGGCGGCTTCACAAAGAATGTCGGTGACGCGGAGAACATGGGCTTTCAGGATGATACAAGTTTTGCCATAAAAGTCATATTTGGGTTTCGGAAAACCTTGATAGGCGACGATTTGACGAAGAATAGTCTCGGCGGGAGCGTCGGCGGGATGAAGAAAAGACATGGATTTGTCAAATTTGGTGGTAAAAGTCGCTTTCGTGTCATCTTGTTCAATAGGCTGCGGTAGGCTGTCGAGATTGGCGACGAGCCACTCAGCTCCAGCGGTAGCAAGGGCTTCATAGATTGCGTTTTTGTCGATTGGGAGATTTTTAAGTGTGTCCTGATGGTATACTGGGCCAGCGTCCATGGCTTTCACTAGCTTCATGATAGAGTAGCTGAAGTCTTTGTCGCCATGCAAAATGGCGGATTCGATTGGGGAGGCGCCGCGGTATTCTGGGAGTTTCGAGGGGTGAAGATTGAGGATGCCTTCGGGCTCAAAAAGCTCGAGAAAGTCGGATTTGATAAGAACGCCAAAAGAGGCGAGGACGCCGTGGGCGTCGGGGTTTTGGCGCTTGAACTCGGCGGCAGTTGTGAGGTCTTCGCGAGTGCGGGCATGGAAAAGGATGTCACAATGCTTTTCGAGAACTTTTAGGGTGTAGTCGGCTAATGGGCCGTTACCGAAGAAAAGTATCTTGGGTAATGTTGAACGCCGACTGTCAGCCTTTTTAGGACACGCTCCTTCGCGCCCGTCGTTACGGGGCTCTGGTCGCTTCGTCCGCTCCCCGTTGGTCGCGGAGATTCCTGAAAATGGTTGACAGTCGGCGTTCGCATTACTCACGCTAATCCTCTTCGGGGAATAAGTTGGTATTATTTTTGATTTCGGCGTTGTAGTCGACGGGCCTTAGGTCGCCGTTTTCGTCGAGACGGTAAAAGGCGGTCTCGTCGTCTTTGATATGGTCAATGAAGAGGATACCGTTCAAGTGGTCGATTTCGTGCATGAGAGTGCGGGCAAGGTAACCTTCGGCTTTGATGCGAACTTCGTGGCCGTCTTCAAGCAGGGCTTTAATTTTGACTTTTTTGGGTCGGCCGACCATACCGTAAATCTCAGGAACAGAGAGACAGCCTTCTTGTTCTTTGATGACTTTACCTTCGGTTTTGATGACTTCAGGATTGATTAGCGCCGTAAAAGAATTATTTTCTTTGTCGTCGAGATCGTCGCGAATGATGATAATGCGTTGGTTGACGCCCATTTGGGGGGCAGCCATGGCGGCGGAAAGCTCATAGGGGTGAGCTTTTTCCCAGTCAAGAGAGAGGTGAACCATATCGCCGATGATTTCGTGAGTTTCGTCGGTGATTTGGTGAACCTTAGTCGATTTTTGACGTAAACGCGGATCAGGGGTAGTAATAATTTCGCGATTCATTGGAGTCGGGTTGGCGCTAGAGGTGTCTTTTGTTGTCATATTTATATATTATAGCATAAAAATTAGAAAAGATAATGCTCAAAGGAGAGACGGAGGGTCGAGTTCGATGCGGTATTTACTGAAAGGGGCGAGGGCTTGGCGTAAAGTTTCGCGGGAGGTGGATTTGATGATCAATTGCCAGGTAAAGCCACTGGCGGTGCGTTCGTGGAAGGCGGGAGTAGGAGGAGAAACGGCGAGTTTGGGGTTTTGGCTGAGAGTCTGGAAGGCCTGGTTGATGTATTTCAAGGTGGTTTTTTCGGTTTTGTAAGTAATAGAGAGGCGGGCGAGGTAAGTATAGGGGGGAAGTTTGCCGGTGCGGCGTTTTTCGAGGAGATATTTTGCGAAATTGGAGAAATCAGCTTGTATGGCGGTCTGGATGACAGGGTGGTCTGGTTGATAAGTTTGGATAACGACTTCGGCACGGTCGAGATGTCCCCGACCGACGCGGCCGATGACTTGGGTAAGAAGCTCAAAAGTTCGCTCCTCGGCGGCGAAATCGGGGAGAGAAAGGCCAGCGTCGGCTTGGACGACGCCGACGGTAGCAAGGAGGGGGAGATCGAGCCCGCGGGCGAGGGTTTGAGTACCAATAAGGATGTCGATTTTGCCGGTTTTAACGTCATTATAGAGTTCGGCGAGGCTGGATTTTTTGTTATTGTCGCCATCAAAACGAGCGATTTTGGCTTTGGGGAAGAGGCGGGTGAGTTCGGATTCGAGGAGTTTGGTGCCGAAACCTTTGTGAATAATGCCGGGGTGGCCGCAACTGGGGCAGCTAGTAGGGACTTTTTCTTCATGGCCGCAGATGTGACAGGCAAGGAGGAAACCGTCAGTATGGAGCGTCATGGGAAGATAGCAAGTTGGACAGAGAGCTTGCCAGCCACATTCTTCACAGATTGTCAGGGGTGAAGAGCCGCGTCGATTATGAAAAATAAGAGTTTGATGTTTAGCCTGGATATTTTTCTCGATGGCGGTCAAGAGTTGGTTGGAAAAATAGCGATTTTTGAGAAAATTGGCGCGATCCTTGAGGTCAACGATGGTAGATTGGGGGGTGATGGCGGTGGATTTGGCTTTTTCGGTAAGCTCAATCAGGGAATTGTGGGTCTTAGAGAGGTGAAAATCGACGATGTTGGGGGTGGCGGTGCCTTGGATACAAGGTATTTTGAGGGAACTCGCCATAAAACTAGCGAGCCGGAGGGCGGAATAGCGAGGGGTGTTTTCCTGATAGTAGGCGCCTTCGTGAGCTTCGTCAATGATAATAAGGCCAAGGTTATGAACTGGGGAAAGGAGGGCGGAGCGGGGGCCGATGATAATGAGGGGCTCAGAGGCTTCTAGGATGCGTAGCCAGGTCTTCCGGCGTTCGGCTAGGGTTTGGTTCGAGTGAATGAGGACAACGCGGTTTCCGAAGGTTTGGGTGAAGATTTTGACGATTTGGCTGGTTAAGGCGATTTCTGGAACGAGTAAAATAGTGGACTTTTGCTCTAGGAGCGCATCAGAGGCCATTTTAAGGTAGATATTGGTTTTACCGCTACCAGTAATGCCTCGGAGGAGACGAGTGGTTCCTGGGGCCTCCTGGAGGGCTCTGAGGGCATGTTTTTGAGCGCTATTAAGTGAAATAAGGCTATTATTCGTTTCGGGACACGCTTGGCTCGGCCTGTCGTTATAGGCGAGCCTGCGCTTCGTCCAGCTCCCGTTGTCGCTGGAGATTCCCGAGAACGAACAATATGCCTCATTTTCACTATTAGCTCTCAAGTTTTTGCTTTGCAGATGGTCTTGAGAAGGAGTTGTAGCGCTGATGCCACTTGTCACGTTATTATTCAATGGCAATTCGCCATCAGGAATCGTTTGTTTGAGGAGTTTTTTGGAGATAAGGCTGGCGGGGAGGAGGAGATTGGCGACAGTGGGGGCGGGAGCGAGGTAGTATTTGGAGAGCCAAGTGATAGATTTTAAGAGGTGCTGAGGGATTGGGGTGGGGTGGATAAGGCGAGAAATGGGTTTGGTAGGGAAATTAACGCTGGGGACGCGTTTCATGATGATGCCGGGGATTTGGCGGCGGCCAACGGGGATGAGGACAATGTGCCCGGGGAGGAGATTTTGGCCGTTTTGTGATTTTGGGTCGTAAGAGTAGGTGAGGGCACCGCCGTCGGCGCGATAGACTTCTGTGGGCATGACCTCGTAAAACATAATAGTATTATAGCATTCAGATAAGCATAAGGGGTGGGGTTGGGCTTGTAAAAAACACAACATAGGCGTATACTAGAGGTAGAGGAGAGGTAATACAAATGCTAGATATTTTCATCACATCGCGTGTACGGCGGAAGATTGTTGTGGTTTTTGCGAAATATCCGGATTTTAAGACGCATGTTAGAGCGCTGTCGAAGTTGATTAAGGAAGATCCAGGGAATATCCAGCGAGAATTACAAAGATTGGAGCGAGGTGGATTTCTTTTGGTGACGCAAAAGGGGAATACGAAGATTTATCAGATGAATAAACAGTTCCCGTTGCTAAAGGAGTTGCAAAGTATGGTGATTAAGTCGCAACAAATGTCGAAATCAAAGAGCAATCGGACGGATAAGACGATCGGGTGAGTAAGTTATTTGATGAGCTGCTGCGGGTGCGGGAGTTTGATGCAGGGTTTTTGAGTCCGGCGTATGAGGAGTGTGTGGACCCGAGGTTGCTGCCGGGTATGGCACGGGCAGTAGAGCGGATTCGGGAAGCGGCTAGCCGAGGCGAGAAGGTGCTAATTTATGGGGACTACGATGTTGATGGGGTGACGGCGAGTACGATTATGTATGATACGCTGAGGCTGGCTGGGATATCAGAGGTAGAGGTGATGCTGCCGAATCGGTTTTTGGATGGATATGGGATGAGCAAGAAAGTTGTTCAAAAAGCGAAAGAAACTGGGGCGGGGCTAGTGGTGACGGTGGATTGTGGCAGTCGGAATCATGAGATTATTGGGGAGCTTCGCGAGAATGGAATAGATACGATTGTGACGGATCACCATGAGTGCGGGGAGAGTTTGCCGGAGGCGGTGGCGGTTGTCAATCCGAAGAGACGAGATGCGCTAGAAATGGCGTTAGAGGGAGCTAGGAATGCGCAGGAGAGGCCGAAGACTGAGAGAGCTGTAGGAGAGCTACGAGAATTAGCGGGGGCGGGGGTAGCGTTCAAGGTGGCGCAGGCTTTAGTGTTGGCGGGGATGATACCCGAAGGGCAGGAGAAGTGGTTGCTAGATTTGGTCTTGATTGGAACGGTGTGTGATAGCATGCGAATGACAGGGGAAAACCGGCGGTTGTGCTATTATGGGATGAAAGTTTTGGCGAAGACGCGGCGACCGGGGTTGAAAGAGCTGATGCGCGTGGCGGGAACAAAGCGGATCGGGGGTGAGGCGATTGGATTTCAGCTGGGGCCAAGATTGAATGCGGCGGGGCGTATGGAAACGGCGGAGCATGCATTGAAATTGCTAATGGCGAGTTCACGGATGGAGGCGGCGAGTTTGGCGTTGGTATTGAACCGATTGAATGAACAGAGGCGAAATCAGCAAAATGAAGCGGTGATGGAGATTGAAGAGCGAGGGGTGGGGGATGAGCCGGTGATTGTTGTGGACGGGAAATGGCATGAAGGGGTGCTGGGGATTATTGCGGGGAGGTTGGTAGAGGAATATCGACGGCCGGCGTTTGTACTCGCGGAGGTGGATGGCGCTCTAAAGGGATCGGGGCGGAGTTTTGGCGAGTTTAACTTGGCGGAAGCGTTGAACGTGTGCGGTGAATATATTATTGGGGGTGGAGGGCATGCAGAGGCGTGTGGCCTGAAAGTTGAGGCTGGGAAAATGGAGGATTTTCGGCGGACGGTGAATGAGTACTATCGGAGTTTGAAATTAGAGAACCAAGAGAGGTTTTTGGGGGTACGAGAGGATCTTGAGGTGCGGGAGTTTGAGGATTTGTCGTTAGAACTATTAGAGGAGATGCGGAAGCTAGAGCCGTTTGGAAATGGAAATGCGGAGCCGGTGTTTTTGCTGAAAGAGGTGCGAGTAGCGGAAGCATCGAAGATGGGGGCGGAGGGGGAGCATCTGAGGTTGATGGTGTGGGACCAGCAGGGAAAGAGTATGAAGTTGGTGCAGTTTCGGGCGCCGGAGGAGTATTTGCGGCTACAGGGTGGGGAGACAGTGAATGTTTGGATACAACTAGTAGAGAATGAGTTTCGGGGGATTAGGAGTGCAGAGGGGCGGATTTTGAAGCTGGCGGTGTGCTAGAGGTGTGGTTTTCGCAAAGGATTAAGTCGACGAGAAAAAATATCCTCCGCATTTGCGGAGGATATTTTATTTAAGTCCGAGGCGCATACGTTCGGCTTTCTCGGCGCGACGGATTTCGCGGATGATAGCCTTGCTGCGGCGTTCGCGTTTCGAAATTGGTTTCGAGAAGCGCATTTGCGACTTCTTCAAAGGCATGATACCACTCTGGAGTACCTTGCGATTGAAACGACGAATGAGGTTCTCGTTAGCCTCGTTCTGATCTTTTCTAGTTACTTTGATTGCCATATTGGTGTCATTATAACAAATTTTTTATGAATTCACAACCCCTATTTTGTAGTATAATTGGGATGAAGGAGCAAAATGATTATACTAATGGGCTTGGCGGGGAGCGGAAAAAGTACGCAAGGGCAAATTTTAGCGAAGGCGCGAGGTGGGGTGTGGCTATCGGCAGGTCAGGTGTTGCGCGATACACCGAATGAAGAGGTGCATGAAGTGCAAAAACGGGGGGAACTCGTGGATGATAGGTTGACGATACCGTTGATGGCGGAAGCGATAAATCAAGCATTAGCAGAAGGGAAAGAGATTGTATTAGATGGATATCCGCGGACAGTACCGCAGGCGGAGTGGATTCGTGACCATGTGGCGGAGCAAGTTGAGGCGGTAGTGCGGATAATCGTGCCGAAAGATGAACTGTTTCGGAGGTTAGCGGCGCGCGGAAGAGCGGATGACGCGAGCCGAGGAGCGATTGAGGAGCGATTTCGGATAGTTGAGCAAAATATTTATACAGTTTGTGAGACGTTAACAGAGAAGAAAATAAAGATTTTGGATGTTGATGGTATGGGAACGATGGAAGAAGTGGCATGGCGAATTAATGATGCATTAGTGGTGGCCGCGGAGACGTAAGTTGTGGAAAAGTCTGTGGAAAACTTTTAGAATATGGAGAATAACAGAGGTAGAAAATGAATAAATTATTTGTACAGAGAGAATCGGAGAATCTAGAAGAGAAAATTAAGGCGATGCGAGCTGGGGGGAAGATTTTAGGGGGCGTACTCAGGGATTTGCGGGAGTATGTGAAGCCGGGGATGACGGGGAAAGAGGTTGACGCTTGGGTGCGAAAAACGATTGAGGAGCGGGGGGCGAAGGTGGCGTATGATTATTTAGAGGAGTCGTTCCCGGGAGCGATTTGTATTTCGGTGAATGACGAGTTGGTGCATGGAGCGCCGACGGATTATGTGTTTGAAGAGGGGGATAAGGTGAGTTTTGATCTCGATGTGCTGTACGAGGGGTATTATACGGACTCGGCGTTTACGATGATCGTAGGAGATAAGGGTTCACCAGCAGTGAAGCAGATGATTAAGACGACAGAACGTGCGATGTGGGCGGGGATTGATGTGGTAAAAGCAGGGACGAGGATTGGTGATATTGGCTATGCAGTAGAAAAAGTGCTGCGGGCGGGGAAATTGGGAGTGATTGAGAATTATGTTGGGCATGGGATTGGTAAGGAAATGCATATGCGGCCAGATATTCCGAATTATGGTTCTAGGGGCCATGGTTATATGTTGAAGGTCGGGGATACGATTTGTATTGAACCGATGTCGTGTCTCGGGAAGCCGGCGAACTATGTTGATCGGGAGAGTAATTGGACGGTGAAGATGAAGGATGGATCGATTGGATGTCACTGTGAGCATACGATATTGGTGACGGAAGATGGATGCGAGGTGTTGACGCTGGCGGATTAGTGGTGGTATAATACGCTTATGGATGAAATTTTGCGCTATGCTGTTGGTTTGGACGTGGGTACGGCTCACGTGCGAGCGGTAGTGGCGAGTATTTCGGGTGGGGGGAACTTGAATGTGATTGGATATGCGGAGGCGCCGAATTCAGGGATGCGACGAGGTGTAGTTGCGAATTTGTCGGGGCCGGCGCAGGCGATTGATCGGATGCTGGGTGAAGTCGAGCGGATGAGTGGCTACGAGGTGAATGCGGCGACAGTTTCGATTAACGGAGCGGCGATTGTGTCGACACGGACAGAGGGGATGATTACGACGGGGGCGATGGAACATGAGATTAATGAGAATGATTTGGCGCGAGTGGAGGATGTGGCGCTTCAGGGGCGGATTCCGGCGAACCAAGAAGTTTTGGATGTCGTGCCACTGCAGTATATGCTGGATGAGCAGGGCGGAATTAAGGATCCGCTAGGGATGATGGGGTTGAGATTGGAGATGAAGGCGAATGTTGTATCGACGTTGGCGCCGAATTATGAGAATCTCCGACGGGCGACAGAGGGGGCGAATGTGACGCCGCAGCGGATTGTACCGAGTGTAGTAGCAGCGGCGCGAGCGGTGCTGAGCGAACGACAGAAGGAAAACGGGGTGGCAGTGGTCGATATTGGCGCGGCGACGACGAGCGTGGCGGTGTTTGAGGAAAATGATTTGCAGTATATCGGTGTAGTACCGGTGGGGTCGAATAATATTACAAATGACCTCGCGGTGATGTTGGCGATTGATACAGAGGTGGCGGAAGAGATTAAGCGGCGGTTTGCAACTGGGAATTTTGGGGCAGTAGATAGCCCGGTGGTGATACGTTGGCGTGGAAAAGAAGTGCGGTTTGAACGAAGTCAGATTGATGAGGTCGTGCAGGCGCGGCTAGATGAGATTTTGACTCTGGTGAGGAAAGAATTACGGAAAGCGCATTATGAACAGAGGCTGCCAGAGGGGATTGTTTTGACCGGTGGCGGGGCGAAGATGCGGGAGCTGGATAAGTTTGTGCGAGAGACACTGCAGACTTCAGTGAAGGTTGGTGTGCCGACAGGGTTGAATGGTGTGGCAGAAGCGGTATTGAAGCCGGAGTATGCGACGGCGGTGGGGCTGATGCTGCTAGCAGCGGAGGGGGGCGAAGTAAAGGGGGCGAGAAAGGCGCCAAAGGGTGGCACAAAGAAAGAGAAGAAGCCGGGATTTTTGAAGAAGTTTTTGGGAAAGTTTTAACGGTTGTCGTATGAGTTTTGTGTGCTATAATGGAGAGAAGTAAGAGTGATAAGTGAGGTAATTAGGTAATGCCCGAGATTAAGCCAACAGAGGTAGAAAGTTCAGCAAGCATTAAAGTTGTCGGTGTCGGCGGTGCAGGTAATTCGGCGATTAACCGGATGAAAGAAGTCGGTTTGTCTGGGGTGGAATTTGTTGCGGTAAATACTGATGCACAGGCTTTACATCATTCGAGCGCTGAGACGAAGGTGCACATCGGAAAGGGCTTGGGTGCTGGCGGTGATCCGGACAAGGGTCGCGAAGCGGCTGATAGTGCGCGCGAGGCGATTGGAAAGTCGCTGGAAGGCGCAGACATGGTATTCATTACGCTGGGTGCGGGCGGCGGTACCGGTTCGGGCGCTGGTCCAGTAGTAGCGGAAGAAGCGAAAAATCGTGATATTTTGACGGTTGGTGTAGCGACGAAGCCATTTACTTTTGAGGGTCCGAAACGACGTGAAAATGCTGATGAGGCGATTGCGAACTTGTCACGGAATGTGGATGCGTTGATTACGATTCCGAATGACCGGTTGTTGCAGACGATTGACCCGAGGACGCCACTACTTGAGACGTTTAAGATTGCTGATGATGTACTGCGGCAGGGTGTGCAGGGGATTTCGGAGCTGATTACGGAACATGCGCTGATTAACTTGGACTTTGCAGATGTGAAAGCCGTGATGAAGAATGCCGGCTCGGCCCTGATGGGGATTGGGCGCGCGAGCGGTGATAATCGAGCGGTGTTGGCAGCGCAACAAGCGATTGAGTCTCCGTTGATTGAGGTGAAGATTGACGGTGCGAGGGGCGTGTTGTTCAGCGTGGCTGGCGGATATGATATGGCGATGAGTGAGATTCAGGATGCGGCGGAGGTGATTACGGGCTCGGTAGCGCCGGATGCGAACATTATCTTTGGTGCGAGTATTCGGCCGGAGTTGGAGGATGAAATCGTCGTGACGGTGGTGGCGACAGGGTTTGACTCAGAATATTATCGAAAGTTGGATGCAGAACGGGCAGCCGAGGAGCAGAGTAGTTATTCTGGTCAGACGGTGGCAGATGTGGTTGATATGAGCAATACCGGTGGGTATGGTAGTACGAGTGGGTATAGCGGGGGATATGGGGGTGGTTATGGTAGTAGTAATGAGAGCGTTGGCGCGAGCGCGAGTCATGATACGTATGCGCAGAGAGAACAGGCAGTGCCAAGTCAGCCAGCTGTGCCACAGCAGCCGAGTGTGGAGCCAGCGAGCGCAGATTTTACGGCTGAAAATCGGACGAATATGTGGGATTCAATTCGGACCGAAAATGAAGACGATCTAGATGTTCCGCCAAGTTTGCGTGAGCGGCTACGCGGGAAGAAGGAGCAGTAAGCCGAGATGGCGACGACTCCGAGAATCGGTGATAGTAAAGTTCTCGAGAGCCGTGAGACGGACGATGGAACTACGATTCGTCGGCGGCGAGTGAGCCCAGATGGGCGGCGATTTACGACGTATGAGCGGATTGAATTGCCGCAGTTGATGGTGCGCAAGCGAAGTGGTAATAGAGAGGTTTTTGATCGGGATAAGTTGGCGACGTCAGTGAGGCGGAGTGTAGGAAAATTTTTAGGTTCAGAACTGGCGATTGAAGAAGTCGTGAACGCGGTCGAAGAGAGATTGCGACAGGATGGTAAGGAGATTGTTGGATATGAAGAGGTGGGAAATACGGTGTTGGATGTTTTGGCTGAGAAAAATGAAGTTGCGTATGTGAGATATGCGAGTGTGTTTTCAGACTTCAAGACATTGGGGGATTTTGAGAGGATTTTACGTGAAAGGAGGGCGAAATAATGAGAGTAGTTTGTGTTTGGCGCGAAGGTGAGGATTATTCACGTATCGTGAGAGAATGGATGCGGGAATTTGAACGGCGGACGGGGAGAGAAATTGAGAGTCTGGATCCGCAAACGCATGAGGGTGAGGGGTTTTGTCAGGCATATGATGTGGTGGAGTATCCGACGATGATGGCATTGGATAACAAGGGCGGAGTCTTGGAGATGTGGAGAGGGAAGATGCTGCCGACGTTTGATGAAGTGAATTATTGGGCGATGCAGTAGAAGGCTTGTTATAATGGGTTATTTCGGTTTCTCGGAGTCTCGCTCGTCGAGGAGACGCGCTTCGTCTCCTCGAATTCCGAACTAACTCCATTCTAACAAGCCTTCTAGTAATATGAAGAAAGAGGCGCAGATGCGCCTCTTCTGTACAGAAGATTAATGGATAGAAATAGAGGTTTTACGGGCGGAAATTGTCGGGAAGGTATTGCTCGACGAGATCACCGTTTTCTTGGTAGATTTTGCCGATAACTCCCTGATAGCTGCCTTGCGGGCTGGGGGTCATATAATAGAGATGAAATTTTGCTTTGGCGAGAGGACAGAAAAGGCGACGTTTGTAGAAAGGTAATTTGTGCTCGTAGCCCTCAGGGGCGGTAACCCCGAGATAGGTCGCTTCGTTCTGGATGACATAGACGACTATTTTGTAGAGATTGCGTCGTTTGTCAGCCGACTTCTTGAAGTCAACTAATCCGATAATATTGAGGGTGGATTGATCGCCTAATTCATAGATCTTGGGTGGTAGATTCGGATCGACGCGACTCTTGACTTCCAGATAGGGTTGGACTTTGAGATGAATGCAATCCTTGATCTTGGGGATTTTGTTGGGGCCGTGGACGCCAAGGAAGAGGTTAAGCTCTTCGGGGTTCATAGATTCAATCCAACGTCTGCGATGATCGCTTAAAGCAACTTGATGGCGTTGGTCTTTGAGGTATCGCCAGGGACTGTCGGTTTTCGGGTTTCTACGGGCGCGTCGCTTGCGGCTGGCGCTGAGTAAATAATTATCCACATTATTTTCCTTTCAAAAGTGCTGGGGTTGGTCGGTAATCAGGTTGATGCTTATGCTAAAATAAGACATCCTAAAAGAAGGTACGGAGTACCCATATTTCTATTGTATCATAGATTGCCAAAAAAGTCAATATTCATCTGGGACGGAAAGATGTTGGTTTGCGGCTGATAGGGGTTATTGCGGGGTAGGGGCGGTTTGTGCTATAATATAGAATATGAAATATAAGGCAGGGAGCCGACGACGCGCTGCGGAGTATGAGCGAGCGCTCGTTGAGTGGTGGAAGAAGAATAAGATATTTGAGAAATCGGTTGAGCAGCGACCGGTGGATGATAGTTACGTGTTTTATGACGGACCTCCATTTATTACGGGGATGCCACACCATGGGACCTTGCTTTCTAGTATCGTGAAAGACGCAGTGCCGCGGTTTTGGACGATGCGGGGGAAACGAGTTGAGCGACGCTGGGGCTGGGATTGTCACGGTTTGCCGGCGGAGAATTTTGTCGAGAAGCAGCTAGGGATTACGGATCGGCGAGAGATTGGCACGAAGTGGTCACTGGAGGATTATATTCTGAAGGCGAGGGAGAGTATGGTGGCGAACTCGGAGACTTGGCAGGGGACGATTGACCGGATTGGGCGCTGGGTGGAGTTTGAGAATGCTTATCGGACGATGAATAAAGACTTTATGGAGTCAGTGTGGTGGGCGTTTAAGACGTTGTATGAGGCAGGGAAGATTTATGAGGGGGCGAAAGTCTTGATGTACGATACGAAGTTTGCGACGCCGGTGTCGAAGTCGGAAGTGACGATGGATAATGATGCGTATCAAGAGGTGACGGATCCGTCGGCGTATGTGAAATTCAAGCTAGTTAGTGAGAATGCGGCGCGTATTCACGAGGGGGCGTCGGAAATCTCTCTGTTGGCGTGGACGACGACGCCGTGGACTTTGGTGGGAAATATGGCGCTAGCGGTGAACCCAGAGCTGGAATATGGGCTGTATTGGAATGAAAAAGGTGAATTCGTGGTCGCGGGGACGGGATTTGCGAAAGAGCAAGAGAAATGGGAGGAACTGGCGAAGTTTAAGGGGGAGGAACTGGTTGGACTAGAGTACGAGGCGCTAGAAGTTGAAGGTGGGGTGAAGCTGGTGGACTGGCAGAAGTTTGACAAGGGGTATTATGAAAGTAGGGCAGAGAACGCGCATCGAGTGTGGGGGGCGGAGTTTGTGTCGGATAGTGACGGCACGGGGATTGTGCACATTGCACCGGCGTACGGTGAGGATGACTATGAGTTGGGGCGGAAATGTGGTGTGCCGTGCGTGGATGTTTTGGATGAATATGGGGATTATTTGCCGGGGGCGGATGACGGCTTGAGAGCGGCGGGGGTGCGGCCGAATGAAGAGGGGCAGATTCAGATTTGGGAAGCGAATAAGTTTATCGCGAAGTGTCTGGAAGCGAATGGGCCGATTGAGAAGATTGAATATATTAAGCACGAGTATCCGTTTAATCCGAGAAGTAAGCAGCGGATAATGTACCGGGCGTTTCCGAGTTGGTTTTTCGATGTGCAAGGTTCTAAACCGTTGATGATTGCGCAGAATGAGAATGTGAATTGGTTTCCGGGGTATCTGAAAAAGGGGCGGTTTAAGAAGAATATTGAACAGGCGCCGGATTGGAACTTGAGCCGGGACCGGTTCTGGGCGACAGCGATGCCGGTGTGGAAGAGTGGAGAGGGTAGCGTGAAGGTTGTTGGGGGGTACGATGAGTTGGAGAAGTTGAGTGGAGTCAGACTAGACGACTATCATAGGCCGTGGGTAGATGAGATTGAGTTTGATGCGTGGGTGAAAGATGGTGAAGTAGTGCCGGAAGAGACGGAAGGTGCGAAGAAGGAGCATTTTAAGCGAATTGAGAAGGTTTTGGATTGTTGGTTCGAGAGTGGGTCGATGCCGTTTGCGCAGTTGCATTATCCGTTTGAGAATAAGGAGAAGTTTGAGCGGAATTATCCGGCGGATTTCATCGTGGAATATGTGGGGCAGGTGCGAGCGTGGTTTTATTATGTGCATTGTGTGAATACGGCGCTAGCGGAAGTGGGGGGATTTGGGAAGGCGGCGCAGGAACGCGCAGAAAAGAATGCATTTAAGAATGTGATTACGACAGGGACACTGGCGGGGAATGATGGGCGGAAGATGTCGAAGTCCTTGGGGAATTATACTGACCCAAATGAGTTGATGGATAAGTTTTCGGCGGATGCGCTGAGGTTTTTGTTGCTGAGTAGCCCGGTGCTTTCCGGTGAGGATTTTGCGCTGACGGATAAGGATGTGAGTGATGTAGCACGGAAGCTCGCGATGATTTGGAATGTGTATGATTTCTTCACGACCTATGCAGAAGTAGATGGCTGGGAAAGTCCAGATGGCGATGGGCATTGGCAAGGAGAGCTGAAGAATCCGCTGGATCGATGGATTATTGCGCGGCTACATGAGTTGAAGCGAGATGTGACGATGGGGATGGAAGAGTATAATATTCCGAAGGCACTCTCTGGCGTATTGCCGTTTGTGGATGATCTGAGCAATTGGTTTGTACGGAGGAGTCGAAGGCGATTTTGGAAGAGTGAGGATGATGGTGATAAGGCGGAAGCGTATTGGACGCTATGGAAAGTGCTTACGAAACTTGCACAGGTATTGGCGCCGTTTACACCGTTTCTCGCGGAGGAATTGTGGCAGAAGATGGTTGGCGGGGATGATCCTTCTGCGAGTGTGCATTTGACGGATTGGACTGCGACGGGGGAGATTGACGAGACGATACTCGCGGAGATGCAGCGCGTAAGGGATGTGATCGCAGAAGGCCTGAGGCTCAGGATGTATAAAGATGAGCATGAAGAGCAGGTAAAAGTGCGACAGCCGCTCGCGGAGTTGGTTTATGATGGGGAAAAATTGCCGGAGTGGGGTGAGGAAATTGTGCGAGATGAGGTGAACGTGAAGCGCGTGACCCAGGGGGAGAAGATGCGGGTCGATAAGACGATTACTAATGAGCTGGCGCAAGAGGGGTGGACAAGGGAATTGGTGCGGGCGGTACAGAGTGCGCGAAAGAAAGCGGGGTTGAACGTAGATGACAGGATTAGGCTGGACGTGGAGACAGATGTGCCGGAAGAATGGAGGGAGATGCTGATGAGTGAGGTGCTGGCTGAGAGTCTAGATAGGGGGAAGAATTATGCGTATGATGAAATTGTCAAGGTAAATGGGGAGAATGTGACGATTAGTTTAGAGAAGGTGTAAGGATTTCTGCGTTTTGATGATATTCCTGGGTCTGTGTCCGGGAATATTTTTTGGTACGGCAGCGGAGGGGGAAACTATACCAACGGAAATAGTAGTCTGACGGATTGACGTCCGTAAACGTCATCCATAAGCCGTAGGCTCGGGACGAGGAGAGCGCCGTACGCGACCAAGGGTAGCCCCCCTCGCCGGCGAACATCTCACCATCGTACAAGTTTAAGTTTCCGCTACGGACAAAAGCCAATGGTAACTGTACTATGGTGGTGGCGGGGTAAGCGTTTGTGTTGCGAATAAAATGCAGAAAACATTAAATGGGGTAGGGTGGTGATTAGAAAATGGAGTGTGGAGAAATTAGGTCTTTTTGTTATGGGAGGTGTTTGTTGATAATGATAAACACTAAGAAAAACAGAAAGGAACATAAAAACATGTTAACACTGATTTTAGATTTGCTTAGCAAACTGCGTAACTGTTCACAGTTAAAGACCAAGACGAACGTCAAGGTTGATGTTGAGCAAAAAATTACCGTCGTCACGATTATTGTCGATAACGAACGGTAACTTACCTTCGTAATTTAATTGTACTCTACTAAAACAGTTATGGCAAGCGTAAAATCCTATTGCTCTATTATGAATTTGATAATTTATTTGCGATAAATGCAATTATGAAAAACGGGAGAGCGGAGGCGTAATGTACGGTTGGCGGGGAATTATTACCTCTGTAAAATTGACATTTTTGGAAAATAAAGCATAAAAGGTATTGACTTTTTGGAAGATGTGTGCTAACATAGGAATTAGTTAGATAATAAATAAACAAATTAAACAAAAAAATATCTAACAAATATTAAAATATAAAACCGCGAAGGCTGTGAGTGTAGGCCATAGCAAGATAAAACAAAAAAGGAAACAGCCATGAGCGAAAAAATCAACTTTAACACCAAAGGAGACACCTATGTAATACCAGATGACGACTTCAATATTCAGAAAGCTGGAGTCGAGCGAAGTAAAAAAGCGGATTGGAACGATTTTGAATTAATGGGCGCGAATAACAGAGAGGAAGGAGAATATGTCGCGCCAGTAGAGACCGATCCGGTGAAAATGGAGGCTGCATTAGAGAGGATTAAGAAGAGGAAAATTGGTCTGAGCATCTTAAGTGCGATGCGGAATGCGGCTTAACGGAGAGATTAGCTATAAGATAGATTTAAGGATTGATTTCATAAGTAACATTATTTAAGAGGAAAAGCGTATAAGTTAGATTAAGAAAGTTAAATAGTAAAACCCGAACTTATGTTCGGGTTTTCAAATGGGCGTCGACTCGGAAAACCTAAAACTTTTTAGGTTTTCGCTCGTACTCCTACATTTGGTCGGGTTTTACTTTTGCGATAGGGATTGGGGTTGTGCTTTATCTTGCTTTGTGCTAAACTATAAGTAGTTTAAAGAGGTAGTACTATTATGCCGGGTGAAGGGTTGAATAATCAAAATCAAGGAACAGAAACAAATAACGCTGCGAATGAGGCTTTTAATGCTTGGGAGCAGATGGCGAATGATGTAAAACAAGAGCAACAGGAGAATGTCGAGACGTTGAGCGCTGAGGTGGTTGACGCGAATGGTCGCGTGTTGACAGCAACAAAGGCGGAGATGAGGCCGTATGAGGTAGAGGATATGGGTGCGGTTGCGGGTGCGACGGGAGCTGCGGAACAGGCTGCGGCGTTTAATGCGGATACGTATCGGGCGGCAGTGGAAAGCGCTGAGGCGGCGATGCCGAAGGTGGAAACTGAGACGGTGACGGATGCGTGGGCGGATTTGGCTGGCGAGCATAGTGTGAGCGCGGGGGCGAGCGAGGCTGCGGATGCGGAGAAAGCTGTAGAACAGGTTACGGAGCAGAAGGCTGAGCAGGTGGAGGCGAAGGCAGCGGGGCGCGAGAAATTGGATGCTTGGCTGGAGTCGGTGAAGGGTACGCCGGAAGAGTACTGGCAGCGATTGACAGAGGAGAAGCGCGAGAAAGGTGTTGAGCTTGGCACGATGCCGGATCTCACGAAGGTTGATAAGGCGATTCAGAATTTCTTTGAGAATGGTCTGGTTGGGGTGACTGGCAAGGCGCGAGAAGTGCGCGAAGAGATGGCGAAGAAAGCGATCTTGAATGATATTGCGAAGCTGAAAGAACGCGGTGGGGGATTGACGGATGAAGTAATGCAGAATGTGTTTCTCGGGGCGCAGCGGATGCTGGAGGAAATGTATCGGGGAAATCTTGAGTTGCGGGAAGATGCGCAGGACGAGGAGTTGTCACCGGATGAGGAGATTGCTTGGCATTTGAAGATGGACCCGCGGAAGGCGAAGATGAATGTTTTGCTGGTAATGCAGCAGCATACGCGGAGGCCAGAGGAGGCGAGCGATGCGTATGAGGCGCGGCTTCGGAATTATGCGGAGGATACGCTGGAGCATCAAGAACAGTTGAAGCGCGATCAGGAATATAATGCGGAACATCCAGATGAGGCAATGGAGTATGCGGCGCAGGTATTGAAGAATGGGCAGAAAGATGATTTGCCGGAGTTTACGTATTTGAAGTGGGATGAAGCGAGTGAAGATGGCGCGAAGGCGGAGATGGCGCAGGAAACTGAGCAGCCGGTGGAGCGCGAAGGACGGATCAAGAGGCTGTTTGAGCGAGTACGCGAGAAGCTTGGGTTCCGGAAAGTGGTTGATAAGGTGATGACGAAAGTTGCGGGGGCGGTCATGAGTGCGACGGCTTGGGCTGAAGGGGTGTTGGCAGAAGACGGTGAGAATGAAACGGCAAGCGCAGGGCAGACGCAGGATGCGGAAGCGGTGCAGGGGAAGGCTGAGGCGAGAGAGGTGAACCGAGAAGAGTTGCTAAGGAAGCTAAATGGCGCAAGGGTGGAAGCCGTGAGACGGATGGCACAGAGTCAGGGCGATAATGCGGCAATATTGAGATTGACGGACTTGATTGTGAAGTTGAACGCGAAGATTGCTGAGGTAGAGGCCGAGAGTGAGACTGCTCCGGAAGCTTTGGTAGCGTAAGGTGTGGAAGTTGACATCTGATTTTGCTTATGGTAAATTAACTTAAAAGTCATGTAGAAAGGTATCAAAATGCCAGAAAATAAACCAATGGAACAAATCACAAAGGGGAAAGTAATCAATACGTTCGTCAGTAAAATGATGGCGGATAAGGGCGTAGAAGATGCGGCGCTGAAAGAGCAGCTCGAATCGAAGCTTGAGGAGCAGATTGAGCAGGCGATGATTCGGATGTTGCCAGATGAGAAATTGGTAGAGTTAGAAGGCATGTTGGACCGTGAGGCGAGCGACGAGGAGATTGAGCAGTTCTTCGATGGAAGTGGGGTGAATTTTGAGCAGGTAGCGCAGCAGACAATGGCGGCATTTCGGTCGGCGTTTTTAGGTAGTGGGGCGGAGGCGTAGAGATGGCGAGACGGAATAAGGGTGAAAGGGCACCGAGCGGGGGCGGTGAGCGTGAGAAGAGCGCGGAGCGTAAGAAGGTTGAGCAGGAGATTGGCAAAGAGACCGTAAATGCGGTTGATAAGTATTATGAGCGTCAAGGAAAGAAGGCAGAACGGGCTAGCGATGAGGAGCTGGCGCAGTTAGAGAAAATGCTGCGCGAGACGACAGATGGGCGCAATCAACAGAAGTACTCGGAAGAGACAATCCAAAGGGCGCTCGAGGCAAAGAAAAATGGGGAAGAAGATTTTGATATTAACGCTTACGAAAAAGAGCAGCGAAAGTTGGCGCGTGAAGCGTTTGAAAAGAAGCGCAAGGCGGAAATGAAAAATATCTTGGCGGGGCGGTCACCAGAGGTGGCGGCACGTGAGATGACGCAGGACATGAAGAAGCTGGCGGGTGAGATTGAAGAGATGAAGACGGAGCGGTATCTTGACCCGGAGATGCATGAATACCAGAAGAAACAGCTAGAGCAGGCAATGGCGCAATATGGGTCAATGAGTATGCGTAGGGAGCGGGTTTTTGAGGAAATGTCGGAAGCGCAGCAAGAGGCGGTGTTGTATGAGCAGGATGAGACGTCGCCAGTGAGTGGGGAAGCTGAGGAGCTTACTGGCGAAGCGGATGTGAATACGGCGGAGAAGATGACGAGCGCGGCGTATGATGCGGTGATAGCGAGCTTGGGTGCGCAGGACGCTGCGTTACGTGAAATGTTGGAGAAGAAGAAAGCGGAGTTGGAAAGTCGCGATCAGGAATTGTTTGAGCAGGTCGACCAGGGTGTGCAAAATCTAGCCGATGAAACGGAAGCAGCAGTACAAGAAGAGGCGGAAGCACAGCGCAGTCAGGAATATTGGGATAATATGGCGGCGATGGCAGCGGAAGCTGAGGCGAACCCGGGGCGCTGGATGTCGGAGGAAGAAAAAGCGGAATTGGCTGAGCAAGAACAGACCGCTGAGAAGCGCGAGGGGCTGGTGCAGAAATTGCATGAGAGGCTGAAAGCGCGAAAAGGGTTTAAGCGAGTCGTGGCGCGAACGGTGGCGCAGGTCGGGATTGTATTGATGTCGACTTTGATGTTGGCTGGTTTTGCGTCGCGAAGTGCGGGTGGAAGTAATGGGCCGGCGGCAAATGTGGTGTATGCGGCGGAAGAGAATGCCGGTGGTGACGAAGTAACGGGTCAGGCTGAGATGCAAGCGGAGATTCAGGCGGCGCAGGCTGAGGCTGAGGCAGTAATGCAAGAGTTGGGAATCGGGCCGGAAGATTTGAAGAATAGTGGGGATATTGACTACGAGGGGGTGGACTTACTTAACGTAGGTGAACAGATGTATGCTGGGATGGCGGAGCGTGAAGGGACGCAAGTATTGCCGAATGGGTTGATGGGAAATCTGACGGAGTACGAAACGGCGAATGCCGGTAAAGGCACGAATCACTTCGGTGAGAGTAAAGATTTCGTATTTGACCTCGGTGAAGTGCGTAATGCTACTACGGCTCAGGAGCTCCTGAGCATCGTCCGCGATCAACCGCAGACGATGGCAGCGTTTGTGGCGAATTATCCGCAGATTATGGAAGCGGCGGGAATTGATGCGAGCGTGATTGAGAATCAGAATGTCGAGCAGCGTGCGCAGGGAGTGATGGATGCACTGTTGGGTGAAAACGGTGGTGATTTGCAGAAGAAGTTGCTCGCGGCGAGTGGGTTGGCGCTATACAATGAGAATACGAATTTTGAGTTTTATCTTGAAAATGATACCGAGCGGACGTTCTATATGGCAAAAGAAGATGCGGCGTTGGGTGATGCGATTGAGAATGTCAAGCTTAGGTTGGATACGAAGAAGCGAAATAATGCAAAACAAGTACAAATTGTCATGACGTTTGCTGATGGAACACAGGAATCGGGTGATTTTAACTTAAACTGTGGGTTCCAGCCGAATTTGAAAGTTGATACGCCGACGAAGCGAGAGCCGATTGTCACGGTGACGGTGATTGAAGAAGTGCCGGATGATGAGCCGGATACTCCTCCGGATGACGAAACTCCACCGGATGATACTCCTCCGGATGACGAAACTCCACCGGATGATACTCCTCCGGATGACGAAACTCCACCGGAAACTCCTAAACCGAAGGATGAGGATAATGAGAAAAAGGTGGTCGAAGATGGCGGTCAGACTAATCCAGTAGATCAGACTGAGAATATTGACAATAAAACTCCGGGCGAGATAGAGACTCCGTCGAATCAAACGCCAGAGAATCAGGTCTCGCAGGACGAGATTACTGGGAATACAACAGGGACGTATGATCAGACTGAGGAAAGTACGGCAACGTCGGATGGTGGGGCTGAACAAGCTGTGGTCGATAATCAAGTGGCAGACGAGACGGTGAGCAGCGAGCAGCAGGAAGTTGACCAAAATAATCAAGAGGCGGCTGATGAGGCGTACGAAAGTACGGATTTGACCGATATGACAGACGATGAGTTTAATGAATATGTAAATAGCTTATTGTAGCAATTAAAGACAAAGAGGAGTAAAAATGGTAAAACAAAAATATAAAATTGTGAGTGCGGGATTAGCGGCGCTGGCATTGTCGCCGCTGGTTTCGGGGGCGCCAGTAATGGCTTGGGGGCCAGAGCGCCCGACTTATACGAATCAGAAACCAGCTGACCATGCAACATTTAATTCAATTACGAATAATGCGGCGGTAGGAGATGAGCGGGATTTTGTGCGGATTGAAGAGAAGAATTCGGGGCGTCCGTATAGTAGTGAGATTATCTTAGAAGCTGGTAAGCAGTACGAGGTTTATATTTATTATCACAATGATGCTTCAGAAACTTACAACGATGAAGCGCATGGCTATGTGGGTGTGGCGCGTGATGTGCGCTTGTCAAGCAGCTTTCCGGAGTCTTTGGCGGCGAATGAACGTGCGGCGGTGACAGGGAAGATTACTTCGAGTAATGCACAGCCGGCGGCGGTCTGGGATGAAGCGTATGTGACGGCGAAAGAAGCGGTAACATTGCATTATGTGACCGGGTCGGCGAAGATTTATAATCAGTGGGGGGTAAATGGTTCGACGTTGGCGACGGCGCTGTTTTCGGCAGAGGGCGTGCCACTGGGATTGAATGAATTAAATGGTGTGATTTTAGGCTGTGATAGGTATTCGGGGCAGATTGTTTATACGATTCAGACGAAAGCGGTTGAGGAAGGTGGTGACCCAGACCCAGATCCAGAACCAACACCTGACCCCGATCCGGAAGCCCCAGATCCGGGGCCAACGAATCCAACAAAGCCGGCAGAGCCGATTACGCCAGAGGAATTACCAACGACGGGTCCAGCGGAAGTGGCGCTCGCGGTCGTGGTCGTGTTAGCGCTGGCGGCGGGTGGATTTTACTGGTATCGTACGCATAAAGCAGTGAAAAAAGCGACGACGAAGGCGCGCGGACGGAAATAGCGGCGAAGAAGTAAAAGGAAACGCATGAGAATCCCCAGGTTAGTAATAACCTGGGGATGCCGTTTTACAGGAGGGGGTGGGTAGTGTGCTTTTTTGGAATATGATTGCGTTCGCAAAAATTATTAAACCAAGGGAACCATGACCCGCGGACGTCGATAATGGCAGCTCGGACGATATCCAGAACATATGGAAAACCATAATAGCTATGATAGTCGCGAACGACATGTGCTAACCAATCAGCGGCAATTGAAGAATCGCCGTCGGTCTCGCGGATAAAATGGCGATCTTGGTCAGTAAGCGTATCGTAATGATGTTCTTTGTAGAATAAATCTCCGGGTGCACCAGATTTTTCGTAGGCGATAGCAGAAAGAACGGCTTCGCTTTTGTCGACAACCTTGGCTAATTGTACAAGGTGGGCAATTTCCTCTGGGAAACCTGTAAAAGTTGGGTCCTGGAAGCAAATAAAATCAGAAATTGCGGTCGCCCGGAGATTAGCTGGTAGACGCGCAGAAGCAAGCGCAAATCCAGTGAGCTCGGCTTGGTTTTTTTCGGAACGATTTTGACTTCCGTCGTCGGGCCGATCGCCATATTCATTTTCTCCCAAATCATGGTCTTTGAGCAGGTGCTCGGCACGTCGATAAAGCTTTGGCGTTAATAAGTTGGGATAATAGGTTTCTAAACTCCGGATTAGTTCAACGCATCCACTGGCGTGTTCGGTGTCAGATTCTTGATGGCGAGGGTTAGGCAGTGCATAGGGGTCGTAATATTCATAACAACCACAGAGGCCAAAACCGCTACGTATCACAAGGTTACCGAGGCGTACACGTTCATAACGTCGCCAAATATCTAAAGAAGCTGGATGGATGCCAGTCGGGTAGTTGAGATCGTAAGACTGGTGCGCAATCGGTGTACCATTTTGCGTAATTACGATGTGCTGGGTGGTCACGGTTGAATCAACCGTGACATAGAAGTTTACTTCTATGTCACCAGTACTGGTGACAATTTTAATGCTTTGTTTTTGATCCAAAGGATCACCTCCTTTTTTGGAACCTCCTGTTTGGCTGTTAAGTTGCACCCACTACTTGATTTGTATTATAGCGGAGTTCAAGTTTTGCGCAAGGGAAGTACGTACGGAGGTTGATTTTCTGAGAGAAGTATGCTAAAATGACGGGAGATAATAATTTTAAGGGAAAATTATGAAGAAAGCAGTTGTACTCATCGGCGGGAAGCAGTATCTGGTCGAAGAGAAAGAGACCCTACGGGTGGACCTCCTCCCGGCAGGAACAAAAGAGCTCGAAACTGGTGCTTTGCTCGTGATTGATGGCGACAAGACTACGGTTGGTACGCCAGAGGTTGCGGGAGTGAAAGTGAAGGCGAAGGTTGTCGAAGAGCTCGTAAAAGGTGAAAAATTGCGGGTGATTCGCTACAAGTCGAAGAAACGCGTTCACAAGGAGATTGGTCATCGACAGAAGTACTCGATGATTGAGATCGAAAAAATCGGGTAATGCTTGCTAAAATGGAGCATTTCGGTTTTTCGGAGATTTGCTCGTCGTAAGACGCGCTTCATCTCCTCAAATTCCGAACTGCTCTCATTTTAGTTACGCATTATTTTTGTGATAGGTGACGGCGGGGTGACTTTTTGAGAAGTGTGGGGTTTGACGACGGATTTATTGTGCTATACTGAGGGCATGGTACAGGATTTAAGCGGGTTGACGGAAGCGGAGGTCGAAGAACGACGGCAGCGGGGGCTAGATAATCGTGAGGTAGAAGCGCCGTCGAAGTCGGTGCGGCAGATTGTTGCGTCGAATGTGTTGACGTATTTTAATTTAGTGTTCTTAATCATTGCGATTTTGCTAATTTTGGTGGGATCATATCGGGATTTGACATTCTTGCCGATTATTATTGCAAATACATTGATTGGGATTATTCAAGAGGTACGAGCGAAGCAAGTTTTGGACAATCTGAAAGTGATGAATATGCCGCGAGTGCGGACGTTGCGCGATGGGGAGGAACGAGAAATTGGGATTTATGAGTTAGTAAAAGATGATCTTGTGCGTCTCGGGGCGGGGAATCAGATACCGGCGGATGCGGTAGTGGTTGAGGGGAGGGTGATGGTGAATGAAGCATTGCTGACGGGGGAGGCAGAAGAGATTCAGAAGAAGGCTGGCGAGGAACTATTGTCGGGGACGTTTGTGGTGTCGGGAGAGTGTTTGGCGCGACTCGCGCGGGTTGGGGTGGAGTCGTATGCCTCAAAGTTGACTTTGGAAGCGAAGGCGATGAAGCGTGGCGAGCAGTCAGAGATTATTCGGTCGTTGAATAAGATTGTGAAGATGGCGGGAGTGGCGATTATTCCGATCGGAATTGTAATGTTTTGCCAGCAGTATTTCTGGGGTGGGCAGGATTTACAGGCGAGTGTACGGGCGATGGTAGCGGCGGTGATTGGGATGATACCGGAAGGACTGTTTTTGCTGGCGAGTGTGACATTGGTAATTAGCGCGATGAAGTTGGCGCGACGGCAAGTAATGCTGCACGATATGAAATCGATTGAGACGCTGGCGAGAGTAGATACGTTGTGCGTCGATAAGACGGGGACGATTACGGAAGAGAAAATGAAACTGGTAGAGGTGGTGGTTTTTGCGGGGAGGACGCAAGCTGAGAATCGGGAGTTGCTGGGGGCGTTTGCGAGAGCGCAGGAGGCGGATAATGCGACGATGATGGCGCTGAAAGAGGGGCTGGACGGAGAAGGGAAGGAATGGAAAGCGAAGAAAGTTGTGGGGTTTTCTTCGAGGTATAAGTATAGCGGTGTAGAGTTTGAAAACGAGACGATAGTATTAGGGGCGCCGGAGTTTGTCTTGGGGGATGAGTATGCGAAATATGCTGAAAAAGTAGAAGAGTATAGTGAAAAGGGGTACCGTGTGTTGGTGTTTGGTTTGTATATGGGAGAGTTGACGGGGAAGAAATTGACGGGAAAGGTGAAACCGTATGGATTGGTGCTACTCGCGAATGCGATACGGGAGAATGCAGCAGAGACATTTCGGTATTTTTATGAGCAGGATGTTGAGATAAAAGTGATTTCGGGGGATAATCCGGTGACGGTAGCGCGAGTGGCGGAGCAGGCGGGGATTCGAGGTGCGGAGAAATATATTGACTGCATGAAATTAAAGACAAAGAAGCAGATAGATGAGGCGGTAGAGAAATATGTGGTGTTTGGGCGAGTGACTCCGGAGCAGAAACGGAAGTTAGTGCAGGCATTGAAAGCGCAAGGTCGGACCGTGGCGATGACGGGAGATGGAGTGAATGATGTTTTGGCATTGAAAGATGCGGATTGTTCGATTGCGATGGCTTCAGGAAGCGAGGCGGCGGTGCAGGCGGCGCAGCTAGTACTCCTAGATTCGGATTTTGCGAAGATGCCGGATGTGGTGAGAGAGGGGCGAAGGGTAGTGAATAATCTGGAGCGGTCGGGAAGCTTATTCCTCGTGAAAAATATATTTTCGTTTCTGACGGCGCTACTGACGATTATTTTTGCGATGCGGTATCCGCTTACGCCAACGCAAGTTTCGCTCATAAGTATGTTTACGATTGGGGTGCCAGCGTTTTTGTTGTCGCAAGTGCCGAATACGGCATTGATCCGAGGGGATTTTATGAAGAATATTATTTTGAAAGCGTTGCCGGGTGGCGTGACGGATATGGTGCTGGTGATGTTGATGGCATTGCTCGGGCGAGTATTGGGAATAAGTGCACCGGAGATGACGACAGCGGCGACGGTTTTGCTTGCGACGATTGGGATGATGGTGCTACGGGACGTGAGTAGGCCGATGACATGGGACAAGAAGGCGATTTGGGGGATTTCGGCGGCGGGATTGGTGTTTAGCTTTCTATTTTTGAAATCGCTATTTGGAATTACGGCGACGATGGGGTGGCCGGTGTTAATACTTTTGGCGGTGTTCTTGGGGTTGGCGTGGCCGACTTTAAAGATAGTGAAGAAAATGACGTCATAGAAAACTCTGGGTTTGGATTTTGTGATATACTGAGAGTAATGAAGAGGTTTGGGAAAAGATTATGGGAATCGGCGGCGGTATGGCTGGCGTTGATTATTGTTGCGCAGACAGTAGTTTATGTCTTGGCGGGAGCGAGTAAAGCATATTTCCATATGGATGAAATTTATTCATATGGGTTAGCGAATCATAGCAAAGTGCAGATTTATGAGACGGAAGGGTTTTATGATGAGTGGCATACTGGGGATTATTATGATGAATATTTGACGGTGGGAGAAGATGAGCGCGGGGATTTCCGGCCAGTGTATGAGAATCAGAAAAATGATGTACATCCGCCATTGTTTTATTTCTTGCTCCGACTAGGGATGGAAATGACTTCTGGTCAGTTCTCTAAGTGGACGGGGATCGTCTTGAATATCTTGATTGCGGGGGTGAGTACGGTAGTATTGTGGTTGATTGTGAAGAAACTGACTGGTGGTCAGAAAGTTAAGGCCTTGGTGTTGACGGCAGTGGTGGCGCTCGGGATGGCGGCCGTGAGTACGGTGGTGTATATACGAATGTATGAGTTGCTGACGCTTTGGGTGCTGATGACGACATGGTTGCATTTGAAACTGCTGGAGGCGAAGAGCGGAGAGGCGAAGACGGGATTGTATGTAGCGATAGGGGTGGTAGAGCTTGCGGGGGCGTTGACACAGTATTATTACTGGTTTTATTTGGCGGCGATGTTTGTGGTGTTTGCGGTGCGGTATGTACGAGAGAAGAGGTGGAAAGATCTGCGAAAATATGTGGCGACGGTGATTGTAGCGGGGTTGGTGTCGCTTGTGATATGGCCGTGGGCGGTGCAACATATGTTCTTTGGCTATCGAGGTGAAGGTGTGATGGCGACACTGGGGCAGCCGTTAGTATTGCTTGCGAATTTGTGGACGTATGTAGGCGTATTAGATGAATATGTTTTTCACAAGTTGTTGCTGGTGATCGTGCTGGGATTGATGTTGATTGGTGGGTACGTGATTATGACGCAGAAGAAATTGACGGTGGCGAAGGGACAGGGAGAAAAAGTAATGATGATTTTGGTGCCGACGTTGTTTTATCTTGTAGTAGTGGCGGCGGCTTCGCCGTTTGCGGCACTGAGGTATGTGGCGCCGGTGTGCGGGCTGCTCTTGGTCTTAGTGTTATGGAGTTTGTGGGGGTTGTCTGAAGGAGTTTGGGGTAAGAAATGGGGGAACTTAGGAATGGTGGTAGTGATTGCGGTATTTAGCATTGTAATGCCGGTGGCGGCAGGTTTGGCGCCGGACGTGGTGTACCGAGAGCGGGCGGAATGGATGGAGAAGGTTGAGGAGCTAAGTGAAGTTCCAGCGGTGTATTTGATGAAAACGGGAGATGATTGGGGATTTTTGAATGATATTTTGCTGGTGCGAGAGATTAAGGAGTCTTATATTGCGAAAGATGTAGGGGTGGATGAGGAAGCGTTGAAGGAAATCTTGGCAGGGAAGGATTTAGGTGAGGGGCTGATTGTATTTATTAATGATGGTCAGGATAATGAGGATGTATTGGAGGCAGTGAAGTCGGCGACGGGCTTGGATGAGGTGGAGTATGCTCAGCGCTTGGTAATGAGTGGTGTGTATTATTTGAAATAAACATGAGCGGTGTGGTATAATTAGAGTAATTATGGCGAAGGTGATTTGTATTACGAATCAAAAGGGTGGTGTAGGCAAAACGACGACTTCAGTGAATTTGGCGTATTTTTTGGCGAAAGATAAGAATCGAGTGCTGCTTGTCGATGTTGACCCACAGGGCAATGCGAGTAGTGGGTTGGGCTTGGACAAGACCGAGCTAGATGCGAGTATGACGGAGGTGATGCTGGACGTAGCGAAGATGAGCGATGTAGTACAGCAGACAGCGTTTAAGAATTTTGATCTGGCGCCGACGACACCGCAGCTAGCGAATGCAGAAGTGGAAATGGCGGGGATGAGGCAGAAATTTGGGGTGTTGAAGCGGGCGATTGAGAGCGTCGAAGAAGATTATGATTATGTGATTATTGATTCGCCACCGAGCTTGTCACTGCTGACAGTGAATGGGATGATTGCGGCGGATTATTTGGTATTGCCGGTGCAGACGGAGTTTTATGCTCTGGAAGGAGTGGCGCAGTTACTTGAGAGTATGGCGATGGTGAAAAAGGCGATGAATCCGCAGTTGAAATTACTCGGGGTGCTGGCGACGATGTATGATAAGCGGACGAGTCTGTCGGCGGAAGTATTGGCAGAGGTAAGGAAGTATTTTAAGGAAAAGGTGTTTGAGGCGACGATTCCGCGGAATGTACGGGTAGCGGAGGCGCCGAGTCATGGAGTGCCAGTGGGGGCGTATGATAAGTTTAGTAAGGGGGCAAAAGCGTACAAGGAATTTGCGCGTGAAGTAGAGGAAAGGACGAGAGGGTGATGAAAAAAAGTGGTCTAGGGAGAGGTTTTGAGACGTTAATTCCGACGAATTTGGTAGAGGAAGAATTTGACCCGACGCGGAAAGAGGACGAGAAGGTCAGCCGGCTGATTGAGGTTAGCGTAGATGAGGTGGTGCGGGACGAGAGTCAGCCACGGAAGACATTTAGTAAAGAGGGGCTAATAGAGCTGTCCGAGTCAATTAAGGAACATGGGATTTTGCAGCCGATCGTCGTCGTAAAACAAGGCGAGAAGTACCAGATTGTAGCGGGGGAGCGTAGGTGGCGGGCAGCGCAGTTAGCGGAGCTTGCGACAGTGCCGGTGATTGTGCGGACTTTGGATGATCAGAGTCGGTTAGAGATGGCGATTGTCGAGAATGCGCAGCGGGAAGATTTGAATCCGATTGAGCTTGCGACGGCGTATGCGAAATTGAAGACACAGTTTAATCTGACGAATGAAGAAATTGGTCAGCGCGTAGGGAAGAGTGCGGGGAGCGTAATTAATACGATGCGGTTGCTGAAATTGCCGGAAGAGGCGAAGAAAGCGATGCAGGAGCATGGCTTAATGGAAGGGCCGATGCGACCACTGATTTCGGCGGATCCGGAGATGGTGCATGAGATTTTGCCGAAGATGATCGAAGAGGGTTGGTCGGCACGGAAAGTTGAGCGGTATATTGCGGATCACAAGAAGAAGAGCTCGGTGAAGGCGGTGAAGATGAATAGCTTCGTCAAAGAGGAGGCGAAGCTGTGTGAGAAGTATGGCGCAGAGGTGCGGGTGCGGGGGAGGAGCGTGACGTTTGGGGTGAAGACGGATGAGGAGCTGAGGGAATTGTTGAAGAAGTTGTAGGGCTTGGTGTTTCATAATCTTCCAGTTAACCCGGCTACATTACTCTAGCTATACTTTCTGGAATGGGGCGCTTCACGTCTGATTTTAGGCTTCAGTTTTTCCTACGGATTGCAAAAAGTTCCGCAGAACAAGTTTGCGCTGACTTTTTGCTAAAACTGAAGCCTAAAATCCGGTTCAACGCCTTTATATTCCAGAAAGTATAGCTAAAGTAATATATAGTCTGCTTGATTAAGGATTATAAAACATTAAGTTACCCCCGTTAGAATGAGACTGAACTTGTACGTGATATACAAGTTGGAATTTACCATTGGCTTTTGTCCGTAGCGGGTGGGTTAATGTTGGTACTGACTATGAGGGTGCTATGCGGTTCATCGGCTTCGGCTACAACTGGTCGCGTACAGATAGCTCATCTACGGGTGCTTATCACCTACTCACGTACCCTACGTACGTCGATCCGTCAAGCTACGGCAATCGTTGGCATGCTTTCCCCCTCCGCTGCCTCTACCCAGGTAGTGCCTAATGGAGGAAAAGGAAAGAGACTAGGCTAGGTACTGATTTAAGATTTTTGTTTACAAATGTAAGCGAAACTAGAAGCGCTTGATTTATTTTGTAAAGTGTGCTATAATTTAGGTAAGAGGGGAGCTGGAGACGGCTTTGCTTTGATACTTACTGTAGAAAGGGGGAATATGCTTGAAAAAGTCAAAGAAAAAGCACAAAACTGAGGTTGTCGGCCGGGATGGCGAATTGATACTGGTTGACGCTGATAAGACGACTTTGTGGGCCAGGTTGAAAGATAAACTTGGCATGGCACTGCTTAGTGCAGGCGCGGTCGTTGCGGCTATAGTACTTATAGCAGTTTTGGCTTTCTGTTTTGTGGCGTTGTTGACATTTTTGTTAGTGGTAGCGGCGATTTTAGTCGTAATAGCATTAGTAAAAGTGGCATATGAGATGGTCAGGGGCACGCATAAACAGCACAAGAAGAAAGGTAAGTAGAACATTTAAGTTTATCCCTGAGGGATAAGGTAATAGCCGGCGCTCGTGTCCGGCTATTTTCTCGTTTTACTGTATTATGGTGATGGCGCAAGAAAATACCCCAGACAAGCTGGGGTGGTAGTTAACATCGAGTTTCGGAGACGCCGTCGGTGTCCAGAAAGATGACGGACGGGTCGGATTTATAAAATTTGCGCTGGCGATAGACGAGAAAGATCGTATCGTCGACGTGCATGGAGCGATAAATGCGTCGAGCGATGCGCAGTGAAAGCGCTGGCTGATGCCGCAGTTCGTTGCAATCGCATTCGCTGAGGTCGTAGACCGTCTTGTGCGTATTCTCCATGACATAAATATAATTTTGGAGTTCGGCGTAGGAGAGTCGAAGACAGGCGACACAGTATCTCGGATGATACACTATATGTCTCTGTACGAGTTGTAAGGCGCGTGCATGACCGTTTTTCGGATTACCACGTAGGGTACAAAAGCCTTTGGGGTGATATCCGTCCTTAACGGAGGCTTCGCTCATGAGGTCGCCACGGATCAGAAGACTGATGATTTTCTCGAAAATACTTGTCATGGCGACAGCGATGCTGAAGTGGCAGATCAGAAACGCAACAAGTGTGATAGCGCCCGTGCTAATAAGGATGGCGTCTTCGGTAAAATTGAGGTGTGGGTAGAGTGTACAGATGGCGCTGATGGTGAGCAAAGCTGCGATAACGAATCCCAGAATCAGGGATAAAAACACGATAAGTATAATCGTGATGACTTGCATTTTGTAATGAATCTTTGTCATTAAAAACACTCCTTTCGGGAGAACGGGGTTTTAAGTTACGAGATGTTAGCTACGGCGGTATTTTATCATTAATTCAGCAGAATGTCAATAGATAGCCGGATTTTTACAGAGGTATGGAAAGGAAAATGCCAGAAAAACCTTGTGATTTGGCGTGAGTTTGCTATAATAGAAGTATCTGAAAGTACTTCAGGGGGAATAACGGGGGAGAATATAAGAGGAATATGGTTAATAAGCAAGAAGATGAGCGACGTGCGCGCTTGATGAAAATGCGCGATGAACGTTTGCCGGATATCAAAAAACAATTTGAAGAGGCGCAGAAGCGCAATTTTAACTCGAATTTCGAGGAGGGCGGCAAGGATGCGGCTTTGGTGAAAAAAGGCTCTAATAGGGGCGCGAGAAGCGCTCAGGGGGCAAATGGGAGCGTGAAAAGTAGCGCTCGGGGTGCGAAAAATGGTCAAAATGCTGCTAAAGCTACGGAGAAGGCCGTTAGAGGGGGTGGAGCAAAAAAGCAAGGTAACAAGGCTACTCAGGCTAAAAGTGGCGCTAGAGGGGCTACAAAAGGCTCTCAGGGGCAAACGGCAGCAGCGAATAAGCGGGCTGGGCTCGGTGTTTCGGTGCGCAAGGGGGAGATGGTGCATCATCAGCGAATGCTGTCGCAAGATGTGAATACGCAGGCGACACAGCATATTATTGGGGTGCCGGTGAACCGGAGTCGCTATAATGGCTATGATGGGGCACAGGTGACGAATGCGCAGCTGAAGGCGGCGCGGCCGAATCCGGATGCGGTGAGGGTAATTCCGCTTGGGGGTGTCGGTGAGTTTGGAATTGGTAAAAATATGACCATTATTGAGTACAAGAACGAGATGATTGTGGTTGATATGGGGACATTGTTTGCGGGCGGGGATTATCCGGGTGTGAATTATATGGTGCCGGATATTCAGTATTTAGAAGATAATATCGACAAAGTGAAAGCGATTTGCTTCACGCACGCGCATTTGGATCACATTGGGGCGTGCCGGCATCTGCTACCGAAGTTTAAACCGACGACGCCGATTTATGCGACGAAGTTTACGATTGGGATGATCGAGAAACAGATGTCGGAGCTCGCGGAAGTGCCGGATATGAATTATCAGGCGATTGACCCACTGAAGCATGAGATTATTAAGGTCGGGGAGTATTTCTCGATAGAGTTGATTCATATGTTGCACTCGATTCCGGGGAATGTCGGGATTGTGGTGCGGACACCGAATGGGGTGGTGTATCTGAGTGGTGACTGGCGGCATGAAGAGAAGCCGCTGGGGACGCAGGCAGATTACGAACGTTTGGATGAGATCGTGAAAAAAGAGGGTATCACGCTCATGCTGAATGAGTCGACGAATATTGATAGTCCGGGGCGGCATCCACATTCGGAGTACGATGTTGGTGAGAATATTGGGCGAGTGATGGACCACTATGCGAATGGGCGGGTGATTGTGAGTTGTTTCTCGAGCCAGATTAAACGGATTGAGCTGATTTTGAACGAAGCGGCGAAACGCGGGCGGAAAGTAGCGTTTGCTGGGTTTTCGATGATTAATAACGTCGAGGTGGCGCTGCGGGCGGGGGTAATCAAGGTGCCGAAAGACGTGATCATGAAGATGGAAGACATCGTGAAGTTGCCGGATGATAAGGTGACGGTGGTTTGTACGGGGTCGCAGGGGGAAGTGAATGCGGTGTTGAATCGGATGGTGACGGGTGCGCACAAGTATATCAAGATTAAGGCGAGCGATGTGATTGTCTTTTCGAGTAACCCGATTCCGGGGAATGAGCCGCATGTGGTCGGAGTGGTCGATGGGCTGCTACGCGAAGGGGCGCAGGTGATGCAGAATGGTAAGACGCATCTCACGGGACTTGGGCCGTTACACCTTTCGGGGCACGCGTATTTTGAAGACCATGTGGATTTTGTTGAGCGGATGAAACCGTTGAATTATATGCCGTATCATGGGGAGTTCTATATGCTGGAACATAACGCGGAGATGGCGGAAAATGTGATTGGGATGAAATCGGATCGGATTTTGGTGGCGGATGACGGTGATGTAGTTGAGCTGATGCCGGACAAGACGGTGCGGAAGAATGGGCGAATTCACGTTGGAAATAAGCTGTTTGATGATGCGGACAAGCCGGTACATGAGGCGGTGGTAAAAGATCGGATTCATATTTCGCGCGAGGGAATATTCATCATTGTGCTGACGCTGAGCAAGAAGACGAATCGGCTGGTGAAGACGCCGGATATTGTCTCGCGGGCGTTTATCTACTTGGACAATTCGGAGGAGTTGGTGGCGAAGATTCGGCATTACCTCAGGGTGCGGACGGAGAAGCTGCAAGGTGATGATATGAAAGCGTTCAAGGAAGAAGTGAAAGAGGACGTCACGCATATCTTGTTCGATGCGACGGGGCATACGCCGATTGTGATTCCGGTGATAAATCGGGTGTAATCTGCACGGGGAAAGAGGCGCCGTTAAGGCGCCTCGGTTGGCAGAAGTGAATCATAGTCGGAGATAAGATGTTTGACGCGAGTGGTCGTATTCGGGGCGAGCTCGGCGAGTTGGACTTGTTCGTCAGGGTAGGCGAGCCAGTGCGCGATAAACTCAGCGATATATTCGCGAGGGCTTTCTTGCGAATGTTTGCCAAGAAGTTCGGCGAGTACAGGACCTTCGGTTTGAAATTCAGCTTCTAGTTCTAGGTCGTAGAGCCAGCCGACCCGATAGGTAACGTAGTGCCCCAACTCGTGGAGTGTGGTTTTGGGGTTGGAAGTGTCAAGATGGATGATGTGCCCAGCATAATGGATTGAACCGGCAGCACGGTCGCGCGAGACGAGGCCTTGTTCGGTTTCGATTTCGCTAGGTAGAGTGAAGTCGATTTGCCAGCCTTCGGCGATGAAATCGGTGCGCCAGGCGACAGGGATGTCTTCCCAAGCAGAGAGGAGCGCGTTGCGCCCGCGGTAAGTTTCGGCGGTCCAGGTATGCCCCTGTAGGTAAGGGCAATCTATATTGTATTCGGGTAAAGATATGGTACCCGAATCAAGTTTTTGAATGAGGACGTCAAATTCTTGCTCGGACATCGCTGCTGCGGGGTCTTGAGTGCTGCTCGCGAGGCCACAAATGACAGCGGCGGCACGGGCGTCGACGTAAGGCTGCTCTGCAGGGTCGTCGGCAGTAGTGGAAAAGGGTAGATCGGAGTAGATCTCCGCCGGGTAAGGGTAGATGCCGTAGGCTGGCAAGACAATACGCCAGATGACTTGACGCGAAACTGAAGAGTCGGTCTGGAGAATGTCGATTTCTCCGGGTGTCAGAATTTTGGGTCCAACTAGACAATCTAGTTGGAATGTTTCCGTATGGAAACATTCTGCAAGTTTTTCGGCTACGACGGTGCTTTTTACTGGCGTGGGGATGATGAACTCGGCGTAAACGGCGATTCCACTGACGAAGGCTATAAACCCGAGCGCACACCCGGTAACGATAATAAGTAAGCACCTGAGAGTCTTTAACAGACGTCTTAACATAAAAATCACCTCTTTTAGAAACATTAAGGTACAAGTTACAGTTTGATTATAGCATAAGCGGAATAGGTGAGAGGTAGATGTCAATATTTGGATAATTAGCACTGTTGACATGCGAGTGCTAATACGGTAGAATAGAAAATAAGACTTGGATTAAAATGGATATAGTATAATAGAAGAATCTGAGTGAGGGAAATATGGATAGTGATTTTAGTGAAATGATGAATCAATTGTCGGAGAATGCGCGGTTTGCGCTGCAAAAGGCCGATTTGTTTAGTAAGAAATATAACAATGGTTATATGGGGACTGAGCATATTTTGCTTGGGATTTTGTCGCAGGATGCATCGACGGGGGCGCGTATTTTGGCGAGTAATGGCGTGACACTGGATAAGGCGGAGAAGGCGCTGGATCAGGAAGCAGCAGAAGTAAATGGGAATTCGGCGATGGCGATGATGTCGCTTTCGGAGGCAGCGGTGCTCACGATTCGGATGGCGAGTCACTACGCGATGGAAAAAGGCGTGAAGGTAATCGGCACGGAGTATTTACTCTATGCGTTGATTTGTCAAACGAATTCGCGTGGTGCGATGTTGTTGATAAAAATGGGGGTGGAGTTGGACGATGTAATGGATGTGCTGGACGCGGAGATGGCGCAGCAAGTAGAGCGTGAGCAGAATCAGAAGTTGAAGAAAGATTATAAACGGAAGCCGTTGAAATGGCTGAAGCGGTTCGGAACAGACCTGACGGATCTCGCGAAGGATGACAAGCTCGACGCAGTGATTGGGCGAGAGCGAGAGATTGAGCGGGTGGTAACGGTACTCAGTCGACGGACGAAGTCGAACCCGGTGTTGATTGGCGAGGCGGGGGTTGGAAAGACAGCGATTGTTGAAGGTTTGGCGGAACGGATGGTGAATAATGACGTGCCGGGGGTGTTGATCGGGAAGCGGATTATCCAGGTAGACCTCAGTACGATGGTGGCGGGGACGAAGTTCCGCGGGGAGTTTGAAGAGCGGATTAAGGGGGTGATAGATGAAGCGATTGAAAATGAGGATGTGATTTTGTTTATTGATGAGTTGCATCTTCTGATGGGGGCGGGAGCTGGAGAAGGGTCGATGGATGCGGCGAATATTTTGAAGCCAGCGCTGGCGCGGGGGCAGATTCAGTTGATTGGTGCGACGACGATGGATGAGTACCGAAAGCATATTGAGAAAGATAAGGCGCTGAGTCGAAGGTTTCAGACGGTAATGGTCGAGGAGCCGAGTGCGGAGGTGACGTTGAAGATTCTGAAAGGCGTGAAGAAGCATTACGAGAAGCACCATGGGGTAGAGATTCCGGATGAGATGCTGGAGGTAGCAATTAATATGTCGGGGCGGTATATTAATGACCGATTTATGCCGGATAAGGTGATCGATGTAATTGATGAAGCGGCGGCGATTAGTAAGGTTGCGGCGGATAAGAAGGACGGGGGCGAGTATAAGAAGTTGAAAGTGCAACTCAAAGAAGCCGAAGAGAAAATGGCGGAGATGGCGGATAAGGAAGATTTTGAAGCGGCGGCGCTGTGTAAGACAGAGGCGGAGAAAGCGAAGAAGAAGCTGAAAGAGCTGAAGAAGGCGGGGGCGGAAGTGAAGCCGAAGTTGACGGAAGATGATTTGGCGTTGGCAGTGAGTCTGAAGACGGGAATTCCAGTGTCGAAAGTGCATGGGAGTGAACTGGAACTACTTGGCGGGCTAGAAGGACATCTTCGGAAGAGTGTCGTCGGGCAGAATGAAGCGATTAAGACGGTGGCGAAAGCGATTCGGCGGGGGCGGAGCGGGATTGCTGATCCGAAGCGACCGATTGGCTCATTCCTCTTTATGGGGCCGACGGGTGTAGGGAAGACGGAGCTGGCACGAGTGGTAGCGCGAGAAGTATTTGGGGGTGAGAATGCGCTGATTAAAATCGACATGAGTGAGTTTGGCGAGAAGCACAATGTCTCACGGCTCGTCGGAGCGCCAGCAGGGTATGTTGGCTATGAAGATGGCGGGAAGTTGACGGAGAGCGTGCGACGAAAACCGTACGCGGTGGTGCTGTTTGATGAGATTGAAAAAGCGCATCCAGATGTGTTTAATATGTTGCTGCAGATTCTTGAAGACGGAGAACTGACCGATGGTCAGGGAACGAAAGTGAAGTTTAATAACACGATTGTGATTTTGACGTCGAACCTCGGAGCGAGCGAGATGTATCGTGAGAGCGAGCTGGGGTTTGTCGCGAAGGGGGCGAAGGAGAAGCGTGAGCTGGGGGCGGAATATGAGGCAAGCAAGATGGCGGCAATGCGGGCACTGAAAAAGACGATGAAGCCGGAGCTGATTAACCGATTGGATGGGGTTATGGTGTTCCATGCACTGACGCGCGATAATGTGGAGAAGATTTTTGATAATCTAGTAGAAGAGCTGAAGAAGAGATTGGCGACGAAAAAGCTAGGGCTGAAGTTGGACGAGAAAGTGAAAGATTATCTGATTGAGGAGGGGTATGATCCGAAGAACGGGGCGCGGCCGCTGCGAAGGATGATTGAGGATAAAGTGGAGTCGCTAGTGGCAGAGGAAATTGTGGCGGGGAAGGTTGAGCCGGGGGATATCATGGAAGTGAAGATGAAGCGGGGAAGTAAAGACGAGTTAGAAGTGAAGGTGGTGCATGAGTAATGACGGCATGGCAGCAGTGGAGACGCAATCGGTGAAGCCGAAGCGGGGTTTTTGGCAGCGGAATTGGTGGCTGCTGATTGTTATCGTATTGGGGCTAAGCTGGGTATTGGACCAACAATTTGTCTGGGATTATGTCAGGGGTTGGGGATATCGGCCGGATGAAACGGTGCAAGAGATCGAAGAAGCGCTGGAATTGACGGGGGCGGGCCGACGGGTTTTCGCCGCGACGCAGCCGGTAGTGGAGGGGGTGGAAGAATTTAATGGGCATTGCGGCGAGCACAGTAATGATGTGAGTGTCTTGGGCTGCTATACAGATGGTCGGATATATGTGTATCGAATTACAGATGAGCAGCTGGTGCTTGCGAACAAGGTGACGGCGGCACATGAGCTGTTGCATGCGGTCTGGGAGCGAATGGGGGCTGGTGAGCAGGCTGAGGTTATGGGGTGGTTAGCCGAGGTGCAAGCGCAGAATGCGGAATGGTTTGAGGAGGAACTGGAGACCTATGGCGAAGAAGATGAGATTGAGGAAGTCTATACACGGGCGGGAACGAAATTATCAGAGTTGCCCGAAGGTCTGGAGGCGCATTATGCGAAGTACTTTAAGAATCGTGGACGAATCGTTGAGATGTATGAAACTTATGAAGCCCCGTTTGAGAAACTTAGGAGTGAGATAAATGCGCTGTACGACGAGATTGAACAGATAAGAGTAGAGATTGAAGCAGAAAGGGAAGCGTATTCGCGTGAGGTGGATATACTGGATGCGAAGATTGACCGGTTTAACGCTTGTGCGAATACCGTGAACTGCTTCACGGCGGCAGAGTTTAATGCGCAACGGAGTGGGTTGGTAGCGGAAAGTGAAGCGCTGGAAGATAGAAGAGAAGCATTGAACCGGAAGATTGATGAGAACAATGCGCGGATTGATGAGTATGTGGAGAAGCAGGAGAAGCTAGGAGGATTATATGATCTCATGGATTCAAATGTGGAAAGAGTGGAAAACGAAATAAGGATGTAATATGAGAAAGGATAATATGAAAAATTATTTAGTACCAACAGTAGTTGAAGAGACAAATCGTGGAGAGCGGGCGTATGATATTTATTCGCGT
>CANBEI010000004.1 GCA_947367565.1 uncultured Candidatus Saccharibacteria bacterium | reverse complement strand
GTATTCGCCCCGCCCCCCATTACCCAAGTCGGTAACTCTCGTTCTGCAGCAAATTCATACGCGGCCTCTACGTCTTCTGGCTGCTCCACCTCCAGCACATATCGTGCCGCACCTCCTAGTCGCATCGTCGTTAGCTCAGAAATCGGCACATTCTCGCGTATCTTCATCTTACTATTCTAGCACAAAACAGCTATTTTAGGGCTTTCATTTTCGCCTTTAACGTGATATAATACTACCAGTTGTGGGTCGGTAGCTCAGCTGGTTAGAGCACCTGCCTCTTAAGCAGGGTGTCGTGGGTTCGAGCCCCACCCGACTCACCATAGAAAATACTCCACTATGACGTGGAGTATTTTCTATTAAAGATCGGCACCGCAACCGGCCAAACCCTCAGCGGAGGGGGAAACCGTTCCAACGGTTGTTGTTTGACGGATTGACGCCCGTAGTATTAAAGTTCAAGTTGTAGGCGTTGGTGGACGATTTAGCTGTACGCGACCAACCGTAGCCGTGAGCTGGTGCAACCTGACCATCACCAGTACTCCAACCACCGATATAGAGCCTACCGTCATTGATATTTACGTTCCCGCTACGGACAAAAGCCAAAAAACTACATCCATAGGTAGAGGAGCTTACTCATCTTCGGCGCAATCGTAATCACACTAAATTTCAAGTCTTTCTCGTTCTCCTTTGGAACTTATGAAAGAGAAACTCCGCGATCTTTTTCTCGAGAGCCGCCAGCAACCGGAGCTTGACCTCATTGATTTCCGCCAGATCCCATGGAATCATCCACGCTTTAATTTTAGCATGAGTTTATAGTATAATATAACCATGGACAAACCACGCTCTAAAATTAGCAAAATTATCATCGCTACTATTATTATCGTAATGATTTGCGTCACAATCGTCTTGTCATTACTGACTACGCGACGAAAAACTGAAACCGTTTCTGACGGTGGGCTTCCTGCCCCTGAACTTGCTGAGGGTATCCGCGGTAGCCAATTTGGTATTGATAAAAATATCAACGAATCGACGATTGACCGCTATCTCGGACGTGACGACGCAGTTTATCGCGACCTGCGTATGCTTAAGGACCCGGGGAACTATGAAGCTATTGGCGGCGATTCTTACCTTTCCGGTTTTGTCAATGGCTTTGAGATTATTCCTTATCCATATATTACTAATCCTACTGGTCTTCCTGATGAAGTTGGTGAAAGTTATACAGGTGTGACGCTTTTTACAGATGACGGAGCGGGGAATTATCGGCCAAATTATGCTGAGTCACTCCAAATTCTCGAAGACCTTTTCCCGAAAGATAAATATATTTTCCTGATGTGCGGTGGTGGCGGCTATGCGGGTGCGATGAAGAATCTTCTCGTATCCCTCGGTTGGGATGCGGACAAGATTTATAATGTCGGTGGCTACTGGTACTATGATGGCGAGCATAATGTCGCAGTGAAAGCCGAACGTAACGGTGAGACGGTCTATGATTTTTGGAAAGTCCCATATCACGATATTGATTTTTTGACACTCACTGCAATCGAGGCTGAATGAAAAACCGCCGCAGCCTGATTATCATCGTGGTCAGCTTCGTCGTTATTTTGGTGGCATTCGCAATTATTATGTTAACCCGTAGCTATAAATTTGCCCTTAGCTCCGAATATTACGGTTCTGCCGAGGTTCAGGATATCAATATTGATGAATTACAATCGCTTATCGACGGACAAAAATCCTTTGGACTTTTTATCTCGCAACCCGCCTGTCAGGCTTCCGCTGATCTCGAAAAGAATCTCGACGTTTTCCTTGAGACATATCCACTCAAGCTTTATGAAATTAGTTTTTCGACTATCAAAGATAGTAATATTATCCCGGATCTGAAATTCTACCCCAGCTTCGCAATTTTTTATAACGGGCGAGTTGTTGATTTTCTCGAAGCCGATAGCGACGAAGATGCCGCGGCTTATACTTCGGTTGATGGTTTTGAAGATTGGTTCTCTGGATATGTTGAACTTAGTATATAATATATAGTATGGCAACTGATTTAAGTTTTATTGAATATGTTTGTGAACAACTACAAGGCGTTGGCGACATTCGCTATCGCAAAATGTTCGGCGAATACATGGTCTATGTCAACGATAAGCCAGTGATTACGGTTTGCGATAATACGGTATTTATTAAGCAGCTGGATTGTATTGCAGAGCAGATGCAAGACGCCAAAGTCGGCGCTCCATATAAAGGTGCGAAGCCGCATTACATCCTCGATATCGACAACGCTGACTTCGCGCGCGAAATCATTCGTCAAGTCGAGGCCGTTACGCCTTTACCAAAGAAGAAAAAGAAAGCCGCATAGCAAGTCTCAAGGGAGTGTGGTATAATAATATACGTTATATGCGCCCGTAGCTCAGCTGGATAGAGCGTTGGTTTCCGGAACCAAAGGTCGTAGGTTCGAATCCTATCGGGCGTACCATCACAATTTTGTTTTATTATGTCAAAACCCGCTAACGTTATCTCATATTACGTCCTCTGCAATAAATTAAAAGATATTATTCGCACTGGCTGGAAAAAGTGGCACGTCCAGCGCGAGCGTCTAGAAAGTGTTGCTGAGCATGTTTACGGTGTCCAAATGTTAGCCATAGCAATGTATTCTGAATATGATTACGAACTTGATATTGAAAAAGTTATTCTGATGCTCGCTATCCACGAGCTAGAAGAGACCATGATTGGCGATTTGGTGCCGTTTGAGATTGCCAAGTCCGAAAAGGAAAAGATTGGCCATGAGGCTGTTGGTAAAATCCTTGACAGCATTTCCAATAAAATGGATCTAAAATCTCTCATTTATGAATTTGACGAGCGCAAAACTCCCGAAGCGAAGTTTGCGCATCTTTGCGATAAGCTTGAAGCCGATATCCAATGCAAGTTATATGATGAGGAGAATTGTGTCGACTGGCAAAGCCAAGATGATAACGAATTGCTAAAGTATCATCAAGTCCAAGCATCGGTAGATTTTCAAAAAAGTTGGTCGGATTGCTGGATTGAGCATGATAAGAAACACTATGAATATGACCAAAACTTCATCGCGGTGATAGACTATCTAAAGACTCACCGGATAAAAAAGGATTAATATGAACGCCTCCCACCTCCATCTTGCTTATGGTACGAAAGTCATCTATGATGACTGTAATTTTCGTCTCGATCCGCAAGATAAGGCGGGCATTGTCGGCGTTAACGGCGCCGGAAAGACAACCCTTTTCCGAATTATTCTTGGCGAGCAAGAACTTGATTCCGGCGAAATCGAACTTCCCAGTCTCCGTCTTGGCTACCTTCCACAGGAAATTATTATTCCGCCCGAACATGACGATATTATGGTCTGGGAGTATGTTGCTGCCGGCCGTCCAGTCGATGAACTCCAAGCGCAACTTAACGACGAATACGAAAAACTTGCCAAATATCCTGATAGCGTGAAGATTCTCGATCGCATTACCGAGCTACAAGACTTGATCGACTCTTATGACCTCGCGAATTTTGATTATGAGCTACTAAAAATTCTCGACAAAATGCATCTTTCTGACCTCGTTGATCAAAAAATGCGCGAACTTTCCGGTGGCCAGAAATCAAAAGTCGCTTTCGCCCGCGTGCTTTTCGAAAACGCCGGACTTTTGTTGCTCGACGAACCGACTAATCACCTCGACGTCGAGACTAAGCGTTTCGTGGCAAATTACCTGCGCAATTATCGTGGTATGGTATTGGTAATTTCACACGACATCGACTTCCTAAATACTGTTACTAACAAAACTCTTTTCGTGAATAAAACTACCCACAAAATGAAAGTCTACAAAGGGAACTATGCTGACTTTCGTCGACAATACGCCGAAGAAAAGGCTGCCGAGGATGCTCGGATTACGGAGCAGGAACGAGAAATTAAACGTCTTAGCGAATTCGTTGCTCGCGCCCGCGCTGCTAAACGCTCTAATACTGCACTCATCGGCATGGGTCACCAACGCGAAAAAGTCCTCGCGAAGAAACTTGAGCAGCTTGGTACGCGCGAACAGGAATATGCTCGTGTCGCTATGCGCATTACCCCCGCTCAAGTCGGCGGCAAAGTACCGCTCGAAGTTCAAAACTTATCTTTCGGCTACAAACCTGATCATTTACTTTACGATCATCTTAATTTTTCGCTCACGCGTGGCGAGAAGTTTCTCATCGTCGGCGAAAACGGTGTTGGTAAGTCGACCCTATTGAAGCTCATTGTTGGCGAGTTGACGCCTAGTGAGGGTTCGGTAATCCTGAATCAAAATACTACTATCGCCTACTACGCACAGGAGCTTGAAATTCTTGATGAGCGCCGCACGATTCTTGAGAACGTCCAGAGTTACGATTTTACCGATACGGAGCTCCGTGGCATGCTTAGCAATTTTCTCTTTTATGATGACGACGCGTATAAAAAAGTCGCCGTCCTATCGCCCGGCGAGAAAGCTCGGGTCGCACTTTGCAAGATCTTGCTCCAGCGCGCCAATCTTATTATCCTTGATGAGCCGACGAATCACTTTGATCCCGAAACTCAGAAAATCATCGGCGAAAACCTCAAAGATTACACCGGTACGATTATTATGGTAAGCCACAATCCAGCTTTCGTCGAGCAAATCGGCATTACGCGTATGTTGATTGTCCCGTCGCATAGCGAAATTGACGAGAAAACCAAGCGCCCAGCCCTCGCTGTGGTCAAAAACTATTCACCGGAACTTCTTGAGTACTATTACTATCTCAACTCCGACTTAGTTTAAAAAATCTCCGCCACCGCTATGACGGAGATTTCCTCGACTAGTAAAATTACTCTGCCTTCTTTCCTTCGATCATCAAGATAAATTTCGTCTCGCCTTCCGCATCATCGGCGATACCAGCATAACTCTGATAATCCTCCGACAATTTCAACAGCCGCTCAACTTTGTTTGCCGTTACTTTTATCTTGCCATTTACAAAATTCGCTAACGGCTGAATACCTTCTTGGTCGAACTTCGTCATCCCGGCGTTCAGCTCCCCGGCACCCTGTACGAGCCTATCCACTCCGCCGAGAATCGTATCAATTGCTCCCGTTACCGCCGGTGCAACCTTCGCTTGAATCGTGCTCGCGACTTGTGTTGCGACCTGCTCCGCTGTTGCGCTCGCAGTCTCACGGGCGGTTTGTTTTGCAATCAACATTGAACTTTCGACCAATTGATTTTTAATTCCGGCAACTAGCTGCGCTTCAACCGCTTGTATCTGCGCGTCTGGGCATGTTACTCCGCCAATCTGTGTGCTACACATCACCTCGGCTTGCAAATGTAACGCATTCAGCAGCTCCGGACTTCCAGCTAATTGCGCATTAACTCCCGCTTCGATCTCCGCGCGCTTCGCTTCGACGGCCTGTTCCGCTCCCACTGCAGCCGCACTTTTAATCTGCGCCATTGTAGCGTTATCAATATTTGTCGCGAACGCCCCCATTTGCTGTTTTGCTGCTACGATTCCGGCGCGCAGTTCGCTCAGTCCGGCATTCAAGCTCGCGCTTCCGTTTACTAATTGTTTGCTACTATTCGCGAGTACATTTGCACTCTCCGACAAAGTATCAAGCTCCGCAAAAACCTTCAGATCTTCGCTGTCGAGTAATTTTGGTGTCACGACCGTATAGACGTCGCTCATTTCAAACTTTTCCGTCTCAAATCTTAAGACAATTTCGTCTGAACCTTTTAACTCCTCAATTCCCAAACTTTCATATAGCCCCGGAGCCGCTACTGCTGCCACCGCAAGCGTCCGTCCATTACTTTCAACCTTGCCATTTGAAACTTCAAGTCCCGACACTGCGCCTTCTTTGAAGGTCGTAGCGAGCGCCGCGACAAATGGAGTGTACATATCGCCAACTTTCGACAAGTTTTTGAACTTATAGCTAATTTCAAAACTCCCTGACTTGCCAATGATTTCATCCAGTGTTTTTGCTTCGCCATCCATTTTGTAAGTCACGGACATTTGCACGGGCAACTCTTTTTGTGATTTTCCGCTATAATAAATATCTTTTCCGTCTGCGTTCCAGATTACTTTCCCACCCTCGACCATGAAACTCTCGAAGCCGTTTAGGTTCTCGATGTCGCGCAAACTTGTCCGGTCGAACAACTGGTAGTCCTTCTTGTCATTTTTTAAATGCTCAACGACTGATGTTTCGTAAGCTGCACCATCGCTGCCAAGTTTCGCGTAAACCGTTTCATCTTGCGATAGCGCATAAGTCGCTCCAGTCGGTACTAGCGCCATCATCCCCATAATCGCTACCCCCATAATATTTTTCTGATATTTTTTCATAAATCTCTCCTATCGTTTATTAAAACCTAACGTTGTTTTTCGAATCAACCCGTCGCACGACACGAGCAGTGCCGGTACGACCGTTACAACGATCGCCATACTTATAATCGCTCCGCGCGCAATCAGTGTACATAGTGACCCGATCATATCAATCTGCGAAAACAATCCCACGCCAATCGTCGCTCCGAAGAAGCACATCGCACTGACGAAAATCGACTGAATCGAACTTCCTAGTGCCGTTTTTGCTGCTTGGATTTTTGCTTTGCCGTTTTGTCGCTCCTCGAGATACTTCGTCGTTAGCAGAATCGCATAGTCAATCGTCGCCCCAAGCTGAATCGTCCCGATTACAATTGACGCAATGAATGGAATCTCCGTGTCGGTCAGGAATGCCGTTCCGAGATTCAGGAAAATCGCAAACTCAATCGCCGCCATCAAAAGTACCGGCAGGGAAATGGACTTTAGGACTAACGCCATGATAACGAAAATCACGCCAATCGACACAAAATTCACATTCGTGAAATCCCGATCCGAAGTTTCAACCAAGTCTTTCATCAGCGGTCCTTCGCCTGCCACTATCGCGCCATCATCATAACTATCGACGATCCCGTTAATTCGCGCAATCTGCTCGTTTAATTCGTCCGTCGCAATTCCATAATTCGACAGAACTAACATCATCGAATAATTTTCCGTCTCCATTACGTCTCGCAGCTCGTCGCCCAAAATTTCCGTTGAAATCCCGTAGTCGGAAAGTAGACTTGAACCAACTACTGCGTCTACGCCGTCTAAGCCTTCGATTTCGTGTGCCATCGCATTGACGTTTGCATTACTCGTCTCGCTACGCGTCAAAATCATCATTTGCGATTCCATCCCATAATCTTCGCGGAGTTTAGTCATCGCCTGCGTATATCCATAACTTTCCGGAATCGACGAATCGAGTTTATAATACACTTCCGTCTTGCCCTGAATAATATATGCTGGAATTAGCAAGACCAGGAAAATTACCAGAATGATTTTTCGCTTTTCGACAATAAACTCCGTCACCTTCTTAAACTCTGGAATCAAGACTTTATGTCGCGTCTTCTCGATCCACTTATCGCAGACTAGTAGTAGGGCTGGGAAAGTTGTAATCGCGCATACTACGCCCAGCACCACGCCCTTTGCCATCACAATTCCAATATCCGTACCTAACGTCAAGCTCATCGTACAGAGCGCTAAGAATCCCGCAAAAGTCGTCAACGCCGACCCGACGACCGAACTTGCTGTCTCGCGAATTGCCATACTCATGGCTTTGAGTTTATCTTTTTCATTTTTCTTCGCCGCTTCGTATTTGTGATACAAGAAGATTGAAAAGTCCATCGTCACGCCAAGTTGTAGCACCGCACTAATCGCTTGCGTAATGTAGGAAATCTCGCCCAGGAAAATATTTGTCCCCATGTTAAATAGTAACGCGATACCGATGCTACCCAGCAACAAGAATGGCACGACGAATGAATCCAAACATAGTAACAATACGATGAGCGACAATACTACTGCAATCCCGACATACAGAATCGTCTCACTATTGAACAGAATCTTCGTATCCAGCACCATCGCGCTCATCCCGCCGATTAAACAACTCTCACCCGTAATCTCACGAATCTCTTCAACTGCCGCTAACGTTGCCTCGTCGCTCGTTCCGTTTGCGAACGTAATAATCATCAGCTGAGTATTGTCATGTGTTGCTTTTTCACGTATCTCGCTCGGCAAGAAGTCCATCGGAATTGCCGTTCCAGTTAAATCCGCTAGACTGAGTACCTGATTCACGCTTTCGACGCCGCGAATTTTGTCTTCCAGCTCCAGCGTTTCTTTCGCTGGCATATTTTCTAGTACTGCGATCGAAAACGCCCCCGTCCCGAATTCTTCGGTCATAATCTCCTGGCCTTTGATCGTCTCAATGTCGGACGGCAGATAGACCAAAAGATCATAATTTACCTTCGTCGCGATATAGCCAAACAACGCCGGAATCATCAAGAGTAACGATCCAAGCACAATCGCCCAGCGATGTCGACAAATAAAATCGCTTATTTTGCGCATTTTTTCTCCTTTTCTTAACTTTTACGCTTATTTTCTGACCAATGGTCAGTTTTCTGTACATCATTTTATATCTATAAAACCTTTCTGTCAAGACATTTTCTGACCAATAGTCATTTTCCCGTCACAAAAAACACTTTACTTTTCCAGCTCGCAAAGTTATAATATAAATATGACTTTAGTTCAACAGGTAGGGAAACGCCTCAACAAACAGATTTCTAAAAATAACCGTCTGATCGAGGCGGCCTACCAACTTTTTCTTGAACAAGGTTTCGATGCGGTTTCGATTCAGGAAATTGTCGACCGTGCCGATGTTGCGAAAGGAACGTTCTATCTTTACTTTCGTGACAAAGACGATTTACGCCGCTGTATCATTACTCAAAAATCCAATGAACTTTTCCAGCGCGCCTTAAACGCGCTTTACCAGACCGACATCTTAGAATTTGAAGACCAAATTATTTTTGTCATTGATTACGTAACGGACGTACTTGCGCAAAATCGAGAAGCTTTAAAACTTATCGAAAAAGATCTTTCGCTTGGAGTGTTTAATCAAAAAATCGGCGAAATTTTCACCGAGCCCAATGCAAACATCATCCAAATCTTAACCCAAGGCGCCGAGCGCAGTGGCATTCGCCTCAAAAATCCCAAAGTCCTATTATATATGGTCGTAGAATTGACCAGCGCGACCTGCTTTTCTTGTATTATGAATTCTGAGCCTTTTGAGCTTGCCGTCTACAAGCCTTATCTTTTCGATGCGATTCGCCAACTTGTCCGTTCACAGACGATTGACTAGTCGCGCCGCGCCTTTTCCTGTATAATATACTGTATATGTTCATACTTGGAATGTTTCAGTGGTGGTATACTCGCGGTTGGCGGCTTTATCTGCAACATTTTGTTGACCAGTTGAAAAACGCCGTCGATTTCTTCTCGGTCGGACTTCTCGTGCGACATCTATTTGCACCCTTTCGCCAAATTTCCGCTGGCCAAGTCGTCAGCTCTGATCTGAGTGTTAAGTTTTCTGCTTTTCTCGATCGACTTTTTTCTCGTGTGATCGGTACGATTGTCCGTCTGTTTCTCCTTGTTATCGGTACAGTTGTGATTATCCTGCGCGCGATTTTCGGCGCACTCGTCGCCGTACTTTGGCCACTCGCTCCGCTTTTGATTGTCATTTGTTTGTTCTGCGCATTAATCCAAGTGAGGTTTTAATGGACACTAACTTCATAAAAACTCCTGCTGAGCACTCCGAACATAGTGCGTCTCGGGATAATACTTTTGATTATAATAGCCTACGGGCACGTGAGGCTCGTGCCGCCAAAGTTCTGCAGCTTGGTGCCGTGAAGTTTTTGCTGGGCCTAGGCATCGTATTAAGTGTTGTTGGTGCGATATATTTATTATTCTTCCAGCACAACCCGCTCGGATGGCTAGTCGCTGCGCTCGCAATTTTTCTAGTAATGATTTTTGTTTGGAACACTTGCGAAATTGCTCGCGTACCCGCCGGATCGACTGAGAATATTAATGACTTATTGTCGGCGAATGTTCTGCGCACGCTCGACCGCCAACCCACGCCCCAAAGTATCGTAAACGGCCTGTATCAGACTCGCAGTGGCCGCTTTCTAGCACTGCGTTTTGGGATTTCCCCGGAGCGTCTAGCTCATATCGCACGCGAACTCAATTCTGATGTTGCTCCGATTTTTTCCAAGGCGCGAGAAATTTGGCGCAAAGTTGATGGTGAGACCGTTTCCGGTGGAATGTTGATGATTGCTTTGATCGAGAGTCATCCACAGCACGAGATGATTTTGCGTCGCATGAAACTTGAACTCGCCGATCTTTATACCGGTATTACTTGGTACAATCATCTCCACGGTCTCGTTAAGAGCGCTCGTCGTCATCGTCGCACTGGCGGCATCGCTCGCGACTTGAATTTTGGTTATATCCCGACTTTACAGCGTTTCGGCACTAATATTTCCGAGCAATGTGCCAGTGCGGCTGAATCGCAAATCCGTCTCGCTGCTCATCACGAAATCGTTGATAAAGTGATTTCGATTTTTTCGAGCCGCGGTCGTCAAAACGTAGTCCTGATCGGTCCGAATGGCTCTGGTCGTAGCACGATTGTTGACGCTGTTGCTAGCACGCTCATGGATGCTGACGCGCCTATCCCGTCGAGCTTAAAGTATCAGCAAGTTTTTATGCTGAATGCCGCCTCGCTCATTTCTGCCGCCAGCGGACCCGGCGCGATGGAAACTCTCATGATGCATATTTTGAATGAGGCTTATGCTGCGAAAAATATCATTATTTGTCTCGATAATGCGCAGCTATTCTTTGAATCTGGAATTGGCTCGGTTGACATCTCGAACCTTCTTCTGCCAATCTTAGAAGCCGGTCGTTTACGCATGATTTTAATTATGAATGAACAAAAGTTCTTGGAAATTTCCGCCAGCAACAGTACCCTAGCGAACGCCATGAACAAAATCAAAGTTCCCGCTGCTGACCGCAATGAAACTCTAAAAATCCTCCAAGACCAAGCTCCACTACTCGAATCAAAATATGGTGTCATCTGCACCTTTTGGTCACTAACCGAATCTTACCGTCTCGGCGAACGCTATATCCATGACATTGCGATGCCTGGTCGTGCTCTCAAACTCCTCGAGACTGCCTGCCATTATCCTGACCAAGGCTTCATCACTGCTGAGTCCGTCCAGCAGGCTATCGAAAAGACCCAGGGTGTCAAAATGCAGACTGGCGCAGCCGAGCGCACTCAATTACTACATATGGAAGAGTTAATCCATCAACGCATGATTGACCAAACCGCTGCCGTGAAGACGGTTTCCGACGCCTTGCGTCGCGCCGCCGTTGGTGTGCGGGATGATAAAAAACCAATCGGAACTTTTCTCTTTCTTGGGCCAACTGGCGTTGGTAAGACCGAACTTGCAAAAGCGATTTCGGAAGTCTATTTCAATGGCGAAAATCATATTGTTCGAGTCGATCTCAACGAATACGTGACTGCTGGCGACGTCGCGCGTCTCATCGCGGATGGCGCGGAGAATTCCGAGAGTTTGACCGCGCGTGTCCTGAAACAGCCTTTTTGTGTTGTCTTGCTCGACGAAATCGAGAAGGCTCATCCTCAAGTTTTGACCACTTTACTCCAAATGCTCGATGAGGGCATCTTGCGCGATATTAATAATAACGAAGTTTCGTTCCGTGACGCGATTATTATTGCAACTTCTAACGCTGGCGCTGATCGGATTCGCGAATATGTCACTAGCGGTATGGATCTCGCCGGTATGAAACAGGAATTTATTAATGCGTTGATTGGCGCTGGCGAATTTAAACCGGAATTTCTTAATCGTTTCGATGAAATCTGCTTCTTCCAGCCACTCTCGAAATCCGATTTACTCAAAGTTGTTGATCTCATGTTGGCGTCGGTTAATAAAACTCTTGCCTCGCGTAAAATCACCGTTGTTCTTGACGAAGATGCAAAAGTCTTGCTAGTTGAGCGTGGCTACGATCCGCAAATGGGTGCTCGTCCGATGCGTCGTATCGTTCAGCAAACTGTCGAGAATCTTCTCGCAAAACTCATGCTTGCGGGCGCAGTCGATGATGGCGCAACTGTGCATGTGACACGCGCGATGCTTGAGGACCAGCTAGGCTAAAGTAGGAAGTCTATGGAAGGAACGGACACACAAGGCCCAGAAAAAACTAAAGCAAGTCCAACTTTTGCCGACCAAGTTAAAACTACCCTCGGACGCCGTAAATTTGCGATTGGAATTATTTTTATCGGTGTACTACTTGTTATTGGGCCTGCAACTTGGTTGGTACATGATATTATCGAAACTCGTCGTCTCGATGCTACGTCAGTCGTTCTGCGCGCCGATCGTGCGACGGTTGAGTTCGGTTCCGATTTTCATGTTTCTGATTTTCTCGTTAGCCTAGACGGAACATTGGTTGACGATATTGCGGTTGACACTAGCTCGCTTGGCCCTCAGGAAGTTGAATTTCAGTATTATAACGCCAAAAACAAGAAACGCTCTTATAAGTTCACTTTTGATGTCGTTGATACGACGAAGCCTGTGATCTACGGACAGAACTCATATACCGTGAACGTCGGTTACGATGGCGACTTAACCGATTTGATGCTGAGTGGCGATAATGCCGACGACCATCCAGCGCGCGAAATTAATGGAAAGTACGATTTGAATAAGGCTGGCGACTATGCTCTGGAATATATTATTACAGACGCTAGCGGTAATAGCACCAAGCAAAATTTCACTCTGCACGTTGTGAAGCCTAGCGCGAGTTCCGGTGGTGGGTCTAGCACTAGTAGCGGTACTGATGCAGGAACGCCATTTTCTACAGTAATTGATTTGTACAAAAACGGAAACACTGAGATCGGCGTTGACGTCTCGTCTTGGCAGGGAAAGATTGACTGGGAAAGGGTGCGAGCTGCTGGCGTGGAATTTGCCATAATTCGTGTTGGTTATCAAGCTGAATATGGCGGGGAATATACGCTTGATCAGATTTTTGAGGATAATATCACGGGCGCACTCGCGGCTGGATTACCAATCGGAGTATATTATTATTCGTGTGCCGATAGTGTTGACGAGGCTCGCCGCCAAGCCGAATGGGTGCTCGCACAAGTCGACAATCGCCCGCTGGAGCTCGGCATAACGTTTGACTGGGAAGAATGGAATGACTTTAACCGTGCCGGCATGAGCTTCTATACTTTGCAGAAAGCGGCTGATACTTTTCTTAGCACGGTCGAGTCTGCCGGCTATAGCGGTATGTTGTATGGAAGTAAGAACTATCTCGACAAATTCTGGCAAAACAATACGCGTGCCGTTTGGCTTGCTCAGTACTACGACCGCCCGACTTATAGTCAACCATTTCATGTGTGGCAGCTGACCGATACTGGCACTGTATCCGGGATTAACGGCTTCGTAGATGTGGATGTGCGGTATCGCTAAAGGCGGTACGGGAGGTTTTACCACCACCGAATCGGCCTAACGCTTGCCAACCGTTCCGCACAGAAATCCGTCAACGAAGCCTTGGTATTACCTTGAGTTATCCAATAGTTAATTAGAAAAATCGAAACTCCGATGTAAGCTTCAAAATTATGATCGCTGATGCCGCGACCCCCTAGAACGTCGCGATAAGATGATAAAACTTGTTTAAGCAGGTGATGGTCGTTACCTCGCGCCACAGCAGTGAAATAGCTGTAGTTGTTACTAATCAGTTGTGTCAGAATGATATAAAAAGTTTGCTTGTTGGAAATGAGCGAAGCTCTGGCTTGAAAATCTTGCGCTATTTTCTGCTCATAATTCGCCAAAGCATCTCGAGGGTTATGATAATGAAGGTAAAACGTCGGCGATGTCACGCCAGCCGCTTCATATAGTTCTTTGGCTTTGATATCGATTCGTCTCTGAGAAATTTGCGAACACAACGCGCGATTGATTGCGTTTTCATTTCGACGATATGTTTTATGTTGTGGGTTTTTCGGTCCTAGGCTCAGCTTGCTCCTGTGAGCTCCTATATTTTTCACCGGGGAACTAGTAGCGGAGTGATTCATAATCGGCTTTTCTCCTTTTAGTTACAAAATAATACCTAAATTTGCTACAACAACGATACTATCATAATTCTATAGGTTGCAACGAAAAGGACGTCGACTTAGTACATCACAAGAGATAAAATAAATAACAATATAATCATATATAACAAAATAGTGGAGTGGTAACACTCATCTGATTTGTGAATTCCATATACCACTCTTCTAATTATAGCATAAGCATTATAAAAAGTCAATAGGTTTTTGTATTTTTGAATCTACCCCTGTTTCGAGTAATTGTGTTATAATAGCTTTACGCACCGGTAGCTCAGTGGATTAGAGCATCTGTCTTCGGAACAGAGGGTCGTAGGTTCGAGTCCTATCCGGTGTACCAATCTGATTCCTGAAGCTGGAGTTTCAGAAATCAGATTTGATAATCGAAATTTTTGACATGTTTACTTTTATTCTCGTTATTATTCTTCTCGCCATCCTGCTGAAACTTTGGAATTTCTTTTCGCAATTCGGGCGCGAAGGAACTATCCTAGGTTCAATTCTTTGCGGCGCATCCCTCCTAGGTCTCATTCATGCTTTTCTCTGCGCAAATGTCTCTTGGTATGGCAGTCCAGTGGTTGCTCCTGAAATCTCACTTGAGTTAAAACCGGATTATATCAGCGCTAATGCCGATCTTGAACCGCTCCTTGGCGAAGTAATCACCGAAGAAAACGGAAACTATTACGTCACACTAACAGACCACTGCCTCCACTATGAATATAATTGCGACAATACACCAAATATCGTGATCGAGGTTACCCCGGAAGCTGCTACTTACAAAAAAGCCAAGGCCACGCTCTCAATTACCAAGCTTGCCCTCGAAAATAAACCAGACAGTGCTTCTTGGCGTAGCGTGAATAATCCCGATTTAAAAGATCAGACTACGACCCTAGATGATAAATTTACTTATATCATTGATGGCGGAGGTTTGCGGTTTAATGAATCTGCTGATACTGAGCCAACTAAGTACCGCATTAAAGTTCAGAATAAACGCGGCGAAGCGACTAAGACGCTTATTATAACACGACTGCCAGTGTATCGTGCTTGTGAACTTTATGATACTAATCATCCAGGCCATAGTGCTCGCGACGAGGTTAATCTCTGTCGTGAACGTGCCGAATATCTCGACAAAAAAGCTGAAGAAAAACGCAAAGCTGAAGAAAATTACAATAAATACCATCAGGATAGCCCCAGCAGCACGAGCACCAATACGTCGGGTAGCGCATCACGTACTTGTCAACATTACGAGGCTGGTCGCTGCTGGGATGATTTAGAAATGGAGGCATATAGTCAGGGTCAATATGACAAGCTCTATGGCTACTATGGCGACAGCTATTATGAGAGCGACAATTGTGACCAGACTTGCCGAGATATTCTCGAAGACGCTTACGACGAAGGCCACAGTGACTATTAATCGTTTTGCCGAAACTTCTCTTCGTATCGCTTAATATATTCCACTTCTTTCATATTTAGTCCATACAACGGCCCCACCAAATCATCCATCTCATCGATTAGCTTTTTCGATTTTGCAATTTTATACTCTTTGAACTGCCGAACGCTATACCGCGATTCTTCTGCTGCGTTCTTTAGGTTTACGTTCGCTTCAATCTCATTCAAATATCGCAAATACGCTGCTTCAATTTTTTCTAACGTTTTCATATCGACTTCTTCAAAATTCGGCAAAGGAAATTTATCGATTTCATATCCCTTCAAATTTAGTCCGTCTGTATAAATTTGTTGGTAAAACCAAAACAACGATGTCGATAGGCATGCTGCGATTAATGCCGCGTGTCTTGCGCGATACTCTCGCTCCGCCGAAGTCTCAACCGCCGACAAGGTGACAACATTAAAATATCGCCCTCCTGCCGCCCGGTAATAAAACATCTCATCCGAATCCGTATCAGCATAATTTTCTACGCATCGCCCGGTTTGAAAAATTTTCTCCAATATCTCAACTTCACATCGATTTCCGACTTTTGGGTACCGCCCATATATTTTGTACTTGTATGCTTCAACATATTCTAGCCGTTCAAGCACTTCTCGTATCGACATCTCACTTCCGCGCCGCATCGGTCGTGTCATATATAGCTTTTTTGTTGGCGTGTTTGTTTTTTCTAGAAACACAATCGATGTGCGCACTCCGGCATGCTCAAAAATTTGTCGTGGTCGATCCATGAATGAAGCAATTCGTATCGTCTCGCACGTTTGTTCTATCTCGTTTTGCAGTGCCGTCATCGCGTCATTCGACGTAATCGCCATCGGTACGATATATGCTAACCTCCCGCCCGTTTTTAGCATCCCTAGACCTCGTTCTACGAACAAAGCAAAAGTATCTAGCGATCCTTTTACCCCTCCTTGCGACTTTGCTGCCTTATAATGTTCCAAGTAGTATTTTTGCTCGCCCTCTGTGAGCGTAGCGCCATACGGTGGGTTGCCGATTATAATATCGAATTCTTTGACGCCGAACATCCATTCACTATCAAACCAATCTGTCTGTTGATTTACAAATGGTTTCCACTTCACTAGGCTTCGATATCGCGCTGCTGCTAGCTCTTGCTTCGTCTCCGAAATTCCACTTTGCGCTTCATCAAATTCCGCTTTCAAAAATGCGCGCCCCGCCTTATTCGCCATAAAATAATCGCTGCGGACTTTCCTAACTAACTCCACCTCCTCGCCTTTTTCAAACATATTGAATGGGTCGTTTGGATTTTCCGGCAAGAACTTTAACGTATTCGCCGTTACAAATTTAAAATCTAAATTTGGTAGCGGATGAATCCCGCGATTTGGTTTCGTGTCATCAACTTTCTCTTCAATCATTAAGGCCAAAAAGCATCTCAATTTTGCAATTTCCGTTGCAATCGGCTGAATATCCACACCAAAAATACTTTGTTGGATAATTCCAAGTTTACGAATATAATCATAATTTCCGTTCGCAAATTTCTCGCGCAAATTTTCCGTTGTCTTCTGTTTCTCGTACCACAGCGCTCCGCTTGGATCGACCCGTTGTAGGATATAAAATACTTTCTGCAAAATTCCCATCGGAAACGCGCCCGACCCGCACGCTGGATCTAAGATTTTTAATCTCGCCAACGCCTCAACAACCGACTTTCGTTCTTTAGTCGTCAGCTCTGCACTGCTTATATCGTCATACCCCATTAAACTCGTAACCTTATCGGTCGTAAGCCCCGTCTCTCGTCTCAAAAAATCACTCAGAGATTCATCCACCATATATGCAACAACTTCTCTCGGCGTATAATAGCTTCCTGTTGCCTTGCGCGCCGATTCGCCTGTTTCCGGATTGATTTCTGCGAGCAAGTTTTCAAATATTCTCCCCAACATTTCCGGGTCAATCGACAAATCAACGTCCAATTCCGTATTCTCATCAACTGTAAAATTATACTGGCTTAAAATCTCAAATAATTCCGCAAACCACTCATCAGGAATCTCAACTCGTTCTGTCTTTTTATAAAAATCGCTCACTTGCGGGTTAAACATCCCGCCGTTCAAATAGGGAATTTGGCTAAACGGCGCCTGTCTTAAAAACTCATCGCGCTCCTCGAACTTCGTGTTCAAACAACCAAAGAATACGGACTCCAATACGTTATGGTAATAATCCGGATGCCGTCGCACCGCGTTCACTGATACCAAATTTTCCGGTATTAAATTCAAGCCCGCAGCGCTTCGTTTTTCCTTTAGAAACCAGCAGAAGATAACTCGTCCAATTAATCGCACTGCGAATTCTACGGTGCCCTTTTCTTCACCCACCGGCATTTTTAGCTGCGCTGGATAAACTTTATGTGTTCGCCCCTCACCGCGTTCACCACCGATTAATTTTATAAATTGTGTCGCAATTAAACTATAAAATTGTTTGTTGACGACTTCGACCGAAAATCTTTCTTTCAGTTCTTTTAGATTTGCGACTGGTCCTTGCTTCAGCAGAAACTTTCTTGGTGTTTTAACTTTTGCCTTCGGTCCGAGCAAATACGAATATCTATGCGGGTCGCCAGTCTTACTAATCACCTTTCCGTCTCTGACTTCTAGTGTAGAGGTTAATAGCGAAAGTCGCCAGTTTTCCGAATCGGTATAAAACGCAACTAGCGCGTTTCGGATTCGATGTTGTTTTAGTATTCGAAACGCCTCTTGTGTAATCATTATTCGTTTTTTGCTTTGTGTTTCGTCCACTCGTACGACAATCACCGCTAATTTACAAGCTTCACTTGAACCTAGTATTTTTACATTTTTCAAAATTCCATTCGTTACAATTGGTCGCCGCTCTTTCTCGAAATCCGGTAATAACCTTACGACGAAATCCCGAAATTTTCGCTCATCAAATTTACTATCAAACAAATCTCTTTGCGTCATTGAAAGTTCTCCACCAATACAATCTCTGCCTTCGCGGACTCAATCGTCTCGGCTTTCGCTTGACTTGCATCCAAATACCATTCTGGAATTTGTACTCGCAATTTTTGTAACGCCTGTCTTAGGTTGTCTAGTTCGAGTCGTGCAATTATTTGCAGTTCCGCCTCACATAAATCATCATATCTTCGTATCCCATCGTACAATTTGTCTAAATACTCCTTTTCATCCGTACATGCCTCACTCAGCACTTCAATTATGTCAAGTGCATAACCATGATTGCCGAGCATTTTTGGTAGCTCATATGGCTTCTTGAGTTCACGCTCAAATTTCTGTAAGCTATCGGACTGGTCGCTTTTTATCTCCTCTTCATCTTTATCGGCTCGCAAAATTTCCAACGCTTTTTCCGGCGCCAAGACATCTATGTCGTCGCCCTTAGTTGATCTCAGAAACACAACATTCCTGCCACGTCGCACTAAGGCAATGCTCGTATCCTTCAATTCATGACGTTGTCTTGTGATTGTCGCGCCTAGCGGTATTTTACGCGCCAAATCTCTCGTTTCTAATCCTGCATTATAAATATTTCGATATTTATTATCCCATGCTGCCTCTCTATCCACATCAACCGTTTGATATTGCTGTTGCAAAAACTCCTCAACATCTTCATCTCTCGTCAGTACTTTTGTATCATTTCCAATAACTTGATTCATCAGTAATATTTTCAGGCTAGAAATTCCTTTGACGTTAACTATATTCTCCCCGATTGCCGTTGGAAATAGATTATATATTTTTAACTCATCAAATACGCGTTGATCTATTCGATTAATCCGTCCAACTCTTTGCACTACTCGTGTCGGATTATAAGGTATATCATAATTAATTATCACGCCCGCACGATGCAAGTTAAAACCTTCTGACAAGGCATCTGTCGCTACTATGATACTATAATCATCTTCGCGCTCACCCCAGTCTACCGCTGCATCAAAATTCCGCGTCACAACATCTTTCACTATTTGACTACTATTACTCGTGTACGATAATACTTTTGTGAAGCCGCTTGCGCGCAGTTTTTGAACTATATATTGCGCCGTGTCCGCAAAACTTGTAAAAATTACGATTTTTCGCTCCGGGTTTTCGCGCAATAATTCTTCAATTATCGTTTCGACACGTTCCTGTTTTGGGTCGCTTTTTGTCCTATCTTGACCAAACCATTTTTGATGCGTCTTTTCTAGCCATTCCAAATCCGCCGTTACGTCTTCCAAGAATTCCGCCCTTAATAGTTTACTTGGTATTGTAAACCTCTCATCCTCCACACCATCTAAGTTTTTTAGAGTTTTGTTTTTAGAAATGGCTACTAATTTTTCCTGCCGCCAAAGTTCAACGCTTGCGCGATGCGCCGCAATCATATTCTCCAGAGTTTTTCGAAATGCATCTTGCGAACTTTCAAAGCGCAATACGAAAAGTCGTCGCGCCAACTTCGCCATATTAAGTTGTTGTGTACGATTGAAACGAAAAATTGGTGCATATTCTATACTAAATTCTTCCTCATCTCGTAGATAAGTTAGCGGTTTATATTTTGTTCCGCGGAACTCTCCATTATTTAATTCTTCCAATACTTTGCAATATTTCTCCGTCAACTCGCCTAGATCATAATTAACTAACTCTGGGTCTTGCACTCTTGCGAAACTAATCTTTTGCTTCTCCAAGTCCTCCGCATATTTTTTCACCTCCGCTAGATCGACTCGTGACCGGCGAATTACAACCGGTTCGATTATCGTTCGCATTCGCTGCGACACTTCGCTAAGCTGTGCCTTGACTTCTGGAGCCATTTTGCGTTTACCTAGCTTTTCTAATTGATTATATTCTGCAATTAGCTGTCCAAATCTCAATCCGAGATTGTCTACGGTGTTCAAAGTCGCTCGACCTGGGATTTGGAATAATTTTATCAGCGCATAAATATCCTTCGGGTGATTATTGTACGGCGTCGCCGTCAATAATATAACCTTATTCTCCGATTTTGCGCGTACTATTTGGTGCAATATCCGGTATTGCGTGGTGTTTTCGTTTCGAAATCGGTGCGCTTCGTCGATAATATATAACGTCGGCTCGGTCGCCGGTGCCATATGATGCAGCTCTTCTAGCTTCCCGCAACTGACGACCTGTACGTTTTGTAACTGAAATTTCTCAACGTATCCTCCCCATTGCTTTTTAAGATGCGGCGGTGTGATGACTACTATTCTTGACATTGTAAGATTATATGCAATTGTTGCTGCAATTATCGACTTTCCTAATCCGACCACGTCCGCAATAATCACTCCGTCATATTTTTCTAAACAATCTAAGCCTTGCTTAACCGCATCGATCTGATAACCGAAATCAGCAAACCGCCCCTGACTAATTTGTTCTGGGGTTTTTATCCCTCGCTTTTCTGCGCTCGCGTACATCTCATTCAGTGCGCGCATGAAGAATTGATACGGTTTCACCTCTCTATTTTAACATAGACGATGACGGCGATAGTATGCTATAATTATTCCATAAGTATTAAGTGGGCATATGGACGAACAGGAAGTACAGCGTAAACGACGAGATAATGAAGAGCGCGCTACTCGCGAGCGGGCGAAAATTTTGGGCTTACCATATCTCGACACGCGCGAGTTCGAGCAAGTCGTTCCTCTCATCAATAAATCCGACACTATTCCGATTTCCCAGATGCACAGCGACTTCATTATTCCGCTTGAGCAGGGAAATAGTGAAGAACCGTACCGCTTTATGATTACCAGCCAGACCCCAAATAGTCTGCTGAGCAAAATGCGCAAAGAATATTCCGAAGACGGTCTCCATGTGAATTTCTTCTTAATTTCAAACTCCGCCTATCAGACTTTTATGTTGCGGTACGACCCGCCGCAGCAAGTACATTATGACGACATTAAAATTGCCAAAGAAGGCGATTCTGAAACAATTGCTGAAGTTAGTAAGACTCTAAACTCCGTTTCGACTGAAAAAGTCTTTAACTTTTTGATTGACCAGGCCGATAAACTCCAAGCCTCCGATATTCATATCGAAAATTTACGTGACAAAATCCGCATCCGTATGCGTGTCGACGGCATCCTTCATCCGGTCGCTGAAATCAGTCGCGATCGTTATCGCATTCTTATGGGTGAGCTTTCGGCGCGCGCCAATCTTTCAACTGCTTCGACTAAGCCGCAGTCCGGGCACATGCAGAAAGATATTTACGATAACGGTTCGTCGCACTTATTGAATATTCGCGTCGAGACCGTTCCGACGATGTATGGTCAAGATGCCGTTTTGCGCTTGTTTAACTTTGACGAGAGCTTGCTTAATCTGGATTTGCTTGGACTCTCTGAAGCTGAACTTGATACTATTCGGGAGATCATTTCTCATCCACGCGGTCTCGTCCTCATGGTCGGTCCGACTGGTTCTGGTAAAAGCACAACGCTATATTCGATTTTGAACGCGCTCAACAATAGTGACCGCAAGATTATTACCTTGGAAGATCCAATTGAATATGGCATTACGGGGATTACGCAAATTCCGATTCATACTAATGACGGCGGTTCGTTCGCCGAGGGCTTGCGCTCGGTTTTGCGTCTCGATCCGGATGTTGTTATGGTTGGTGAGATTCGCGATGCTGATACTGCAAAGACCGCAATCCAGGCTTCGATTACCGGGCATCTCGTGCTTTCATCTTTCCACGCTAATTCCACCGCCGCTGCGTTTGCGCGTATGATTGATTTGATCGGCACGAACCCGATTTTTGCCAGCTCGATTCGTATGTTGATTGCTCAGCGCTTGGTGCGTAAGCTTTCCGACAGCAAAGAGCCTTATCGCGCGGATGAAGCGACGGTAGGTTATATCCGCCGCGTACTTTATGGCCTCGATGTTGATTTGAGCGGCGACATTACGTTGTATCGTCCAGTACCATCCGATGACGCGCCATTCGGCTATAAGGGCCGCACTGTATTAATGGAGCAGATGGTTGTTTCCGAGGATATCCAGGCGTATCTACGGGGCGATATCAAGGACGTTAATACTAATATGATTGAGGATTCAGCCCGCGCACACGGCATGCTCACTCTCGAGCAAAAAGGCGTTCTCGCGGCTTTGCGGGGCGAAACTACGCTCGAAGAAGTCTCGCGCGTGATTTAGATATTGACTTTTTATTACACTTATGCTATAATGGAATTATAGCCTCCTGGAGGTCAGTTTTTCCATGATATAATATTAATATGGAGAGATTCTTAGACTATTTCAAACCCTGTAGATACCAATTGGAAGAATGCATCTTTCGGCAAGAAGAGACTTTTAAGGGTAAGGTTAAGATTACAGGTGAACTCCGAGATTCACGCGTGATTAAACTCCATGCAGTTAATCTCGATATTCAACGTATTTCCTGGCAGCCATATTGGCGAGGCTATGAGACTGAATCTAGCAATTATGGTTCCGCTGAATGCAATTTCCATTATGATGGCGAAGTTATTGAGATTACTGTTACGGATGAAATGTATGATATTATCCAGAAGTGTAGCGAGGATCCTGTCGATTATCCGATAGATTCATCTTCCCCTGATCAAGATATTGACCTGGAGATCGTTTTTTCTTCAAAACTTAGCCGCAATATGGAGGGGTGCTATCTTTCGACCTACGAATGGAATCATCAAGTCCAAAAACTCGTTGCTACGCAATTTGAGTCTCATTATGCTCGGAATGCTTTTCCGTGCATTGATGAGCCGGCTGCAAAAGCAATTTTCGACTTGACGATTATTGTGCCAGATTATGACCCATCTTGCGATGTGGTGCTTGCTAATATGCCGTCCATTACGCATGTTAACGGGCGCTTCGAATTTGCGTCGACTCCTCGCATGTCGACTTACCTCCTGGCTTGGGTTGTTGGTCCGCTCCAGAGTGTCTCGACCGTAAACAAAAACGGCGTCCGCGTTTCGTCCTATTGCGCGCTCAATCAGCCGCTCGAAAGTCTGCTTTTTGCCAACGACACCGCCGCGCGAGCTCTCGAATATTATGACGAAAAGTTCGGCACAAAATACCCCCTGCCAAAACTCGACCAAGTCGCTTTGCCGGATTTTGAATCTGGCGCGATGGAGAACTGGGGGCTGGTAACTTATCGTGAATCCATGATGCTGGCGAATCGCGACGCAAGTGTTGATGTGAAGCGTACTGTTGCGACGACGGTTACCCACGAACTTTCTCATCAATGGTTCGGCGACCTCGTGACGATGCAATGGTGGGATGATCTGTGGCTTAATGAATCCTTTGCGACCGTGATCGAGTATTTTGCCGCCGACGCTTTATATCCGGAACTAAAAGTTTGGCAAGATTTCTTCACCGGCGACTGCCTTGCTGCTTTGAAACGTGACGCTTTGCCTGGCGTTCAGGCCGTGAAACAGGAAGTTCATAGTCCCGCCGAAATTGCTACGCTTTTTGACGCCGCGATTGTTTACGCGAAGGGCGCCCGTCTCGTCCTTATGCTCATGCGTCTGATGGGTGAGGATAATTTTTATCAAGGCATGCGTTATTATTTCGAAAAATATGCCTACAAAAATACGGTCGGCGATGATTTATGGACTGCTCTCCAGTCGTATGCCGATTTCGATGTCAAACGTTTCATGGACGCTTGGATTTCTCAACCCGGCTATCCTGCCCTCCAGGAAGCACATAATGACGATCAGGCTTGGTGGGAGCAGCAGCGTTTCTTAATCGACGGAACGACCGACGGTTCTAAGTGGCCGCTCCCCGAAGTTAAGGATGATATGTCTGGGCATTATTTGCTCGACCTTGGCGATGAAGAATTTAAGAAGAAACTGGATAATTTTAGCCAGCTATCTACCGAGCAAAAGCTCCGTCTCTTGATCGACCGCATGCTCCTCGCGAAGGCCGGGCATGCTTCCTCAGCTTCGCTCCTCGACTTGATACCGAAGTTCCAGACCGAGGACTCGGCGGCCGTACTTGACGTTGTCGCAAGTATTCTTGATGATCTGAAGCTTTTCTGCCCGCCCGAAAGCGAAGCAGCGGGGAATTACAAGAAATTCCTCCATAATATATATAGTGCGCGTTTTGCAGAGATTGATTTTACACCGATTTTGGATGCTGATCAGGCTTGTGCGCGTGATATTTTACTTAGCATTGCGCGTTATAGTGAAGATGAAAGTACCACTGATGAGCTGCTTAAACTTTACCGCGACGATTTTGCGAGTATTGATTCCGAATTACTTGGCCGCGTCCTTGGTGCAAAGTTGAAAAACGATGAGACTGAAGTTTTTGCGCCTTGGCTTACAAAATATCAGACCGAAGCGGATCCTTATATTAAGCGCGCATTACTTGCGGCGTTGACTACCTGCGCCGAACAGGACGAGCATCTGAATGAGCTCCTTAGCCTGCTTGACCGAACCGACGTTGTGCGTCCGCAAGATCACATTTTCCTATATATTTATCTCCTGCGCAATTACCGTACGTGCGAACGCACGATTAAATGGCTGACCGAGCATTGGGATTTTGTCGTCCAGCTCACCGGCGATAAATCCGTCGAGGATTACGCCCGCTATGCTGCTAATCTGATTCGGACTCCGGCCGAAGCGCAGACTTTTTATAGCTTCTTTGACCAGAAATCCGATGATCCGATTTTGTCTCGTACATTGAAAATCGCCCATGTTGAGATTGACGCTCGCTTGAGGCTCATCGAAACTAATCGCGCGGAAGTCGAAGCAAAGTTAAAAGAATTAACGAAAGGAACATAAAATGCCAATTATCGTCGGTGGAATCGTCGAAAAAGATAATAAATATCTTCTAGTTCAGGAGTCTAAGCCTAAGTGCTACGGTAAGTGGAATATCCCGGCTGGTCAGCTCGACCCGGGCGAATCGATTTTTGATGGTGCGAAGCGCGAGATTAAAGAAGAGACGAATTGCGATGTTGAGCTCACGGGGGTCTGTAATATCGGCAATCATATCGTCCCGAATGATACTTTTGTCGCAATTGTTTTTACGACCAAATTGTTGACGGACACCGTCAAGCCTCAAGCTGGTGAAATCCTTGAGGCTAAATGGTTTACTTATGAGGAAATTGTCGCCATGAGCGACCAACTCCGCCGAGCTGACTGGATTATTTCTGCGATTGATTTCGCTCGACGTGGCGCCGCTCCGCTTGATCTTGTAAGGTTTAGTGAAACCGAAGTAAAGTAACTCCAAAAAAGCGCGATTCGATGTTTGTTAATTGATGTTATGTGCATATCATGTTAAAATAGAAACATGATTTTGAAATTAAAGCAAAATATCACTGCTGCAGTTGGTATCATTAGTCTACTTGGTGGCTGCGGCGCAGCCGGCGTTGTTGGCGGCGCAATCAACAATGCTGACTCTAACGCCGACACTACTCCTGCTTACGTCCAGCAGGCACCTCAGGTCGAAGTCAAGACCGAGACTCGCGATACTGAAATTCCATTTGAGACTACGACTACCACCGACCCCAGCCTAGAAAAGGGGAAGAATAGAGTCGTCACTGAAGGCGCTAACGGCATTCAGACTACTACCTACCGCGTTACCTACACCGATGGAGTCGAGACCGCGCGCGAGACTATTAGCACTGAAATTACGAAGCAGCCGGTTAACAAGGTTATTGCGAATGGCACCTATGTCGCTCCGCAGACCACACCTCAATCATCTTGCCAAAACGGTACCTATATTAATTCCGCTGGACAGGCTGTTTGTCGCCCTAGCTCCAACAACACCGGCGGCGCGACCGCTATCTGTGGCGACGGTTCCTATAGTTATAGCAAGAACCGCAGCGGTACTTGCTCACACCACGACGGTGTCGCCCGGTGGCTATAGTCACGCCCTCTTGACAAAAATACTATTCTGTGCTACAATGAGAGTATGGGGTGGTTTTATCTTACCCCTGTAGCTTTGGTGAATTACGCTAAAGCGCCGGTATTTTGTATATCTATTAAATACCGGCCTCGCAAATCTTGCGAGGCATCTGTACCTTAAAAGTTAGTTGTTATAGTCTGTATTATCTAGATTCAAAAATAGAAAAGGAGGGGATTTTCTATGAAAAATCCGAAGATTAAACCCAGAGAATATCAGCGGGAATGTTTAGTAGCGATTGACAATGCAATTGCGAATGGCGAAAAACACGCCCTCGTCGTCATGGCGAGCGGACTCGGTAAGACCTATACTTCGGCCTTCGCGGTCGAGAAGTATCTTGCCGATAAGCGGTTCGCCCGCGTGCTTGTGCTTTGTCATTCTGAGAAAATCCTTCGCCAGACGAAGGAAAAATTCCAGGAGTATTTTGGCGAAGAGTTTAGCTATGGTATGTATGTCAACTATGACAAGGCGACGCGTCCGACGAATTTTCTTTTCGCGACCTTTCAGACTATGAAAGACAATCGTAAGGATTTCCCGAAGGACGAGTTTTCCTATGTCATTGTTGATGAAGCGCATCATAGCCACGCGCGTACTTATTTTCCGACAATTCGCTATTTTCGACCAGAGTTTTTACTTGGTCTAACGGCGACACCCGACCGTCTCGACGGCCAGAAGATTGAAGAGATTTATGGTGAGCCGGTCTATGAACTCGGCTTTGTCGAGGCGACGAAGCGCGGCTTGATCGCGGAGTGTGATTATCGGCTGGTTCTGGACGATTTATCGCAAGAACGGCTAGATGAATATCTCGCCAGCGACGAAAAAGTATCCATTAAACAACTCAACCGTACACTTTTCATTGATAAGCGCGATGAAGAGATTGTCCGGCTCATCGGTGAATATTCTGCCGAAGTAGAAAACCCGAAAAAGATGATTTTTTGTCGAACCATTGAACACGCGCGCAAGATTGCTAAACTTATAGGTAATAAAGCGGCATTGGTTTACAAGAAAAACGGTGATTCGGCAAACGATTGTGCTCTAAAGTCTTTTAAGGAAGGAGAGATTAATACAATTATCTCCGTCGATATGTTGAATGAGGGTATTGACGTTCCCGATGCAAATGTCATCGTCTTCCTGCGCAATACGGTCTCGCCAGCGGTTTTCTACCAGCAGCTTGGACGCGGCACGCGCCTCTCTGAGGGTAAAGACAAGGTCTTAGTGCTGGATTTCGTGAATAACTGTGAACGGATTAAGATGATACTCGAGTTAAAACAGGAAATTGATGATTTCAGAGTCCGGCCACCGCATGGCGACGAAGGTACACATGGGGATGGTGATGCTAGTTCTCGTGAAAAGTTTGCACTCAACATTGACACTCGGTTCAGTATTGAGCTGATTGATATCGTCAGTATATTTGAAAAAGGAAATAAATGGACCAAGGAAGAAATCATAGCGCAACTTCAGACCATGTATCGACGAGACAAGAAGGTAACATATCAAAGCATTGACGCGGAACCAGACATGCCAAGTACGAGAGCGGTTTGCCGAATTTTCAAAGTAGCTACTTTGAATGATGTGCTAGAAATTGCGAAAATTCCGCTGAACAAAGCCAGGAGCGTTTGTATAAGTCGGGAGGAGATGCTTATCGAAGGAAGAGCAATGATCGGTAGAGGAGAAAGGATCACGACTCGCTCTGTTGATAGTAATCCCAAATTACCCATGGTTAGTACGATACAGGCTCAGTTTGGTACGGTTGTTAAATTTGCAGCATTGTGCGGTCAAGAGACAAAAACATATTCACGCGACAGTCTCTTGGAGGGATATTGGTTGGAAAGTAAACGAGCTGGCCACTGGTTGAGTAACATTGAAATTGCCCAAAATGCAAACCTTGCAAGTAATGATAAGTACAATAAAACATTCAGTAGTAGAAAAGATCTTATTAATGAAATTAAAGAGCGATACGGTCCTATTAATACAGAAATTGACGAGGCGGAACGTTTAGCAAAACTCTACTACGAGGCGAGCCTGAGAAGAGGTCACTGGCTAACGATTATGGAAGTTCAACGAGATAGCCAGTTGCCATCTATGACTCATTTTCGTACGGAGATTGGTTCTAGCATATACGATATAATAAACTTCACTCGTGATTTTTGTGGAGATTTGCCCGAAGAGATGGCACAGCAACCAAGATATACTGCTATGCCAAGACCAAGTGAAAGGCTTATTGAAGAGTATTGGGGAGAAAGTAAGGCTGCCGGTCATTGGTTGAGTACAAGAGAAATTGAGCACGATGCTAGTCTCGCTAGCCCGCATACATATTACAGACGATTTAAAAGCCTCGCACAGATTCGCCAGCTTGCTATTGAAGCTCACGGTGATTTTACAAAAGAAGTAAAAAGCAACTAACAACTAACTACTCCCACGCCAACTACCTCCGGGTACGCGGTGTGGGATTTTTCATATCCTCACTATGATATATCCCCAGCCCGACCATAAATTGACAAACCCCCTAAAATAAACCATAAAAACTATTGACAATTTAGGCTATCTGTGCTAATATAGAATTATAGGGGCGAAAAATACAAAATTTAACCCTTTGAATCGTAAAAATACCGCACAACTTTCGGCTGCGGGCAAAAAGTCGGCCGAAAACCCGAAAAAGTCCAAAAATCTTCAAAAAAGGTGTTGACTTTGTCGAACTGGTGCGATATACTGAGTAACAGTTAAGCAAGTTGCGAAGAGCAACCTCTGTATTACGATAGAAATCATGCGAGGTAATCTATCGGATTCTTCTAAAAAGACTCCAGATTATCATACCAAAATTTCAGTTTAACAATTTGAAGACAACGATGAAAATGTAGACGGAATTGACGATCGAACCTCGATTGTTAGTTAAGTCAATGCATAAAAAGGTACATAAGGGCACTGATAGTGGATGCCTTGACAATCAATACCGATGAAGGACGTAGAACTCTGCGATAAGCCTCGGGGATCTGAGAACGAGAATTGATCCGGGGATTTCCGAATGGGGAAACCTAGCACAAGTCATGTTGTGTTGCATTTACCTGAACACATAGGGTAAATAGACGGGAACCAGCCGAACTGAATCATCTTAGTAGGTTGAGGAAAAGAGAATAACCAATGATTCCGAAAGTAGTGGCGAGCGAAATTGGAACAGCCCAAACCTTAACATAACCATACGGTTTAACGGCCAGAGTTATGAAAGGGGTTGCGAAATTAGATAATTTATATGTTGGACTACTCTATATGGGTAATCTAGCATATAAACTGACAGCGTTAACTGAGCAGATAATGATACAAACCTTTCAAATCGTAGCGGAAGTTTTTGGAATGAAACGCCAAAGAAGGTGAAAGCCCTGTATGCGAAACGGTTTGAGGCATTATATATCTTTTTTCAAGTAGGACGGGGCACGAGAAACCCTGTTTGAATCTGGCAGGACCACCTGCCAAGGCTAAATATATTGATTGATCGATAGCGAACTAGTACAGTGATGGAAAGGTGAAAAGAACCCCGGGAGGGGAGTGAAATAGATCCTGAAACTCAGTGCCTACAAGGTGTCGGAGCAGCTTCGGCTGTGACGGCGTGCTTTTTGTAGAACGATCCAGCGAGTTAATGTTGTCGGCGAGGCTAAGTCAGTTGATGGAGCCACAGTGAAAGCGAGCCTGAATAGGGCGACAAGTCGGCAGTATTAGACCCGAAACCGGGTGACCTAACCATGAGCAGGTTGAAGCTGCGGTAACACGCAGTGGAGGACCGAACCAGGGTACGCAGTAAAGTGCTTGGATGACTTGTGGTTAGCGGTGAAATGCCAATCGAACTCGGAGATAGCTGGTTCTCCTCGAAATAGCTTTAGGGCTAGCGTTGTGTAGTAGCATTTGGGGGTAGAGCTCTGAAAGGGTCTGGGGCCGGCAACGGTACCCATCCCTATCAAACTACGAATACCAAATGTGTAATCACGGCAGTCAGAACGGCGGGGCTAAGCTCGTCGCTCAAAAGGGAAACAGCCCAGACCATCGTCTAAGGTCCCTAATTAATACTAAGTGGGAAACAAGGTGAAGTTTCTTAAACAGCTAGGATGTTGGCTTAGAAGCAGCCATTCATTTAAAGAGTGCGTAACAGCTCACTAGTCAAGAGATTTTGCGTGGAAAATGTAACGGGGCTAAGTGTTAAACCGAAGACATGGATTTGTATATAGATACGTCTATATACAAGTGGTAGAGGAGCGTTGATATTGCGGTGAAGTCAGATTGGAAAGTCTGGTGGAGCGGTATCAAGTGAGAATGCTGGAATCAGTAACCATAAGACAGGTGAGAATCCTGTCGGTCGTAAGAGCAAGGTTTCCAGGGCTACAGTAATTGTCCCTGGGTTAGTCGGTCCTAAGCCGAGGCGCATCAGCGTAGGCGATGGACAACAGGTTAATATTCCTGTACAGGTAGTAGTTGTTAACAGTTCACGGCGAATGACCGGAGCGGATTAATGGTTTATCCGTCCAAGGTTCCAAGGAATTGGAATTGAGTGAAAGGTGTTCTTCGGAACATTAATTCCGGGTGAAGCGCTGGCTAGAAAAGCTGGTTAACTTATGCTGCTGCCTACCGTACCGCAAACCAACACAGGTGCTCGAGTCGAGTAGACTAAGACCTACGAGAGAACCTTCGCTAAGGAACTCGGCAAAAAAGCGTCCGTAACTTCGGAATAAGGACTGCCCTCTCATTAAGATGAGGATTTGCTAGAGAGATTCTCGGCGGAACGAATGAATATGGTAGTTGTACCTAATAATATTTATCGAATCATCTTGTCGAGACACTTATCTCTTTAGTAGCTTGATCGTCATTTTGATGAGAGGGCCGCAGCTAAAGAGCCCACGGAACTGTTTACCAAAAACATAGGTCTCTGCTAACGCGAAAGCGGATGTATAGGGGCTGACTCCTGCCCAGTGTCGGAAGGTTAAGGGGAGAGCTTTACGGTTCGAACTGAAGCCCCGATGAACGGCGGCGATAACTATGATCGTCCTAAGGTAGCGAAATTCCTTGTCTGGTAAGTTCAGACCTGCACGAATGGAGTAATCATGTGGGCACTGTCTCGGCGAAGGCCTCGGTGAACGTGCATTGGCGGTAAAGATGCCGTCTGATCATGCCAGGACGAGAAGACCCCATGGAGCTTTACTACAACTTTGCATTGATTGTTGGGATATTTTGTGTAGCATAGGTGGAAGACTTTGAAGCAGATACGCCAGTATTTGTGGAGTCGTAGGTGAAATACCACCCTGAGTGTTTTAGCAGTCTCACTCTTGACGTTATCCGCCAAGAGGACCGTGCATGGCGGGTAGTTTAACTGGGGCGGTTGCCTCCTAAAGAGTATCGGAGGCGTTCAAAGGTTGGCTAACTACGGATGGAAATCGTAGTGATAGTGTATGCGCAAAAGCCAGCTTGACTGTGAGGGCTACAACCCAATCAGACACGAAAGTGGGAGCAAATGACCCGCTGTATAGAACTTCGGTTCAATTTACGTGGGAAAGACAGCGCACACGGATAAAAGTTACCCTGGGGATAACAGGCTGATCGCGCCCAATAGTTCACATAGACGGCGCGGTTTGGCACCTCGATGTCGGCTCATCACATCCTGGAGGGGGAGCACCTTCCAAGGGTCCGGCTGTTCGCCGGTTAAAGTGGTACGCGAGCTGGGTTCAGAACGTCGTGAGACAGTTCGGTTTATATCCGGCATGATCGTTAGGAATTTTGAGGAGATTTGCCTCTAGTACGAGAGGACCGAGGTGAACGAACCTCTAGTGTATCGGTTGTGGCCACCTGCTGCATTGCCGAGTAGCTATGTTCGGAAGAGATAAGCGCTGAAAGCATATTAAGCGCGAAGCCCACTCCAAGATAAGAATTCCCTATGAGATCCCAGAAAGAAGATCTGGTTGATAGGCGCAAGGTGGAAGTATGGCAACATATGGAGCCGAAGCGTACTAATTGATCCATCGCCTTTTTATGCTCAAGTCATCGGGTTTTGGCTATTGCAAAAACCGTGGTGACTTGGTATACTTAACTAACAACCGGTGTTCGACACCAGTGCGAAAGCACGGGAACACCGCAAGAAGTTTTACATTTCATCGTACTAGCTAGTTGTATGGACATCAAGAACAAAGGTTTTGCGTGAAGCCGAAACTCTTTCTTGGTGCCCATAGCGCTGGGGAAATACCTGTTCCCATTCCGAACACAGAAGTCAAGCCCAGTAGCGGCGATTATACTGCCGAAAGCGGGAAACTAGCAAGGTGCCAAATTATACGAGTAAGCCACCCCAACGGGTGGCTTTTCGTCTTTTGGTATGCTATACTACTAAGGTATTATGATGAAGGATGTCAAAGAAAAAGACCACATTCGGAGGCAAAATGATGAGCCTCATGCTAGCAAGCTAACAAAACGTCCATGGTGGGCCTGGTGTACTATATTGCTATTACCCATCATATTCTTTCTACCACTTTGGAGCGAAGCCCTTCAAGTGGCATTAATCGGCTACGAGGGGTTTTGCTGTATGCCGAATAATTGGCAAGAGCTTGAACGGAAAGCGGAGCGAGCTAGGAACATGCGACTGGACTCTAATTTAATTATCGGTATGGGGATTGTGTTGGCGATTGTTCTGCTGGTTGGCGTAATTTTTGTATTATATAAGTATGCCATCCCCAGTATTACAATTAAATGGATACAGCATATGTCGCAGTTAATAGTGGGCATCCTAGTAGCTCCGCTCACTATAATACTATCTTTGACGCTCATATTGTTTATATTTCGTAACGACCATTATCATACGACTAGGTATCAGTCGCCTGAAGAGTCGATCTATGCTTATGCTATTAGTTTAATAGCACCATGATTATGTTATTAACATTTCTGGGCTCAGTTTATTTTCTGAGAACTAGTTCCAAGGAGGTGTGAACATGACGTTTGATTATAAAAAAGAATACAAAGAGTTTTATCTACCGGCGAAACACCCGCATATTATCACTATCCCGCCAATGAATTATCTTGCTGTCCGCGGACACGGCGATCCGAATACGGAAAACGGAGAATATAAACAATCTATCGAGCTACTTTACGCCATTGCTTTTACGATTAAGATGAGCAAGAAGACGGATTACCGGATTGAAGGCTATTTCGATTATGTCGTCCCACCGCTTGAAGGCTTCTGGTGGCAAGACGCGCTCGCCGAGCAACAAGACGGTCGGGAAGCCGCTATTATCGACCATAATAAAAAAGACCAGTTCAACTTTATCTCTGTAATTCGTCTGCCTGATTTCGTCACCAAAGCCGATTTTGATTGGGCGATTCAGACTGCTGCCCAGAAGAAGAAGCGCGACTTTTCCCGGGTTGAGTTCTTATTCTACGATGAGGGAGATTGCGTTCAATGCATGCACATTGGGTCTTATGACGACGAGCCGGGTACGGTCGCTGCGACGTTAAGCTATGCCACCGAGCAAGGCTATGAACTTGATATTAAAAATCCGCGTTATCATCATGAAATTTACCTCAGCGATCCTCGTCGCTGTCAAGCCGATAAGTTGAGGACTGTTATCCGTCATCCGATAAAGCCAAGGAAGTATTCTTATCCCTCATCAAATTAAAATAATGGCACCTAATTCTGCTATAATAAACTTATGGAAGATTTACCTGCGACTATTGCCAAAATGATTGACCACCAAGACGTCTGCTTCTTGAGTTTTATTAATGCTGACGGGTTTCCGACGACTCGTACTATGCTTAATCCGCGCAAGCGCCAGGGAATCAAAGAATTTTATCTAACGACGAATACAAAGTCACAAAAAGTTCAGTCTCTGCTCCAGGATCCAAAGGCCGGATTATACTTTTACGACCGACCACTATATCGCGGAGTTGCTTTTACCGGTACGGTCGAAGTGATGAGTGACCAAAGTATTAAAAACGAGGTTTGGCGCGACATGGACACAATTTTCTACGAGAATAACACCGACCCGGATTATTGCGTTCTAAAGTTTACTGCCGAGGCGGCGCGCTATTATCAAGATTACCATTCGACCAACCTCTCCCTATAGCGTATCTCTAGGATATCTGTTATAATATATAATATGCATGATTATGACCTCGACTCGAGCGTTACGTCAGAAATGCGCGACGCATTGCTTCAGAAGCTTAAAACTTTGCCTGCTTCTCCTGGCGTCTATTTTCATAAAGACGCCGATGGTCAGGTAATTTATGTTGGCAAGGCGGCTGTGCTTAAAAATCGCGTCCGCCAATATTTTCATAAAACTCAAAAAGATGCTAAAACTATTGCTCTAGTGCGCGAAATTGCCGATACCGACTGGATTGTAGTTGATACCGAGATGGACGCGTTGTTTCTTGAATCCGAAATGATTAAGCGCTACAAGCCAAAATGGAATATTCTACTGCGCGATGATAAGACCGTGAGTTATGTTCGTATTGACATGAAATCTGAGGTGCCATATGTTAGTTTTACACGCACTCCGCAAGACGATAAAGCGACTTATATTGGCCCTTTTTACGGCAAAAGCGCTGTTGAGAAAGCTCTTAGGATTTTGCGTAAGGTTTTTCCGTATTACGACAAGCCTTATGACGGCAAAAAGACGTTAAATACTGACCTTGGCCTAACCCCAGGCATTGAAATCGGCAAGACGACCCCCACGGAATACAAGAAAAATTTGCGCAAATTACGACTTTATCTCGAAGGCGGACGACATAAACTTATCAAAGATCTCGAGAAGCAAATGGCAGATGCCGCCAAGAATCAAAACTTCGAGGAAGCAGCCGAGCTAAAGAAGCAACTTTTTGGATTACGCGAGCTTCAGAAAAAAATCGTCTTTTCCGATAAGGAATTTCTTGATATTTCTTCCGACCAGGCTCTCGTCGATCTCCAGATGTTATTACATCTTTCTGAACCCCCGCGTCGTATCGAGGGCTATGATATTTCACACCAATCCGGCACCAACGTTGTCGGGTCGATGGTAGTTTTCGTGAACGGGGTATCCGATCGTGCCGAATATCGTAAGTTCAAGCTTCGTAACCAAAGAAATGATGATACGGCGAACCTTCGTGAAGTTATCGAACGCCGGTTAAAACACCAAGAATGGGAATTCCCGAATCTAGTAATTCTTGATGGTGGGCTGGGGCAGGTTAATGCCGTGCAGGATTTACTAACCGAACAACAAATCGCCGTGATCGGTCGTGATAAATCCGGCGATCATACTCGTAATGCTGCAGTGCGTATTATCGTTCCCCGTGCAGGAAGCTATGATACTCTTACTCTGCCTGGAGATTCGCATATTGCGAAGCTAATCGCGCGTATCGACGATGAAGCTCATCGTTTTGCTATCACATATCACACCTTATTAAAGCGCAAACAAATGTTAAAATAGCATGTTATAATAAGACAGTATGATTAAGCAGCAGTTTTTTGTTTTTCTCCTTCGTTGGCTGGCGTCAAGTTTTGGCATGTTTCTCTGCATTTCTTGGTTTGGAACGATCAACTCACCTGAAGCTTTTGCGGCACCCTGGATTCTCTACGCTGTTGCGGGGCTAATTTTTTCGCTTGTTAATTCTTTCGTTAAGCCTCTGATTAAGACTATGGCCTTACCGCTCGCAATCTTGACCATGGGGATTTCGACTGTGATTATTAATACTCTAATGGTCGTCGTGACGATCTGGCTTCTTCCTGGCGTCGAAATGGATTTACTTGGTGCCGCATTTTCAAGTATCATCCTGAGTGTTATCAATGCCGTACTTAATCTTCTTGTCCGCTAGGCTTGCTTTTGCGCGCCGTTGGAGTATAATAATAGTATGGAATTGGGAACATTTTTTCAGAGCTTGACTTTTGTATCAGCGATTTTGTCAGTTTTATTGATTTTGTTACAGCAACGTGGTGCTTCGCTCGGAGCTGGCTTTGGTAGTTCTGGCGAGTTGTATACCACTCGGCGTGGTCTCGAGAAATCGCTATTTAATGCGACGATTATCTGCGTTTTAGTCTTTGTCTTGTCGATTTTGTGTCTGTTATTCATTCCCGCATAGGATTAGCGTATATCGATTATGAAACAAACTTTCAAAAAGCGTGGGCAAAAATTTAGCAAAAAGTGGGAGAGGTTTTCAACACAGGCGAAAGAGAGTAGCCGAGAGCACCTCCAAGAAAATCTGATTAGCCGTCTGCCAAACGCGCGCCAAGTACGTCTATTGATTCTAGAGTGGGGGCTTCTCGTGATTGTGGTAATCTCGCTTGCTCTGACTCAGCTTTTTTGGTACAACCAATCCTATACCGCCCAGGCCTACGTCGATGGTGGCACATATATCGAGGCCACTGTAGGGAGCATATCGACTATGAATCCACTTTTTGCTACGACCGGCAGTGAAAAAGTCCTTTCAAAGCTTATGTTTTCGACGTTGTCGACGATTGACTATTCAGGCCATGTTGGGCTTGGTCTTGCTGACTCGATTGTACCAGATGAGACTGGTAAAGTCTGGACCGTAACTCTGAAGCCTGATTTGCGCTGGTCGGACGGAGAGCCGATTACGCTTGACGATGTTTTATTTACGGTTAGTCTCATGAAGAGTACTGAGATTAATACTTCGTATTCTTCCAACTTCTCCGGGGTTTCAGTCGAGCTTTCCGGCGAGTCAATCATCTTTACTTTGCCGTCACCTTACGCGGATTTCGCGTCAACTCTGAATATTCCAATTTTGCCTGAGCATATCCTCGGTGAGGTGCAGCCTAGTAAGGTCCTAGAACATAATTTTAGTACCAATCCCGTGACGTCGGGTGCCTTTACTTTTAACGCTACGCAGAGCGTCGACAACAGCGGAGATAAAATTGTTTATCTCGTCGCAAATCAAAATTATTACAAGGGCATGCCAATGCTCAATAACTTTGCGATTCGCACCTATACGACTTCTACTGGAATTGCCGATGCTTTGTTGACCGGGGAAGTGACGGCTACTGCCGATCTCTCTCCGCTTGATAGTGAAACTTTAACCTCGGCGCTCGTTTATGAGAAGCAAACTACGATCGCCAGTGGTATTTACGCCTTTTTGAATACAGCAAGTTCGGTTCTCTCAAATCAAGGCGTGCGTCAGGCGGTCCGCCAGGGCATCAATATGAATGAGCTTCGCTCTGTGCTTGACGGCGAAGAGCCATTGGACTATCCAATTTTGAAATCCGAACTTAATCTCGACGCCTATCCAGAGATTCCGGGCTACGATTTGAGTGCTGCGCAGACCGCATTGCGCGATGCAGGCATCTCGGGCCAGACGATTCGTCTCGCCACGATTAGTACGGGGTATTATCCTGAGCTTGCGAATAATCTCGAAGAACAACTGGAAAAGCTCGGCTTCGCCGTTGAGCTTTCGATTTATAATCCCGGACAAGATTTCTTGATGAACGTTATCCGCCAGCGCAACTATGATATCCTGATCTATGAAATTGAGCTTGGTGCTAATCCGGATTTGTTTCCATATTATCATTCATCACAAGCTACTGCCTCCGGCCTCAATCTTTCAAACTACCGCAATGCGCTCGTCGATGACTCAATTCTCGCCGCCCGTAGTACTATGAACGAAACCTTGCGCACGGCAAAGTACGAAACCTTCCTACGCTATTGGGTGAATGATGTTCCGGCGATTGGTATTTACCAGGCAAGTCTAACGTATTATTTCAATAAAAACGCCCGAACCTTCTCCGAAGACGATCGCCTTGTTTATGCGACGGACCGTTTCTCTGATGTTGAGTACTGGGCTGTAAACAAAGCGACCAAGAACCGCACTCCGTAGTTTATCTTATGTCCGGAGTATGGTATAATATATCTTATGAGAAGTTTATCGACGAAATTAAAAACAGAAATTGGCAAAACCGTAGAAGTAGCTGGCTGGGTGAATTCGCGCCGTGACCATGGTGGTTTGATTTTTATTGATTTGCGTGACCACGAGGGGATTATTCAGCTTGTCATTACGCCAGATACGCCAGAAGCTTTTCAGACCGCCGAGGGTTTACGTGACGAGTTCGTCGTGCGTGCAACCGGTATGGTGCGTGAGCGCGCTCCTGAGCTCAAAAATCCGAATATCGAGACTGGCGAGATTGAGATTGTTGTTGATGAGCTGGAACTGATTAATAAATCCGAGCCACTTCCGGTCAATACTCACGATGAGGGCGATATGTCGGGCGAAGAATTGCGCTTGAAGTATCGTTATCTCGACCTGCGTCGCCCAAGTATGCAACAGATGTTAAAGCGCCGTGCCGAATATTATCGTTTCATGCGTCAGTATATGGATGAAAATGGTTTCATTGAAATTACTACTCCGATTTTGGCTAACTCTAGCCCTGAGGGGGCCCGAGATTTCTTAGTACCGAGCCGAATTCATCCTGGTAAATTCTATGCTTTGCCGCAAGCTCCGCAGCAGTTCAAGCAACTCCTGATGGTCGGCGGCGTACCGCGTTACTACCAGATTGCACCCTGCTTCCGCGACGAAGATCCGCGTGCCGATCGGCTTTATGGCGACTTCTATCAACTTGACTGCGAAATGGCTTTCGTTGATGATGGTGAGGTTGTGCGGCTGGCTTTAGAGCCGCTGATTAAGAAACTAGTCACTGAATTCGCTGGCAAAGAATTGGTTAGCGAGGATGTTCCGCGCATTCCGTATCGCGAAGCGATGGAGAAGTACGGCACGGACAAGCCAGATTTGCGGTATGGTCTTGAGCTGATTGACTTGTCTGATGATCTGAAAGATTGCGAGTTTAAGGTTTTCCAGACGCCATGCGTAAAAGCGATTCGCGTACCCGGCGGTAGTAAGTTCACTCGCAAACAAATTGACGAATTCACAGAGCTAGCACGCAAAAATGGCGCCGGCGGTCTGGCTTACATATTGTACGAAAATGATGGTGTACGCAGTCCGATTGCGAAGTTTTTAAAAGATGAGGAATTGAAGGCGATTCGAGAGAAGACCGGCGCACAGGATGGCGACGCAGTGTTCTTTGGTGCTGACGAGCGTGACAAGGTGAATAAGGTTTTGGGCGTTATGCGCATTGCCTTTGCTGATGCCCTTGGTTTGAAAGATAGTCAGAAGGTTGCGCTTTGCTGGATCGTTGATTTTCCGTTCTATGAATGGGATGAGAAGAACAATAAGCTTGATTTTGGACACAATCCCTTCTCGATGCCGAAGGGCGGCTTGAAGGCAATTCGCGAGACCGAGAACAAGCTAGATATTGTCGCTGATCAGTACGATATGGTCATGAATGGGCTTGAGTCATGTTCTGGCGCAGTACGCAATTATAACCCAGAGATTATGTATGAAGTTTTTGGCGTGCTTGGTTACGATAAGGAATATGTCGCAGAGAAATTTGGCGGCATGCTCAATGCCTTTAAGTTTGGCGCCCCTCCGCATGCTGGCTGCGCTTTCGGCATTGACCGCATGCTGATGGAGCTGCTTGACGCGAAGAGTATCCGTGACGTCGTCGCGTTCCCAAAGAATGGATCCGGGATTGACTTAATGATGGAATCACCATCCGGCGTTGATGGTAGTCAGTTGGATGAGCTACATCTCGAAGTGGTCGAAGACGAATAGTTCTCGAAGTGTGCTATAATTAACTCATGGTCTGTATTGCTGCGTTTATTATCCTATGTCTTGTTGGGGTGTTTGTCGCTATTTTGAGCATTTTCCGGCGCGACATTGGTCGCAAATATTGGGCGGTTTTTAAAAAATCCTGGGGCTGCGTCGGCAAGAAAGTTACCCTTCAAAAATGCGAGACGAACTTCAAAGATGATGTTAAAAATAGTCTGCTCAGCAAAGTCGTTTTGAAGCACCCGAAATGGGTCAAACCGCTCGGTACGGCGATCGAAGTTGGATCGGTTTTGATTGTCTTTATTACGATTTGGTCTCTAGTTGAGTCGATTAAGGCTTTGCTCGCGATTTGGGTATTTGGCACTTGTAATGTCTCTCAGCCCGAAAGCTGCGCTTTGGGTGCTGAAGTTTGCGGTATCGAAGCAGCTGAACCGACAAATCCGATTGAGTGGACTGGACGCTGGTTTTCCGAATGGGGAGAAATCTTTACTAATATCCCCGACCGTTTTCATAGCTGGAACGCTGAGGACTATCTAGTTGAGCCCTATAGCTTTGCAACGCAGTACCAGGACAATAAGCCGTTAGCGGTTGACATTTTCGACCCCGGCTGCACGATTTGCATGCAGTCTTATCGTAATCAAAAAGACTCTGGCTTCTTTGAGCAGAATAATACCGTACTCATGGTTTATCCAATCGAATTACCCGATGGTGGTTACAAGTTCGCCAATTCCGATCTAATTGCGCGCTATATCCATGCTTCAGACCTACTCGATACAGACTATACGATGCAAATTGTTGACCGTCTGTTTACTGAATCTGACGACAATGGAGTTAACTATCAGGCGGTTTTCTTGGGCGCCAGTCGCGAGAAGGCTGAGCAGCTCTTACAGGAATGGCTACAGGATTTTGGCGCCAGCAAAAAGGAAATTGAGCAGATTCAGCGGGCCGCATTAGGTGACGAAGTTACCGAAATTATGGCACAGGTGAAAACTATGGTCGAATCCACCATCCATGTCAAAGGCATCCCAACTTTAATTTATGACGGAAAAAAGCACAATGGTTTGTATCGTCCGTAGGGTTATGCGCACCGTGGTTGCGGGTCTGGTAGTGTGCGCGGCAGCAGCAGCGACCGTAGGTATTGTCTCGCCAGTGTCGGTATCGGCGTTATCGAAAGAAGAGGCAAATGCTATTTCGAGCAATTGTTCGACTATCAAGCAATCCCTCAGCCAGTTGCAAAAAGCCGATTCTAAGACGCGTACTTATCTCGGAACGACTTATGAAACTATCGCAAGTAGGTTTATTACTCCCCTTAATCTGCGCCTCGTACGCAATAATCGGCCCACGCTTTCTAGTATTCAGTCCGAATTCTCGGATGCCCAGATTGCTTTTCGAGATGATTACACGAACTATATGCGTGAGATGGAGAATTTAATCGGCATTGATTGTCGGGTTGAGCCTGAGAAATTTTATGATCAGCTCAAAGTCGTACGTGAACGTCGCGAGAAAGTCCGGCTTGCTACCGAAGAGTTGAAAAAACTCACTGCCGAGCAATACCAAGCCGTTGTAAAATTACGCAAGGAGATTAAAAAATGACGCGTGGTAGCCGCAATTTGTTAATCCTCGGTCTTGGGTCGATTCTGATTGCTGGCGGCACGACGTCCGTTAGTCTGGCGATTTATCGCAATACCGGTGATATCTATCTGGATCGTTCACGCCCAGGGTTTTTGCCTGATAAGGAAGAAGTCGAAGCGGAGACTGAGGTTACGACGAATTTTACTTATGGCGACTCGGGCGCACTTGACGAGGAAGAGCTAGATCAATATCTTGAAGAACTCGAAAAAATCGAAGAACGCCTGAAAAACTTACCGGATGCTTTCTCGAGCAAACCCCTGTCAGATGAATCATTAGGTATCAAGGGAACGAAAACCGATACCGAGCTTACGGAGTAACGCTATGTAAGACATTGTATGCACATTGTATGTACAATGTGCATACAATGTCTTACATTTCTAGCTCTCACACAGACTCTGTAGCCCGTATACCCCCGGCACACCCTATAGCCGTTCGCTACCCTCGTCCGCGCTGCGTGGCGCATGCACTAGCTGCGTGGCCGCCGACTCTTGGTTCCCGGCATATACCAGTTTTCGGATCCACGCATCCGCCGGCCCCGCCGACATTAACAGCACGAGATATCCCTTTTTATGCCATTCTTTGACTTTCTCCGCCAATTCATCGTCCAGCTCTGCCGCTTCAGCTACCTTCTTATTCTCCAATTTATCGATAAATTGCTCCGGCTTCACTACCTTGATTTTTGGGTTCTCGCGTGTCAAGTACGTTGGCGTCCAGTATAGTTTCATCACACCGACAAACGCATTGCTATACAAATCCATCAGCTCCGCCTGTCGTGTATTCTGATGTGGCTCATATACCGCCACGACACCCTTTAGTCCTCTCCGGTCCGCTTCTTCTAGCGCAATTCCGACCGTAGCTTCCACCTCTTCTGGATGATGCGCATAATCCGAATAATACCCCTCTGATACCTGCTCAAATCTTCGTCCTACGCCAGGGAAGCTATTAATCGCCGCGAGCAACTTGCGTCGTTGTAGTGCCGGAATCTTCAATAACTCCTTCGGTTTCGGCATAATCCGCTCCACCACGTCCAACGCCAGCGTCGCATCATACCGCCTAGCCTCGCCAGCCAGCGTGATCCCTGCCGCAATCTCATCGCCATGAATCACTTCTTTACTCTGCTGCTCAAATTGCTGGAATGCTTCTCGGTAATTCTCCTCTGTCGGATAAATATCCGGGTGGTCATACGACACGGTCGGAATTACTGCGAGCCACGGTTTGAACGCTAGAAAATTTCGGTCATATTCATCCGCCTCATAAACAAAATATTCTGACTTAGGATCATAATGTCCCGCCGACGCGAACGGCAGTGTCGTCCCAATCAGATACGACATCGGAATCCCCAGCTGCTGCGCCATCCAGACAATCATTGCTGTTGTCGTAGTCTTCCCGTGTGTTCCCGCGACCGCAATCAGCTTCAGCTTTAACTTTTTCAGTAAATAATTCAAAAACTCATCTCGTTTCGAGATTTTTAGTTTCAGCTTCTTCGCCATCACCAGCTCCGGATGGTCTTCTGGCAGCGCTGAAGTATAGACAAACCAGTCCACTCCCTCATTCTTTACGCAAGTCTTCAAAAAGTTGCCATCTTGCACTCCCAAGCAGAGTTTCATGTCATGCGCCACGAGGTCATTCGTCACTGCGCCTGCCGCCAAATCTGAGCCAAATACTGTCATCCCCGCATCCTGCGCCATCAGCGCCAGCGGCCCCATCCCCGTACCAGAAATTCCCGAAATATAAATCTTCATGGGACTATTATAGCATATCGGAAACGTGTTATAATTAGACTAATTATGGGTGGCAAGAAATCTAATCATCTCCGTCAGGCGCTCCGCAAATTTGGTGGCGTTCGTAGCTGGCAACTCTTGCTAATCCTAATTCCACTAACCTTCGTGACCGCTACGCTTCTTCGTCTCGACCATCTGAAAATGTCCGATCTGCGCCATGCCGTGCTCGATGCTGATGCTGCGAATGATGATACCGCGATTCAGGAGAGTCTTATCAAGCTCCAGGACTTCGTTTTTTCGCACGTCGTCATTAATGTCGCCGAGAGTAATGGTACTCAATCCATCGTCTTTGGCACTGGGCCGTTCTATCTCGAAAACCAATACCTTCGCGCCGCCAATGCCGCGATTGAGGCCGCCGAAGCGAATCTTGCTAACGATCAGAACCTAAACGGCAATATCTATGCTGCCGTCTCGGCCATCTGCAAGCCGCTTGCCATCGAAAACGGTTGGGCTTGGAATAGCCCCGGCTACCTCGATTGCTGGACCTCTGAGCTCGACAAATACCCTACAAGTGACGAACTTAGTAGCAATCTCCTCGTCGCCGATCTCCCCTCGACCGAGCTTTTTCGTATTAACTACGCTTCGCCTCTCTGGGCACCCAGCTGGGCTGGCCTCGCCATCCTTGCTTGCTTGATTATCATCGCTATCGTCATCGTGCGTCTCTTTATCTGGTGCGTACTCAAGGTTTCGCTCCTCTTCGTTGGCAAATCCTAAGTTTACCCCTGTTACCTCAGTTTACTAAACCGTTTATGATAGAAAATGCTTGACACCGGTGAAGACTCGGCATAAGATAGAGATATAATAACTTAAGGAGGGACCTCATGGCCTACGAACATACCAACAGTAAAGGCGTTACCTACTATTTGCACAAGTCTGAAGTTACTTTGCGTGGTGGCAAACCACAGACGATTTATTTCTTCACTAAGACTGCCGAAGGTGGCAAAGGTACTCCATGCGACTTGCCAGCCGATCGTGTTGTGAACGAGAACCCACGCAACGGTTTCTTGACTTTGAAAAAGAAAGCTTAATTACTCGAACTGACTTCACCCGAAGTCAGTTCTTTGTAGCGGAGCTAGTTCAAAGCTCATCAAACCCAAGCGATTTTCTTGCGTTTGGCAAAATAGACATTTTTAGGTACAGTAATACCCCATTAGCAGAGTTTCTGCTGGTGGGGTATGTCGTTTTTAGTATTTTTTGACAAAAACACCTAGAACCCACCTCTCCTCTTGACATTTTAGCTAACCTGTGCTACAATAGAAATATGTGTAGGAATAATTTCGCACACCAGTTTTTGATGACCATTTGGTCGACAGGTCATACCAATGGCTATGGCCTTGGTTTGGCAGTCGCCAATTTCTCAAAACTATGTGCGGGAATTATGTCTTAATCTTTTAATTTGATTCTGGATAAATCCCGAAGGCACTCAACTTTCGGGCTTTTTCTAGCCGCAGATGGCTACCTTGGTCAGAGGTAAACTGACGGTATTTTACGTACTTTAATATACTCTCAAACAGAAAGGGGAATTACTATGAAATCTAAAGCTTCTATTGCCGCTCGTAGTCTTCGGCTCGTGATCTTCGAGTCAGCTATCACTTCTGGATTAATTTCCATGTCGATTATGACACCGTTTTTCTACTCTATTGGTCTGAGCAATGCCGAAATCGCTCTCTCGCAGGCATTTTTCACGATTATTGTTTCACTGCTCAATCTTCCGATGGGGTGGCTCGCTGACCACCTAAGTCGCAAATGGGCGAATGTGATCGGAGATTTTGGTTGCGCCTGCGGCCATCTACTGTACGCTACCATTCACGGTTTTACGGGTACAGTCATATGTGAGTGCTGGCTGGGAATATTTCTTTCACTGAGTCAAGGTGTTGATTTTACTCTGCTAAAGCATTTTTCCGGACAAATTAACTCTGAAGAACAATATTTTCGTCGTCAGAGCGCCCAACTTGCTTTTTGGCACCATCTCTGCTCGCTTGTGCTTATTCTACTTGGCGGTCCGCTTGGTGCAATTAACTTTCGTCTCGCAATCGCTGCGTCGAGTATTCCATACTTTATCGGCGGCATTGCTAGCCTGCTGGTCAGGGATGACAGCGCTAAACTTTGTCCAACTCACGACAATCCTATTCGAGATATGCTTCGCATTATCTGCTCGGCACTTAGTAAACCGCGCCTGCGTTGGCGCCTATTTGCTTATGCCGTTGGCCGAGAAATGACACATGGCACTATTTGGGTCTTGACTCCAATGTTGCTGCTTGCTGGCGTGCCTCTCACAATAATTTCGGTGGCCTGGGCAATCGACAGCGTTGCTCGTATCGTCGGATCGCGACTTGCCCTGCGTTATGCTACGCGACTTAGAGGCGACCGGGTTTTCGCTATTCCACTTTTGCTAATGACGGCCAGTATGTTGGTTTTATCGTTTAAACTCAATCTCTGGACCATAGGCATCTACTTGCTTATGGGGGTCGTTTGCGGATGGACTGGAGCAACATTAATGCCGCTCGTTCAAGAGGAAACACCACCCGATGAACAAACGACGGTAGTTTCGCTCGCTAAAGTCATGGGGCAGATTCTCTATGTCCCAGCGTCGTTAGCGATTGGCTGGGCGGCAGATTTTGCGGTACGTTATGCCGCCTTTATGACGGTGGTAATTTTTCTCCCGCTCGGCCTGATTATTCTGCGCCACCTCCAAAGAGAGTAATTCTAAAGACCTCGGATGTTTCGAGGTCTTTTCTCGCGCAGTGGTACCTCCGGCGCCACCACCATAGTACAGTTACCATTGGCTTTTGTCCGTAGCGGTAACATTAATATCAATGATCAATCTATAAATAATATTGGCAACAACGGCTATTTCTGGGCGTGTACTGCCGCTTCGGCTACCAGCGCCTATAGCTTGGGTATCGGTATTATTAGTGCTGGCTC
>CANBEI010000003.1 GCA_947367565.1 uncultured Candidatus Saccharibacteria bacterium | reverse complement strand
CTATGGGCTATTTTTGCATATTACTAATACTAATCCCTCAGAAAGCGACCTGAATTACCGTTATCTCGGTTTCCCCCCTCCGCTACCCGTACTAGAACCAGTGAGGAAAAGAGTGAGGATGAGAAATAGCTACTTCTCAGGACTCTTCGCGACCAACGGGGAGCGAGCGAAACGCAGACCCGCCCGTAACGACGGGACGGGTCAAGCGGATCCTGAAAATAGCTATTTCTCATCTTCCTTTCCCTCCATTAGGCACTACCTGGGTAGAGGCAGCGGAGGGGGAAACCAATATAACGACTATCACTACTTGACGGATTCATATTAGAAATACCAAAGTTCAAACGGTAAGCATTAGTTGACGAGTTAACAGTACGCGGCCAACCGTAGCCATAGTTACCTATATTATTAACATAACCAGAACTAATACCAATATACCCGCTACGGACAAAAGCCAAAAGCATGTTATAATCACCCTATGACCAATAGAAATCCAGAGTCTGAGCCGTCCCAATCAACAACCGATATCAACTCTCAGGAACATCCTGAAATAGATGTTCCTTTCGCAGGCGAAACTTCCACCCCAACCATCAATATCCCCACCAAGAGCCCCAATCGCACCTGCAATTTCTATCTCCGCGAAATCGAGCGTCAGGGGCGCATGGCTGATATTGAATCTTTCCTTAACTCCGCGCTTCACCGTGACTACCATGAACCCGCCTCGCCCGCTGAACTCAGTACTTTCGCTACCGAATACGCCGATTTAATCGACCCATGTCTCAATCCAGAAGACAAAGCCGCCCTCAAGCGTTACTCTGGCTATAATTATCGTCTCATCAACCAAGTTTCTCGCGGACAGTGGGACTATGACACCCTCGGTCAACAAACCCCAGAAAAAGTCACCAACGCCGAAGAAGATATTGCGAACATCCGCCATGCTATCCAGGCTGCACCCGCCCCCGGTATCGACCTTACTACTCATCGCGGAACTAACCTTGACAGCTTTTCTAGCTACGGCATTAATTCTCTGAACGACCTTGCGAATCTCGAGAACAACCTCTTCCTCGAAACCGGTTTCACCAGTACTTCTCTCTCCTCAGACCATAGTTTCATCAACCGCAACGACTTCGACGACCCACTACGTAAATCATGCAACATTGCTATTGAATACCACATCCCCGCCGAAGCCAACGAAGTTATTGGCTTGCTTTCCCCAGATACCGCCTACGACAATCAATACGAAATTCTCATTGATCGTGGCAGTCTCTCCTACATCTCGAGCGTCGAAATCTCTCCCGACCAGACCAGCGCTAAACTTCAAATGACGCTCATTCCCCGCCAAATCTACGACCCCGCCACCCGCTAAAACCACTACTCTAGTGTTTAACAATCTTCTTCGTGACGTCGAACTTCTCCATATACTTCCCCGTCATCAACCGCGTCTGAGCATAAAACGCCGCTACACTCTGATATGCAATCGCAATCACCGGCGACAGCACCCATTGCACTACCATCGCAAACTTACTTCGTTTCAACCCATCCGGGCGTTGCGGTAACATCCTCAACGAAATAAATACTGTTACCAATATCCCCAACATCGCTATCATCTGTATCATCCCCACCACATTCGGCAAACTCCACGCCACTACCCCTCTCGAACTCAGATTCAGCAACATCGGCACCCAGCCCCCAAACGCCACAATCGGCGCCATAATCGCCAACGTCACATGTCCATCCAAAAGCCGCCAAAACTTTACAAACAACGGCACAAACTTCATTCCTGGCCGCCGCTTCTTATCAAACAGTCTCACCCCAACATACGCCACATCGCTAGCGCCATAATCCCACCGCCGAAGCTGTACGAATTGCGCCTTCAGCGTCGCCCGAAACGTCTCCGAAATCACCGCATCCTGATAAATCGGCACGTGTATCGGCACTACACTATACTTCCCCTCAAAATAAAACAACGAGCGCCAATACTGATGCCCATCTTCCACAATCGTTCGCTTACTCCAAAAATCCATCCCCTCAAGCGCCGCCAATGGCTGCGAATGTGACGCAAAATTCCTGAGTAAATGTGGTCGCATCGTACTTACCACGTTAAAAAACGAATTCGACATCGCCACCACCCGCATCGGCGCTGACGCTTCCCAAATATTATTCGTAAAAATCGAAACCGGCTGATAACTATAATGCTGTCGATCTGGGCGCACGATAAACTCATACGCTACATAATCCAAATATCTCTTGCTCATCCGGTTGTCGCTGTCCAGCGACGTCACAATCACATTTTCCTTCCGTATGCGTTCTTTTTCAACATATTTCGCTAAATGCTCACCCGCATAGGTCAAATTCGGGCCCTTCCCCACAATTTCGCCTTTTACATCTGCCGGATGTTTCACTAGCAAGAATTCCTTAAACACCCCTTCAAAGCGCCGTTTCAGCTCCTGCGCATTCGCCTCCATCGCCTCACCACCTCGCTCTTCATAGCCCAAAGTAAAAATAATCCGCTCATTCGGAAAACTCGTGTCTCGCACTGCCTCAACTGACGGCACCAGCGTCTCCAACCCCTCATTATACGCCACCATAATCACCGCATGATAAATCTCATGCGGCTTCGGTTCAGAATCCCCTTCTACGGTCGACATTAAGCGCAAATTTTGCACATGTTCCGCCAAACCATAACTATCGTCACTCCGATCATACAACCGCTCATACGCTGCATGCGGATCCTCCAAGTCCGCCAACCGCTGTGCCCAATTTACTCGTTCCGCCTTTTGCATCACCTCATATCCCTGAATCGTCCGAAACGCCGTCGCAATCGCTTTCACAAACGTAATCGCCACTACGATAAGCACATAAATCGCTCCCAGCATCGGATTCAACCAGGACACTACAAACAGCGCAATCACCGCAATATAACTCAACGCACCCGGCAAAATCTCAAAAAACCGATACAGCGGCGTCCGCTTCCCTTGCGGCAACTCCAAATCCTTCTTCGCCCGAGACAACACAGGCATTTACCACTCTCCTGTTAATCGCAAAATCACGACTACCGTCGCCACCACCAGCAACATCGTCATCCCCACAAACGTCAACGCTAAATCTCGACCATATTTCTTATAAATCCTCAGTGTCAAGAAATTATGTACCACCCCAAAAATCACCGCGAGTAGCGGGAACGCCAACATATTCATCCAGCTATCACGCCGATAGCCACCCGACAAACCCGCAATCTCGCCGTACACATCACCATACCCCACAATCACGACGGTATTCTGTGGTCGTAGCGTGAAAAGCGTAAACACCAAAAGCACCGCACTCATCACCGCGAGAGCCAACATCGCCACCATCAGCGGCTTCTGCTTCTTTGTAATCTCTCGCCAAGTCGCCCGAAACTCTAACTTTGGCTTCTTCTTAGTTTTTTCGTCTTCCACTCCCTAATTATACAACAACTCTTTTCAAAATCGCAATACTCGCCCACATTTACCGCTTGCGCTTATCCGTAACAGAGTATATTACTCTTGCTCATCTCAATAATCCGTGCTATAATTACGCAAAGAGTTATCAGATAAACGCGAGGATTAAATGAAAAAATTAGTTATTGCTGGCAGCTCCAAGCTCCAAGAACGCGCCGCTTATTGGCGAGGGTATTTTGAAGGTCGTGGCTACGATGTTATCGACTTTCCTAGCTCCGTCTCGACCGAAGGCGACTATGCCGAAAACCTTACTGACATTTACACCTCGTTCTACCAAAATCTCGACCGCGCCGACGCTTTCTTCCTCATGAACGAAGATAAAGATGACATTGGCGGCTACATTGGCCCAAGCGCCTTCGCCGAACTATCTTATGTCATCATTGGTAATCTCAATCGTGGTAAAAAAACCGACATCGACATCCTCCAAATGCCATCTACTGAGCAGACTTGCTACGAAGAAATCAAATTCTGGCTCGACCAAGGCTGGATCAATGTTTACGATCGCCCCACTGGCAAAAAAGCTGCGCTTCCAGTTGAAGATGTCGTCGTCGAAACTCATCTTGAAGAAGATACCGATGAAACCGAAGAAAATGAATCTTCCGATAGCACTAACGCGTCCGAACCAGCCCCAACCGCCCGTCCAAAGTTCTTCATTAGCCCGCGCAGTGGCGAAAAAACCATCAACATCATCAGCTGCCGCAAACGTTGTCTCAACAACCTCAGTCCGGCCCATCGCGAATACCTTAGCGTACTTTCTCCAGAATTTCCAGCCTGGCTCCTACGCTATATCGCTACCCCAGAAATACAGCGTCTCAGCGGCGTCAGCATGGTCAACGGCATCGAATATAGCAGCCTCTATAGTTTTGAACATTCTAATACTGTCTTCGCCCACAGCATCGGTGTCGCTCTTATCGTCTGGCGCTTCACCCACGACAAGAAACAAACTCTTGCCGCTCTTTTCCATGACATTGCTAATCCCGCCTTCAAGCACGTACTTGATTTCATCAACGGAGATTCCGAAACTCAAGAGTCAACTGAAGAACGCACTAGCCAAATCATCCGCAACTCCCGCGCTATCATGCGCCAACTCAAGCGCGATGGCATTCTCGCCGGTGAAGTTTCCGATTATCATCTCTTCCCACTTGCCGACAATGATGCACCAAATCTTGCTGCTGACCGCCTCGAATACACTCTTTCTAACGGCCTCTTCCTCTACGGCGCTTGGGATATCGATCAAGTTCGTCGTTTTTCAGACAACCTTACTGTCTTGAAAAACGAAAACAATATCGACGAGCTTGGCTTCCGCGATCTTGATGTCGCCCGCGACTTTACTATGAATTCTCTTCCAATGTTCGAAGATTACCGCAGCAACAACGCCCGCGCTATCTTACAGTTCTACGCTGACATTATCAAATCCATGGAGCTTCATGATTATCTCACAATCGACGATCTCTATACTATGAACGAACGCGAAATTATCGACTGGATTCTCAGCTGCGGCGACAAAACCATCAGTAACGCCTTCCGCGAATTCCAGCGCGCCACTAGCGTCTATGGTAGCAACGCCATGAAAAAGGATCGCTACTGCACCAGTGTCAAGACTAAAAATCACTACATCGTTCCACTCGTCGCCAGCGAAGACGAAACTGGTACCGACCAACGCGTCACCGAACTTTCCAAAACTGTCGACCGCAACATTAAGAAATTCATCGACGCCAAACCCGCTAAATATGTCGGCTTCGACTTTGAGTTCACGCCATACACGGAATAGACAGCCATCGGGCGGCTCGACCGCCCTTTTTTGTGCTATAATGACAACATAGATTATAAAAACAAAAAGGACAAACTATGTGCACGGCGACAACCTACAAAACCAAAAACTCTTATTTTGGTCGCAATCTCGACTACGAATTTTCTTATGGCGAAACTGCCGTCGTCATCCCACGCAACTTCCCTTTTCATTACCGCGAAGCCGGCGTCCAGGACACACATTATGCTATAATCGGCATCGCTTACATCGCCGAAGTTCCAGCCAATTTCCGCACCAGTAACCAACCCAAAGATTATCCCCTCCTCTACGACGCCATCAACGAAAAGGGCCTCGGCGTCGCCGGCCTCAACTTCGTCGGCAATACCATCTACAATGAACATGTCGACGGCAAGGATAATATTGCCCAGTTTGAGTTCATCCCCTGGATTCTCAGTCAATGCGCTACCGTCGCCGAAGCGAAAACTCTCCTCTCGAAGATGAACTTTCGTAATCTTAATTTCAATGACCAACTTCCCGCCGCCGAACTCCACTGGATGATCAGCGACAACAAAGAAAGCATCGTCGTTGAATCCGTTGCCGACGGACTCAAAATCTACGACAACCCGATCGGCGTTTTAACCAACAACCCACCTTTCCCGGAACAACTTTTCAGCCTCAATAATTATATGCATCTCTCCGCTTCTTCTCCGGTCAATACTTTCGCTCCTGGCTATAATCTCCAAGAATACAGCCGTGGCATGGGCGCTATCGGTCTTCCAGGAGATTTAAGTTCTCAGTCTCGCTTCGTCAAAGCCGCCTTCACCAAACTCCATTCCCTCTCCGCCGACGACGAGATAAGCAGTGTCAGCCAATTCTTCCACATCCTCCACTCCGTCGACCAACAAAACGGCTGCTGCGACCTCGGCGACAACAAATATGAACACACTCTTTATAGCTCATGCTATAGCCTCGAGCAAGGCATCTTCTATTATACGACTTATAATAATCACCAAATTTCCGCTATCAACCTCCATAATGTCAACCTCGACTCCACTGAGTTAAATCAATACCAAATCATCGAAGTCGAACAAATTAATTACCAAAACTAGCATACACTCCCTCCGGCGCCACCACCATAGTACAGTTACCATTGGCTTTTGTCCGTAGTGGAGATCCTAATGTCATTCATGGACAACTGCGTTTTCTCGGTAATGGTAGCTTCTATTGGTCACGTACGACTATCTCCTTAACTACATCATATAGTCTTAACACATACCCCACCGGCGTCACTCCGTCCACTAGCGATACGCGTAGTCTCGGTTTTTCCCTCCGCTGCCTCTGACCCAACTTGTTCCTACGTTACAAGTTCAACCTTACCCTAACAGAGGTGAATTGACGCTTTATATCCCCTTAATTAACTTATCCGTGACTTACTCTAGGTTTAGTTTCGGAATATAAAAGAGTTGAGCCGGAGAGCTTGTTTTGGGTTTTAGCAAAAAGTCAGCACGATTACGCTCGTGGAACTTTTTGCGATCCATAGGAAAAGCCCAAAACAAACTCCCCGCGAGAAACTCCCAATTCCGAAACTAAACCTAGAGTAAACTATGGAATAGTGAAAACAGAGGGTATAAAACACCAAAAACGACCCACTCTACCGAGCAGGTCGCCGAAAGCCTAAGTTCCCTACTGTGCTACCGCATCCAAATGCCGAATGAACAAGATATCATCGACAATTCCAATGCCGGCCGCCGCAATCATGATCCAACCAATCACCATCGGCACCGCACTTGCGCTAATCACCATATAGATACCAAGCGCCAACATAATCATCGAAAGCAACAAGACATAGAACCATTCCTTGATTCCCGCTGTATGCATCTTGATCGCCGTATTCATCCGCACGAGCGCACCATAAATCATCCAAGCACCTACCGCAATACCGATCAACTTACCCAGCTGCTCCCAAAGCACGACCGCCAAAATCCCAAACACCAACGCAATAATACCGTAGAGCAAATCATTATTATAAAAATCATACTTCCCGTGTACCGCAAAGTAATTAATGATTTTATATACGCCTTTGATAATCAAGAAAATCCCTACAACATAGAAAATCACCTTGAACATCCCGTCTGGATTGATTAAAAGCAAGACACCAAGCGCACCGATTACAACCGACTCCAAAATCGCCATCCAGCTCGCGCTCTTTGCTCGCCGTACAATCGGACCGTCATTTCGCTTCGTATTTTTTGTACTCGCACTACGCTTGCTCGCGCCTACCTTTGCACTTGCGCTCTTCGCGCTAGAAGCCTTTGTCGACTTCGTAGACGACTTCTTAGTTGCTGTTTTCTTTGCAGCAGCCCCTGTTGCCATTTTGCCTCCTAATTATATGACGCTACGCGCCATGTTCAATTTATTTATTTCATTGTACTATAATTTTACGAAAAAATAAACATAAACTATTTCGCCACTACGTCGCTCAACCTTTCCCATTCACTCGTAAAATTGTTCAACACCCCACCACCCCTTTCTCTTACTTTAACTTCTGCGCCAGCTTCTTACTCGTAAACTGCTTTGCATTACATAAGACCACTAGCGGCACCATCATTAATACTACGCCCATCATCACCACTATCCGCCAGTTCCACCCCACTAGCCAAATCTTCCGCGCCTCCGTTCCGAACCCCAAAACAAACGCCTGCGTCAGTACTTCTCCATTCACCATACTCACTATCATCGCCAACCCCACGCCAATCACCCCTGCCACCACTACCGCTATCACGCTCAACAGCAACAAATACACCATATATACTCCCCGAATCTGCCCCCGCGTTGCACCCATCGCATAATACAATGCAATCGTCTTCGTATCCTGACCGATTAACCGCGTATATGTCCCTACCTCAATCGCCACTACGATAATCATCAATACCACGCAAACTACCCCATACACTACCCATACTCCACGCATATTTCTCTGTGTTGCCACCGGACTGCTTATTACTTCTGTCACCTGATATCGATATTCCTCACCACATTCCCCGAGCATCTGCCCCGTTTCCATACAATCATTCTCCGGATCTCGCATAAATTCTTCCGCTTTTTCTACATCCGGAAACTCCGCTAGCAGCGCCCCCGTCTCTATTCCATCAACTTCCCCACTCACAACGAAGTTCTGACTCCCGCCCGTATCAACCTGAGCTAGTACTAAATCCAGCGGATTATAATCATCTCCCCGGCTCACTTCTAACGCACCCGTAAACGCCCCGCCCGGCAGCAAATCCACTATATAATATCTTCCTCCATTCTCCGTTTCGACAATCTTTCCGACCGCCTCGTTCCGTATTCGCTCCGCGATTTTCACCATATCCTCTGCTTTCAGGCTCGGCGCATACATCCCAATCCCCAGCCACCGCGCCGCCGTACTCATCGATACTAAGACCGCAGTCTCGCCCTCTGGCACTTCCGTCAAATCAGAAAAACCAGACCTCCCGAAAAGACCCGAATCATCCCCAGTAACCCGATAAAACATCCCATCCGCATTTGCCACCGTTTCCGCCTCAATCACTTCTCCGCCATACCCCCGAATCTTCTCCTTAAGTTTCTGCTCCTCCGCTTCCACATCACATCCTTCCCCGCATATCCGCGCATCCACGCTCACACTCAGCAACACTTTACCATTTGTCGCCCGCGTCATCTCCTCTAGCGCCACATCTTCCGCTCCCTGTATTACCAAACATCCCGCGATTAGCACACTCATCAACGCCGCCACCACGCCGACGACCAACACTACCCGCCGCTTCTGCGCCAGAATCCCCGCCACGCCTAGTCTCAAATAATCACCAACTCTCACTGATCCTCTTTCAGTTTTTTCGCAATATGCTTCGCCGAAAAACGACGCATTGTCAGTAGCAATGATAGTGGTGCGACTAGCATAATCGCCCCGATAATCCCGAAGAACATATTATTAAACCCAAACAGATTAACTTTTGGCAGTTCTTTAAGCATATAGAACTCTTTCAGCCTTTCTGCTAATGCCCCAGCATTACCTAGCCACATCACCCCGACGATTATAAATGCTATCATAATACAGGACAACACCGCCAATAAATATAACTCAACCAAATACAAGAAATAAATCAAATAGATATTCCCCGTACTCGCCCCCATCGACCGATACAGTGCCACCGTCGCCGCATCATTATCAATCAAATGCGCAAACGTCAACGTCGCGACTATCACCGCCACCACTAGCAGTACAACCTCAAAAAACTTCAACACCGTCCGCATCATCTCCACTTCATTAATAATATCTACTGTATTACTAAACAAATTCCCCACTCCAAACGCCTGCGGCTCCAAATTCTTCGCTTCCGGCGTATCGCGTGTCAAAACATAATCTTTCAAATCCCAATAATTCTCAAACACCGCAATACTCTCTTCGCTCACCTCCGGCTCCCAATTCTCCGCCTCCTCGTAGAAATACGCAATATCCTCTTCCGTAAACTCTTGCCCACCTTCTGCTTCTTCCGCCACATCCATCGCCAGCATCTCATCGGCGTTCGCCACCTTCTTCCGCTGTATCTCCTCAATCCGCGTTTTTATATATTCTTCTATCTCTCCCGATCCATCGTCTACCACTAAATCTCCCTCTTCAATCGCATTCCCATACACGCCTCCCAGCACCAGATTCAACACACTCGCCCTCTTTAATTCCAGCGTCGTGCCACCGCCTACTGACAAATGCGCCGCGTTCATCTCCTGCTTTTCCGTTCCCCACCCTACATACTCTTCTTCAGTCGGAAATTCCTTCCCTAGCTCAACCTCTATTACACCGACCGTCTCGCCATCCAGCGCATACTTCTTCAGCGTTCCGACTTTCTCTCCGTGATACTTCTCTAATCGCTCGTTCAACCTCTCCTCATTACTCCCGTACCGACTCTTCCTAAAACTTGTCTCGACATATACCTTTCCGCCCGTCTTCGCCACCGATGCGTCGAACAGCGTCACCTCCAGCCCTCTGAGCAAAAAGTTCACCCCCATCACCAGTCCAAACAAAATCGCCACCGTCGCCACTACGACCACACTCCGCCCCTTATATTCTGCAATATTCGCCCAACTTAGCCTCAGCGCATCAGACAGTCGTAACCCCATCATACGTCCTCACTACTTTCTCGCTTTCATCCGCACCTACAACCCCCACTCTCCCCTCTCGCACTTCTACCACCTGCGTCGCATACTTCTCAACCAGTGCATCATGACTTGCGACAATCATCGTCGCTCCCATCTCTACCTGAATCCGCTTCAACATCTCTATCACATTCCGCGCATTCTCTGGGTCAAGATTATTCGTCGGCTCATCTGCGAGAATTATCTCCGGGTTCATGAACATCGCCCGCGCAATACACGCCCGTTCTGCCTGTCCACCCGACACTTCCGCCGGCTTCTGCATTAGTACTTCCGCAATCCCCAACTTCTCCGCCAATTCCTTCGCCCTTGCTTCGCGTTCTTTCTTCGCCATTCCAGCGAACATCCCCATTAGCGCGATATTTTCGCCAATACTAAGCTGCGGCTGCAAATAAAATCCCTGGAAAACAAACCCCACCTTATGTCGATAAAACTCCGTCCGCGCCTTACCTTTCAACTTCCCGACATCCTGCCCGTCTATCGTCACCGTCCCGCTCGTCGCCGTCTCAATCCCGCCAATGACACTCATCAGCGTCGACTTCCCCGACCCACTCACGCCTCGCAGCATCGTGAAACTACCAGTCGGAATCTCTAGGTTGATATCAAAGAGCACAGGTTTTTTACCATACTTTTTGTTAAGATTTTCTAATTTGATTGTCATGCCCTCATTGTATCACATACTTAATACAATACATAAAAACTCCGGCAATTTTCTGTATTGTTAGAGCAAAAATTAAATATATTTGACTTTTTCAACATTTCTTGATATAATCAAAACATCAGCCCATTTCTTCAATTTTTGACAGGAGGTGTATATGATGAAGAAGTACCATTTAGCTGACGTTTGCACGCTACTTGAATGTTGTTGTGCTTTTATCATTATCGGAATGGCTTGGTGCCATACCAAGCCCGAATACGCCCTTTGCGTATTCTTCGTTGGACAGATTTTTGATGCGATTGACGGACCGCTGGCGCGGCGCTATCACTACCCCGACGATGGCAAATATCGCTGGTGGCGCAGATACGCCAGCGAAATCGATCAATTGTCAGATCTATTGCTCGGAACCGTAACCTGTGTCTATGTTGCGGCCTGTATCAGTCGCGCAATTGGCACCGCAGCTCTCGTCGGAGCATTCGTTATCGGCCTTTCCATTCAAACCTTAGCCTACGATTTTCCGCCACTCCGGCTCAACTGGCTTAAAACCAAGCCTCGGCTCGGCAGTTGTATCGTCCTGATCCGGCGCTGGCTTTATGTCGCACTGATTGTCTTCGCAGTCGGATTACTCCTCTGGAGTACGGCCTGGCCACTCGCCGCCAAGATAACTATCACGGTTATCTTCTGCGCAATCGGATTACTTTTATTCGTTTGCAAACTTAACCGCTTGACGGAAGTGAAGACAAAACTTTAGCCCAAAGCTGGACAAGGTCCTACAAGCGGACAAAACCCACAACACGCAACACCTCACACACACCAACCATTCCGACAACCCATAGCGGCTCACATGAGCCGCTAGTTTTATTTTTTCGCTTCTTTGATCGCCTGCCGATAAACCGCAATCAGCTTCTTCACTTGTTTCGATTGCAAAACTTCCTGCCGATTCTTCAGCATATTCTTACTCATCTTCGCCACCTTTTCCGCCGGCATATTTTCGAGCGCAATCGCCATCGCTTCCGGTTCTGGGCCACCCGCGATCACAAAGCTCTCCCGTGGCACTACTTCCATCATCTCCGGATCACAGAAAAACACCGGCAACCCCGTCGCTTCTGCCTCTAACAAAGTCATACCCTGCGTATCAAAGTTATACGACGCCATAATCCCGAGATGCGCCTCTCGCATCCTCACCAGAATCTTCTTCCGCGGCGTCTCGCCATAAAACTTTACTTTCATCCCATGCTTCTTCGCAAAACGCTGTGCCCGCTTATAGTCATTACCATACCCATAAACATATAATATATATGGTCGTTTCAATTCCGCTACTGCCCGCAGAAACGGCAAAATTCGTTTCTCGCGCGACAAACGCGAATTCCAAATCATCTTCAGCACCGCACCGTCTTCCAATTCACGTTCCGCAAAATCCTCATTCACTAACTCATCCGCTACGCCATTCGACATCGCGATAATCGGCTTTTCAACGCCATAATGTTCCAACTTTTTCGCAAAATGGCCCGAAGGCGTCGTTACGACATCCGCCTGATTCGCATGATTCACCATCATCTCCCACATCTTCGCTCGCGTTTTCGTCGGCGCCTGATACTTGTCTCGTTTCACTCGCACATCATGCTCAAGATACTTACGATGTTTTCTATTCAGCCATCCCGCCACCAGTCGCTTAAATGAACCTGGCACGTTCATCGCAATCGCCTGATCCTCTCGCCCATGCATCGTCTGTACCAACGGAATCCCGAACTTCTTTGCTAGCCGAATCCCCGCAATACTACAACCCGCCTCATAATTCACATGCACAACATCAAATTTATTAAAATCTGGCACTTTTTCTAGAACAAACTCCTCCACCACGTCCGGCATCCGCGCCATCACCGCACCATTAACCATCAAATGCTTATAGCTCGGCACCGTAATCACGTTTTTCTCACGAGCATTAAACCCTGGACAAAACACCGTCACTCGGTGTCCTAATTTTTCCAGTTCATCTTTCTGCGCCTTAATCGACGAAGCAATTCCACCATTACTCCACGGCGCATAAATATCCGTAAAAATCGCAATTCTCATCTTGCCCTTATTATAACATAAGTATATACTGGTGATATGGAAAACTATACGATTTATCGCACGGCGGAAAGCGTTTCGCCAGGACACCCCGACAAACTCTGTGACCAAATTTCTGACGCCGTCCTCGACGCCTATCTCGCCGAAGACCCCGATTCTCGTGTCGCCGTCGAAGTCTGTGGTGGCCATAAACAAATTTTCATTACCGGTGAAGTTACTTCTCATGCTAAAAATGTCGATATTGAGAAGATTGCCCATCGTATCGCAGGTGATGACATGAAAGTCATGTTAAATCTCGTCGAACAAAGTCCCGAAATCGCCCAAGGTGTCGACACGGGCGGCGCCGGCGACCAGGGAATCATGATCGGCTACGCTTGCAACGAGACTCCTGAATTCCTACCACTCGAAGTTATACTCTCACGTCGTCTGAATCAATATATCTACGCGAAACACCCCTACGACGGTAAGACCCAAGTCACGATTCACGACGGCGCAAACGGTGAAACTTGGATTAGCTCCATCGTCGCTAGCTTCCAAAACGTTTCACGGGACGAGCTCAAAAACCTCGTCCAAGCCTTCATCACCGAGCATAATCTATCTCCCGCTCCCGACCAGTCCGAAATCGAGCTACATCTCAACCCTGCTGGCGACTGGCATCAAGGCGGCTTTGAAGCTGATACCGGCCTAACTGGCCGCAAGCTCATTGTCGACAACTACGGCCCACGCATTCCAATTGGTGGCGGCGCTTTCTCCGGCAAAGACCCGTCCAAGGTAGACCGTTCCGCTGCATATATGGCACGCCGCATCGCCGTCGATTATCTACATAGCCGTAACGCTCACGAAGTCTTTGTCCGTCTCGCTTACGCCATTGGTCACGCCGAACCACTCGAAGCCACCGTCATCATCGACGGACAAACCGAACAGATCTCCGGCTACGACCTTACTCCGCAGGGAATTATCAAATATCTTGACCTGAAACGTCCGATCTACGAGCCGACCGCTCGATATGGGCATTTCGGCGAGGGTTTCGACTGGGATAAATAATCACAATATCATTATACTACCGACAGGCAAGCGAAAGTTTGCCTGTTTTCTTGACTTTTACGAAAAAGTGTGCTATAATGGAAATATGGGGCGTACATTACTAATTCGTTGATAGTTTTGTGCGCCGAAATTCTTTTCTAGGAGGTATTTTATATGAATTACACTTATGATTTCCACAAGGCCTGTGTAAGCGATAACATGCATCAAATCGGTAGACTTATTTACCATACGGACCCGTATATTTATCCTTTCTGGCGTGAATCTGAACATCAGTTCACGGATTTCATTGAACCTTGGCTCTATGCCGAAGGATTTTTATATTATTACCGAAATTTTTGCGTTATCAGTGAACGCCGCGATCGTTACCCACTTGGTATCATTGGCGGATTAGATGCAGCTACGAGGCCGAACTTCGACTATAGCGTTTTTGATGACGAACGTTCTGAATTCGTCATCAGCCATTACATTCGTAACGTAATGGCTGAACGTAAATCAATTCCGAATGACAGCATACTGATTACTAATCTCTGTATCGATCCCGTGGTCCGCGGGCTTGGCATCGGGTACGAACTCGTGAATCGCTACATTGATATGATGGAGAAAAGAGGTTACCGCAGCTTTCGTTTAGATTGCCTGGAAGATAATATTCCTGCCCGCCAGATGTATAATAAACTCGGTTTTCAGGAAATTGGCGGCGGCTACGGATTCAGCGGTCCTAAGCAGACTGAGCCTAAAATCTTACATTTACTGCTCGAATTCTAAACCCCTCAACAGCCGCGATATTAGTAACTATCAACCATTTTTACAATCGCCGCAGCATCATCGCGGCGATTTTTGATTGTTCGAAAGTCTTACTTTCGTTTTCGTCGCACCTTACATCGCGCTGCCGCCAACCCATACTTACCATTTGTCGGATCGCGAAACAAAAAATTATGCATCGGAAACCGCGTCAATAGTAAATATGCTACCATGATAATCGTTGTAATAATCATACTCACATACATTCCGCTCTCACCCATTGGCCTCAGATCTAGCATCCAAACAAATACACCTGCGCCCGCAAACGCCGCCACAATGAATGAACTAATGTCCACTGGCAAAATCGGCTTCTTCGAAATCGCCGTATAGCCATAGAAAATCAGGGGAATTACAATCACCGGCGTGATAAACTCCATACTCTTCGCGAACCAATAATTCGGATTATCTCCCAAAAACCACATATCAATCAACGTGCATCCAAAGATACTCGAAAGCGCCAGTTTAATGTGCTCCCATGTGCTTTCATTCACCGCCGAAAAAATCGCTACGAATTTATTACCCCTACTCCACCCATAAGTAAAATGCAAAATCGACCCTAAAATCGAAATTACCAACCCTTCAGCTAAAATCACCCACCACATATTTTATTCTCCTTTACTTTTCTACATAATACGCGTAGTATTCGTCAAACGTCAAGCCCTCACGCACAATTTGCTGCGCCGCCTCCACTCCAACATAACGATAATGCCACGGCTCATACGAAAATCCCGTAATATATTCCAGACCATCCGGGTAGCGCATAATAAATCCATAATCCGCCGCGTACTCTTGCAGCCATCGAAACTCCGCCGTATTTGCAAAGCTCACTTCGACCGAATTAATATCCGTTGCTAGTCCCGCTTGATGCTCCGAATATCCCGGCCGCGAAGAATACGTGTCTGCTAGCGCATATCCATCTTGCGCCGCGTAAGTTTTATAGAGCCAGTCCTGCAGGCTATAGCTCCTATATCCCGAAATATTCATCAAGGTCAAACCCTCCGCTCTCGCGGCGTCTGCCATCTTCCGAAACGCCTCCGCTGCCTCGCGTCGCATATACGGTGCCGTACCATTCGTATAACCATCACCCAAATACTCCAAATCATCCGGCTCATAATTCCCGAGATAATTATATTTATTTATCATCGCGAGTACACCATATGACAAATCTGCATCCTTCACGTCCACATATCGTGTACGATCAAGATTAGAATTCACGTTGCGCACAATCTCTTCCGCCGTCAAGTCCACATTATCTCGTGCGTACACCGCATACCGCTCGAGATTTTTCTCCAAATAGTATCTTTCCGCTCGAATCGCTGCGATCATTTCCGCACTCACCCCCTCAAACTCTGGCTCCACAAACTCAGCAACCTCCTCCACGCCCGTCGTTTCCGTGTTCTCGCCCACAACCTCATTCGTCGTTTCATTTGCCTTCCCAAGAATTAACCATACCGTCACCCCTACTACTCCAGCACACAGCACCACTACCAATATGATCATTCCAATTCTTACTCGTTTCGACAACTTCTTCATGCATATATTATATATCAAGTACGCATTTTCTGCTTGACTTATGTCAAACTTTACCATACTATTGTATTAAGTAAGTAATACAATAGATATATGATGGATAATTTCAATTTTCAAAGCGACCGCCCAATTTACATTCAGCTCGTCGAGCAACTCGAACTCTATATTATTTCCGGCAAAATCCCGCCCGGCGAAAGACTGCCCTCAGTTCGCGACCTCGCGCTCACTACTAAAGTTAACCCAAATACCATGCAGCGTGCTCTCGCCGAGCTTGAAGATTTAAAACTTATTTACACCGAACGCACCAACGGCAAATACGTTACGACTAATACCAAGCTCATCACAAAATACCGCGAAAAATTCGCCAGCGAAAAAGCCAGAACCTATCTCACTGATATGCAAAAACTCGGTTTCGATTCAAAAACTGCATTAGATTTTTTAAAGGCAAAAGGAGGAATTAAATAATGCCCACAAAAATTGCAAAGACCGCAAAAGCTACGCAATCCGCGCCTAGTCAACCACCACTCGTCGAATGTAAAAATCTTACCAAGATTATCAGCAAGCACATCATCCTTGACGATATTAACCTCACTATCCCGCGCGGCAAAATTATTGGTCTACTCGGTCGCAACGGCGCCGGAAAATCCACCCTCCTAAAAACTATGAACGATCTCATCGTGCCAAGCTCCGGACAAGTTCTCGTCGACGGTCAACCAATCGGCGTCGCCAGCAAACGCATTATCTCCTATCTCCCCGAACGCACTTACCTCGACAAGACCATGCACGTCGCAGAAGCAATCAAATGCTTCACCGAATTTTACGATGATTTCGATATCGCAAAAGCGCAAAAACTCATCGAAAATTTAGACTTAAATCTCGACCAAAAAATCTCCACTATGAGCAAAGGCATGCAGGAAAAATTGCAACTCACCCTCGTCATGAGCCGCCAAGCCAAGCTTTACATTCTCGACGAACCGCTCGGCGGCATCGATCCCGCCACCCGCGACTATATTCTCGATACTATTCTTTCTAATTTCGCTGATGGTGCTAGTATGATTATCTCTACTCATCTCATCGCCGACATCGAGCGTATTCTTGACGAAGTGATTTTCATTGACCAAGGCAAAATCCTCCTCACCGCCGACGCCGATACCCTACGCACAAAGCATCACGCCTCGATCGACGAAATCTTCCGCCAAAAGTTCAATCATGAATCCAAAATCTCATAAATTCGTAATTACTGGGTCCGAATTCGGATTCACTTCATACAAATTTGTAATTTTATAAAGGAAAACTATGCTCGCCAAACTTATCAAATACGATCTAAAATTCATTTTCAAAACCGTCAATATTTACCTCATCTTACTGCTCCTTAGCGTCATCTTCCACAACATCACATCCTACGATTATACGCCGACTTTTCTCGATGCTAGCGGACAGGTTTTCGGTAGCGATCCGGATGCGCCGGTCATCATCCAATTCCTTCATACAGTCTTCTATAACGCCATTATCGCCATGCTCATCGGCCTTGTCCTGAATTCTATTATCCGTATTTGGGGCCGTTTTAAATACAATATGTACGGCGACGAATCCTATCTCACCCATACCTTGCCCGTCAGCCGCAAAACTCTCTGGCTTTCAAAATTCCTCAGTCTCCTACTCACCATTCTCGGCGTAATTGCTGGCATTGGCATTAGTTTCTGGATTCTCAGTTTCGTTCCCACCGGACGAAATCTCATCGGTAGCCTCGGTTTTACCGAACAAGCTCCGTTTAATTACACTATTGCCCTACTTGTCGGTCTCTACGTAGAAATGGTCTTTATCACACTCTGCGGTATCACCGGACTTATCCTCGGCCACCGCGCCAGCAATCATCGCGGTCTCCGCAGCATCATTTTCGGTTTTATCATCTATGGGTTCAGCGCAATCTTGTTGCTCGGTTTTCTCGCGCTTTGGTCAAAACTTGACCCCAGCATCACAGCCCTTTTCAATACTACCGCTAGCAATCATTACGAGCTCCATTCTATGGATTTTATTACGAAAATCCTCTTCGGCATCGACCTTGCCTATACTGCCATGATCGCCATCCTAGCACTCATCAACTATCGCCTCCTAAAATCCGGCGTCGACGTAGATTAGACCTTGTAAAATCGCCCCCCCCCCCATGATATAATTAGTAGAAATAACTGAAAGGAAACTATGTCTGGTCTAATCCTAAAAGACGTTTCAAAATCTTTCGCCGGCAAACTCGTCGTCGACCGCATTTCATTCTCTCTCGACCAACCCGGAGTCTATGGCCTCCTCGGCACCAACGGTGCTGGCAAAACTACCACCATTCGCATGCTACTCGGCATCATTACAAAAGACAGCGGCGAAATCACTTGGAACGACGCGCCAGTCGACCGCAAAACCGTCAACTTTGGCTACCTACCTGAAGAACGCGGTGTCTATCCGAAGGTCAAAATCCTCGATCAGCTGCTTTACTTCGCCGAACTCAAGGGCATAGATAAAGTTACCGCCGGAGCCGCCATCCAAAAGTGGGCAAAACGCCTCAAAGTCGAAGAGTATCTTAATCTCCCCGCCGAAAAACTTTCCAAAGGGAATCAACAAAAGATTCAATTCATGACCGCCATTATTCACAACCCCGACCTTATTGTGCTTGACGAACCATTTAGCGGCCTTGATCCTGTCAACACCGAAATCCTCAAAAATATCATCATCGACTTAGTGCGTGACGGCAAATTCATCATCATGTCTGCTCACCAAATGGCCACCATTGAAGAATTTTGCAGCAATATCCTCATTATGAATCGTGGCAAAACCGTGCTCCAAGGCAATCTTGACGAAATTAAATCGCATTACCCCGCCAACCGCGTCACGTTAAGTACCGACCAAGACATTACGAAATACCTCAAAGACTTTACGATCGAAAATGAACATGATTTTCACTACATTCTAAAAATCAAAACCGAAAAATCTGCACACAAATTATTACAAAAGCTCACTGCTGATAAAATCACCATTAATAAATTCGAAATCATGAAGCCAACCCTAAATGATATCTTTATAGAAAAAGTAGGAGCAAAAGATGAATAACTTCAAAGACATTTTTACCGTCGCGAAATTTACCATGCGCGACATGATTGGACGTAAATCGTTTCGTATTTCCACACTCATTATCTTAATACTTATTGTCATCGGTTTCAACGTGCCGAGTTTTATCCAAGAAATTAATAATGGAAATTCTAACGAGACAATTCTCATTTCTGATGTAGACCATCTCTTCGCCGAAGAAATCAGCGAAGTCGTCGACTCCAGCATTAGCTATCGCAAAGACCCATACCAACTAGAACCGACAGAAGACGACTTAGATACTATCAAAGAAAGAATTAATGACGACGATTCCACGTCCGCTATTATTATAATCAAGGACGGCGATAGCATCCACTTCGATTACTACGTTAAGAACACTGCAACTTCCAATACAGAAAACCTTTATGCCACTGCAGAACAAATCAAATCAGTTTACATCAATAACCAAATCGCTAATCTCCATCTCACCAAAAACCAGCTCGACAGCATCAAACCGCTCGTATATCATAGCGTTCATCAAACCGATGATCAAGAAATTAGCGGCAACATTGGCGTCATGATGATTTTGTCTTGTATCCTTTTCTTCGCAATTTATTTCTGCGCTTTCCAAGTTTCTAGCTCCATCACCGTCGAAAAAACTTCCAAAATCATTGAAACTCTCGTCACTTCCACTAGCCCTCGCAGCATCATCCTCGGCAAAACCATTGGCATCGGTTTAGTTGGGCTTGGGCAAATGTTACTCTTCGTCGTTACTGCCGTACTCAGCGCATACAGTTTTCTTGACTCCGAAATTCTTAACGCTATGCTCGACCTTTCCAACTTCACGCCATACCTCGCCATCATTACGCTCGTCTACTTCATTCTTGGCTACTTTGTCTACGCCTTACTGTATGCTGTCACTGGCGCAACCGTCAGCAAACCCGAAGATATTCAAGCCGCCAACACGCCCGTCGTCATCTTGACCATGATCGGTTTCTACCTTGCCTATTTCACCCTCATGAATCCCACTGGCGAACTCAATATCTTCGCCTCACTACTGCCAATTTCTTCGCCATTTTGTATGCCGCTCCGCGTCATGATGGGTGTCGCCAGTAGTTGGGATGTTTGTCTATCAATCCTCATCCTGCTAATTACGTGTATCGTCGTTGCACACATTGCTATCAAAATCTACAGCAATGCCATCCTTAACTACGGCAACCAGCGCGGTCTTAAAAATCTATTCAAAATGTATAAAGAAAAATAAACTAATCGTGCGACTCGACGTTTAGCACTTCATACTCCGTGCTCGGCAACTCCATAAAATATTCTTGTTCTCGTGCGACTTTATATGCCGCATCAAGCAACTTCGCATTATTCTTTCCAAAAACTTCCACTTTCGATAACTCTTCCATCGCAATCTCGCGCGGTGCTAAAGTCCTACCATAAACCCAATTATTTTCCCGATCCGAATCCGCTTTCGGTTCGCCAATTTTCGCTACCCGCGCCACCATCCGCGCCCAGTTTTCCTCTGTCCGCCCTCCGTCAATTTTTACCTTTACATACCCTAAATAATCACATCGATCGATTTCACAATTAATCTCTTCAAAAGTTCACGCCGTAATGCCATCTCTAGGCTAACATCATCCAAATCAATATGTCCACCTGTAATTCGCGGTTCACCATTTTTATATCGTAACAAAACTCGTCCGTCATGCGTCAACAAAATCGCATGCGCCCGATCAAACTTTCCATCTCCTGGTGTCTTGTTTAAAAACAACTTATATTCTTCCATGCTTACTATTATAATATACTTATCTTATGAATAAAGTTTACGCCGCCATCGATCTCAAATCTTTCTACGCCTCCGTCGAATGCCACGAGCGCGGCCTCGACCCACTTACCACTAATCTCGTCGTCGCCGACAAATCTCGCACCGACAAAACTATCTGCCTCGCCGTATCGCCTTCGCTCAAATCCTACGGACTTCCCGGCCGCGCCCGGCTCTTTCAAGTTAATTCCAAAGTCCGCGAAATCAATGCCGTACGTAAACAAAAAACACCCCTAGGTATTTTCCTTGGCAAATCCTCCGACAATACGAAACTCCAGCGTAATCCCAACCTCGCTCTCGACTTTATCGTCGCCACTCCGCGCATGCAATACTACCTTGAATATAGTTCCAGAATTTACAACATCTATCTCCGGCACCTCGCACCCGAAGATATTTTTGCCTATTCCATCGACGAAGTTTTTTGCGACCTTACTAGCTACCTCAAAATGTCAAACTTATCACCCGCCGCATTCATCACTAAAATCATCACCGAAGTCAAAGATGAAACCGGCATTACCGCCACCGCCGGCATCGGTACCAAGATGTTTCTCGCTAAAGTTGCTATGGATCTCCTCGCGAAACATGCCAAACCAAATTCCGCCGGCGTTCGTATCGCCGAACTTGACGAAATGAGCTTTCGCAAAAAACTTTGGGATCACACGCCAATCACCGATTTTTGGCGTGTCGGCCGCGGCTATGCCAAACGCCTTGCCGCCCGCAATATTTATACTATGGGCGACGTCGCACGTTGCTCAATCGAAAACGAAGACCTACTTTACGGACTTTTTGGCGTCAATGCCGAACTTCTAATCGACCATAGTTGGGGCTGGGAGTGTGTCGGAATCCAGGACATCAAACATCATCAGCCCGAGCATCAAAGCCTCAGTTCCGGACAAGTTTTGTCCTGCCCCTACTCTTTTCAGCAAGCCGAGACTATCATCAAAGAAATGACCGATAGTCTCGCTCTTGAACTCGTCCAAAAACAGCTCACTACGAACAGCATCGTCCTTACTATTGAATACGACCGCGAAAATCGCTCCACAAACTCCATCACCGACCGCTATAATCGCATCGTGCCAAAGCCCGCACAGGGAACTCTACACCTCAACCATCACACCGCCTCTACGAAACTCCTTACTCAAGGCTTCTTGGAACTCTACCACGCAAAAGTTAACCCAGATTTCACTATCCGCAAGGTGACACTCGCCGCCAACAATCTCCAACCCGAATCCGCATCCGAATTCGGATTAACTAGTTCCGAATTCGAACTCACTCAAACCGATTTCTTCACCAACTATGCCGAACTCGAGCATCGACAAAAATTCGCACGCAAAAATCAACAGAAAGAGAAACAAGTCCAAAAAGCTGTCCTTAAAATTCGTAATCGCTACGGCAAAAACGCCATTCTCCGCGGCATCAATTTTGAAGATGGCGCCACCGGCCAAAATCGCCACCACCAAATCGGAGGACATCGTGCATGACTCATGACTATTCTGATATTATTAATCTCCCGCGCCACATCTCTAAGAGACACCCACCAATGAGTATCAATAATCGTGCCGCTCAATTTGCACCATATGCTGCCCTCGTCGGACATAAGGGAATCATCGCTCAGAACGAAAATCTAGCCGCCCAAAAGACTAATATCAACCACAAAATTGATATTATTCCGAATGACGAGCCTTAACAAAACCTACCAACTTATGCTAATATATAAGTATGAGCGAAACATCAAACCAGTTAAACCCCCAACAGAATTCGGGTGCTGTAAACCCGAATTCGACTAAAGTCGAAAAAACCGAACCTGTTTCGCCCGGTCAGGCTACCACAGCACAAACCACAAACCCTACGCAGACTACTGGCCCCTCTTCCAATATCGCATTTCATTCCGCCGCCATCGGCACGCAGACCGCTCGTCCCAAAGATTATTTTGCCGAGCAAAATCAGGAGACCCTCACAAAAAAGCAAGCTCATTCTACCAGGATCAGATGGTTACTGATCTTTTCTTGTGGACTTGTGGGGGTAGCACTTGTAATCGGACTTATTTGGTGGATTATTGCGAGCATCACAAAAACAGAGCCCGTCGACCCAAGCACGTCAGATACAACTCAGGGGATGCAATTTAATGATGATACTATCGATGAAAATATGGCCGAACTACAAGAACAAGTCAACTCAGCCTTCGCTGCAACCGTCATTGATGACGGGGAAGGAACTGTAGAAATTGCAGGAGATCTAACCGCCGCCGAAAAAGTTTTCGCTGAAGTCTTAAATAATCCGGAAAATTCATCTTACACCAGTCAGATTAATCTTACTAAACTTATATTTTACGTAGATAATGGTGAATATGAGCGCGCAATCTCCATCATTCCTGAAATCAACGTTGACAAACTCACTGGAGAGCAAAAGGTTAGCTATTATAATAACCTATTTATCGCCTACACTAGCCTCGGCGATACTACGACTGCCAATGATTACTTAAAACTACAAACCACAACTCAAATCGAAATCGGTGGAGGAGGACAAGGATAGTGAAACACCACAAAATCATCTCACTTTTACTTATTATCATCGTAGCCACACCATTAATGATAATATCTACCCGCATCGCGCTAGCAGCAGGTACTTCTGGCGGCTCTGAAAGTGGGCTAAACCCCAACCCAGGATGCAACTCAACCGACTGGCATAGCAGTACATGTGTCGGTATCGGTTGGAAATATTACAAAGTTACCGACCCAGTATCCGGTAAACCTGGATACGAAGGGAATAATAGTGACCCTAACAACATTATCGTCCCCGGAGATAACTACACGACCGGTGGTACGATTAGTGGTTGTGCCGAAGTCGGAGGCTATTATCGTCTTGGCTTTGTTTACTACCGTGACGACGGCAACGGCAACATCCAAGAAGTGTCATCCATCCAACGCGGTCTACAAAACGTAAACGCCAGAGTTCATTTTTCAGGATATGGTTTTGAAAACTGGAACAGCGTCTACGACAAATTCCTCCAAGCTCAAGACGCCGGCGTTACGACTACCTCATGGGGAAATACATCTTACTTCTGCTATAGCGATGACATTGTCACTAAAAAAGGAAAAGGCGATTTCTATTCAACTTCCACTGTCACGGTCAACAATCCAGACATTACTGGGGGGAAATCTGCAACGTCAGAAAAAAATGGTAGCGTATCAATCAGCTTTAGCACCGACAAACCCTCTGTCACGGTCGACTTCAACCATACCGTCGGGTACGACCATGGCAGTTTTTCCATGAACTCTAACGACACTACTAGTGGAGGCGCAGTAACCAGTAACTGGTCAACTAAAATCGAAAGCGGATCTGCCACGGGGAATGGTGCAGCTGGTGCATGGAGACCAGATAGTGACCATACGTTGAATACCGACAAAAAAACCGTAACGATTAGTCTTGACCCAGGCGAGACAAAAACCGTCTGCAGTGTGATTGACTACGACCATAAAAACGTCAAGCTTAAAGGCACTTGGGTTTGCGATGCGCGCAACGAATACGGTAACTGCATCCGTAGCCATTATGACTATAGTGCCACTTACAGCAACAACGACTCATCCAAAGCCTGCGCTACTGTTACTCGACCCAAATCGCCAGAAGGCGACCCTAAAAATCCCGGGGGTGACGCCAACAGCAAAATCATGTTCGCTGGCGAAGATACTAAGCTGTGGTGGGACGGCATCCATGCCGAAAGCCAAGAAACTCGACGCCTTAGCGGTTGGAAATCCATTAAGTTTCAAGTCAACCAAGCAGCGGGCTATAGTGCTGGCAATTACACTATAGATTCCAATAGCAAATCCGACCCGTGCGCTATGTATCGCGCACGCTTTGGTGCGACTTTAGTTGCATGCGTTGACCACGAATCGGGAAGCTGGGATACATCTTCCAGTACCAGCCATAGTCATAGCTATAGCAAAGACGCCAGCGTCAAAGTCCCAGATTATGTTGGACATAAATATTGCAATTCTTTTGGATATAGCCTTGAATACTGGTATGGGATTGAAGGTAGCAATAACTCCAGCGACAATGGCTGGCACCACGACAGTCCAAAAGATTATTGGTATAATTTCGGCGCCGCCTGTCGCACAATCGCCAAAAAACCCAGCACCGCCGCCTGGAATGGTAGCGTCATGACAGTAGGAAATATTATCACCTCGCTCGCCAGCCGCCATAACACTATCAATTTCGGTGAAGCCGCCAATAACGACCGTACATTATATGGCTCCTGGTCTGAATACTTAACTATCGCAAATAGAGAACTAAACTCTTCCCGAACTATGGCGTCTGGGTCAACCTTAAGCAACGGTTCCTCTGACTTGAAAATTTGCAATGACAACCCTGTTGGTAGTAACTCACCGCTCACAATCGCCAACGTCAACTGCAATCCCCTTGGCGCTTCCGGAATTACGACCAATTCAACTTTCATGACTCGTCTCTACGCCTATCTGCGTGACGTCGAGAACAACCCAAATATCAACAAAATCTCCGACGTTTCAGCCTTATATAGTGGGGTGAATGGCAATACCGTATTAACCGTCAATGGTGATCTGAATATCACTCAAGATATCAAGATTAATGATACCGTATCTTACACTACCCACAACGTTCCGCAAGCAATCATCTTCGTTAATAACGGAAACGTTAATATCTCCGGAGGAGTTACGCGCATTGATGCTTGGCTTATCGTTACGAGTACCGACAGTACCAAAGGTACCATCAATACGTGTTCCGACTACACCGCCGGCAGCGACGCCAATCAAGGTACCAGTAGTGATGGTGCGGGCTTCAGTGGCAACCAATGTACTCAGCAGCTCGCCTTTAACGGTCCTGTTATCGCCCGCAACCTAAACTTACGTCGCAGCTACGGCTCCGACCCACTTATTCCAACTACTATCCGCACCGGCACATTTGGCACCAGCAGTTCAAAACAAGCTCCTGCCGAGATTTTCAACCTACGCGCCGACAGCTACCTTTGGGCCTACGCTCAGGCCTCCCGCTACGGCTCAAGTTATAATGAGGCCTATAGTCGCGAACTCGCACCAAGATACTAGTGCGCCATAGTACGCTGGCATATAACCCCGCTGCTTAGCGGGGTTATATATTTTCTCAGATCGGCACCGAACCGGGAATCCCTAGAGGCAGCGGAGGGGGAAACCGTACCAACGATGGTTGTTGTTCGACGGGTTGACGTCCGTAGGATTGAAGTTCAGGTAGTAGGCGTTGGTAGACGAACTGGCCGTACGTGACCGACCGTATCCGCTGTTGCCGACGTTGTACACCTTACCATCATTAACATTGACGTTCCCGCTACGGACAAAAGCTAGGAGAACGCCGATACCAAACGCACAAACCCCGCTAGCAAAGAAGTCTACTCTTATCAATTTCCGCCTTAGCTAAAACTGATATCCTAGCCTCCACCATTGTTCCTTGCAATCTGGGAGGGCGACTTCACGATCTATTTTATTTGAGAGCCTCAAGCGATTGGAGCATGACCTCATTTACCACCGATGGATCCCATGGATTAGTATCATCCACTTCACTATTCTAACAAAAACCATTCAAGATTAAAATGGAGCTAGTTTGGCTTCTATCAAGCGAAGCGGGTCTCTAGACCAGCAAGCGCAGAGAGAACTGTCAAAATAGCCCATTTTAACTTGAATGGTGGGCGAGATGGGACTTGAACCCATACTCGATTGCTCGAACAAGATTTTGAGTCTAGCGCGTCTACCAATTCCGCCACTCGCCCATACCATCATTATAGCACATTCTAGCCCCAACGCAATTATTTCGCTACTAGAAGACCTGTGTTATAATACATACTATATGGATTTTGATCATGGTGGGCCATCTTCTTCCGATCGTCAGCGCGAATCCGCTGCCGAAATCGCCCGCAAGAAAGTACTTGCGGCATATTCGTCAACCGTCGAAAACCTCAAGAATCTCCCCGCCAGCGCTCGCGACGCCCTCATGAATAATCAAGACACCTCACCACAAGCCTCACCTAGCGATAATACCTATACGTCAGTCACTACGCCCGAATATCAACAAACTCAACCCAATTGGTCACAGAATACCTATGACCAAGCCGCATCCTACGACCGCACCCCAATCTATAGCCAACCGGAAACCGCATCGACTAACACGTATACACAACCCACGCAAACTATATATACTCCAGATTACCAGCCATATAATACACAAAGCCAGACTTACGAGCAACCAGTTTCCGAGCCAGCGCAATATGACAATATCTACTCCGATACTTCCGTAGATGAATACTCGTCAGAGGATCCGGGTGCGCTCAAAGACACTCCGGTCAATCAAACCTACATTAACGAAGAGTGGCAAAAATATCACTCCGCTTGGCAAGATTATTACAAAAATTACTACAGCGACTATTACGCCAAAGCCGCCGAATCCTACCTTGCAACCGAAAAAATGAAAAACGAACGCATCGCGACCGGTAAAGTCCAGCGCGACCGCAACCTACGCAAATTCATACCTGTCGGAGTTATCGCTTTTGTTATTCTTGCCGGCTTATTCCTTCAGTACAATCGTCTGATCTTTGCGCCAATCATGGCCTATGTTTCTCCAGATAGTGGTTCAGTCGCAACCAGCCTCGAACCGGTCGACCCAACTGTCACCCAAGCTGTCTCCCCTGAACCGCGACTTATCATCCCCAAGCTCAATGTCGATGTACCGGTCGCCTTTAGCATTAGCACAAGCGACGTCGATGCCGCTATGAATGAAGGCGTCGCACAATTCTCAATTCCAGGAGCTAACGCCCTGCCTGGACAAATCGGTAACCTCGTTATCACTGGCCATTCCGCCGGCGACATCTACAGCAGCAATCCGTATAAATTCATTTTTTCCGGCCTTGAACGTCTTGAAGATGGTGACTTAATTTACGTTAACTACAACTCCGTACGCTACACTTATCAAATGGTCGGCCGCGAGACCGTCGAACCTAGCAATGTCGCTGCCCTCGTCTATGAAACCGATAAACCTATGCTTACATTAATCACTTGCACACCGCTTGGCACCTCACGCTACCGCCTTCTGATTTCCGCTGAACAAATCAGCCCATCATATACCGATGCCGAGACTGCCGCTCCAAGCGAAGGGAGCTCGTCCAGCGACAACGCCATGCCCGCCAATGAACCATCCTTCTTCGAAAACATCTGGCAGGGAATCTTCGGTAGTTAACTCCTAATCGCGAATCTTTTCGCGCATTAATACAATCTTATCACTCGACTTCACTAGATAGTACAACCATTTATTATTGCTCGTAATTACCGCCGGGTAATCCAAAACCTGTGCTTCCGACACAGTTGTCACCGCCGCTAAATCTTCACTTTTTCGACTCGTTACCAACGCACGCCGGTTCGTAAAATCATAATCCCAAACCTTTAGAGTACCATCAATCACTGCCGACATCATGCTCGAATCCAACCAATGCACTTTCGATGATTCAACATCATATTCAAAAATATCACCCGCATCCAAGCTTACTACCATATAATGCTTGTCTCGCGTTGCCACTAGGTAATCACGTTCTGGACTCACCGCAAAAGTCTGTGGCGCCGCTGCAAAGCTCTCGTCCAGCAACAAAACTTGCAAGTTTGCCAATTCAACATTATCATCAACATTTTCGTGATAATTCGGCACCGCACCGTAATATACAGTCAATTTATCATCCACAAAATATGCCAAATAGTCTTCATCGTAATATTTCGCCAAAGCCACCTTAACTGTCGCCTCCGGTTTTACCTCCGCCACCGTCACACCACTACGCTCACCATCACGATAAGTCCCGATTTTCTGTTCTGTTTTACTATCTTTCATCGTCTTTTGCACATAGATCAAATTCAACCCCTCACTTGCAAAACTCTCAATATCACTAAGCAACACCTGCGAGATCGTTCCATCTGAAGTATTAATTCGTCGAATATGGTGATTTTCCAATACAAATAGTCGGTTCGCCGAGTCATCAATCATCTCAACCTGCGCAAAATTTAGCCCAAAAGTCTGGGTCAAATTCAAACTACGCTTCACGTCCTTTAGATTCAATAGAATCCATTCCGCTTTTCCATCATAGCTTGCCTTTAGTAACAAATAATCACTATTTCCACTCCAGCGCATTTCTTCCAATTTACCAACAAAACTCCCATCCTTAACTCCTGGCAAAACCGTCGCGAGATCTAGCTTCGTCACCTTCGTCTCGTCCCCCTCGATATTCACTAGCTGCCACTCCGTGCTCGCTTTCTTTGCATAAATAATGCTCGTCCGATCTCCTGACGGCAAGTAAAACTCTAAATCTTTATCCAAACTCAAGGTTTTTTCTGCTACTCGATTTTCCAAAAACAGTCGCGGATAATACAACCTCAACAACACCCCCGAACGCACCTTGATCGTATTCTCCCATGCGTCATAACCCGACCGCGTCATCTTAATATTATGCTCTCCGGCCGATATCGTACGACTCAGATTCGTCCGCGAAAACAGCGTCGAACCGTCCAGCTCCACGCTCGCTCCTGTCGGCATTGAATGAATCTGCGCCAATCCCGACTGCTCAATACTACCGTCGCTACTTACAAAGAATCCCATCGAAGCCAGCATTGCCACCGCCACAATCGCCACCACTGCAAACACCATCCCGGCTTCCGCAATCACTACTTTTATCATGTGTTGGCGTTTTTGTCGTTCACGTTCTTCAAAATCCATATCTACATTATTATACCATAAAAATCTATATTAAATTTTGCTCTTGCTTTTTCATACTACTTAACGTTATAATAGATGTAAGCAAAAACGTGATGAGGAGTTATTAATGGGTAAAATACAGATTGATTCGGGTCGATCGAGTGCTGCGACTCATCGTCTGACTCAAGCATCTACGACACTCAACCGTCGTTATGTCCGTCGTCCGTCCAATCTCGCCGTCGATGAAGCAGCGCACGCTGCCGCAATGCGCGAGCAATCCTCTACTCCACCCCGCGTCGCTCCTTCGCGTCTCGTTAACTTACGCGTGCATGCAGCGGATCTCGAAAAAGCCAAAGCCGATGAACAGGCCACCGAAACAATCATTCCAGAAGTTGAAGAGGTCGTAACCCCCGAAGCTCCAGTTGCTATGACGCCGAATATCGTCGAGTTTGGTCGAGCAGTCGAAGATGAAACAGAAAATATCACCGAAACAGATAGTCATAACAGCGATGATATCGTTGAAACTATTTCTACCGCAGCAGACGAAATCGTCGCGAGTGAGCCAGAAGAGATCGTAGAGAAGACTATGGCTAGCCAAACAGAAACGCCCGCTGAGCCCGAAGAAATCGACACCGCCGCCCTTGCTGCTAGCATTGCTGCCGATTATGCCGCTACTAGCCTCGGTATGAGCATCAAAGAATTTGGTGACGGTACGGGCAGCTATGCCATGGCTAGCCCTGCAGAAGAAAACATTGCCGAACCGCAATCCGATGATAACTTCAGCATCGAGGCTTTTACGCAACCGACCACGTCTACGGCTAGCGGTGATTCCGTCGAAGCCATTGCACTCGCCGCATCAAATGCTATCGCTTCAATCCGCGAAGCTACTGATCCTGACCAAGTCTCCGAGCAGGTTGCATCTCTGCAAGCTTTCTCTGAAAACATCAAAGCAAACACTAATATGCCCGAAATGCGCGAACTCGGCGACACGATCGATAAGTTCGTCAGCATTGCCATGAAATCTACCAAAGTTAAAGAAGAAAACGAGCGCAAGACTGCCGCTCAAGTTACTCTCTCGCCAAAAGTCACTCGTGCCGCTGCGAAAGTCACCAAATCTTCCGCCAAAGTTATGGCCGCAAATAGCCGCACCAAAGCTCGCGCTACCAACAAAATAAACCAAACTATGCCTACGCGTAATAGTACTGCGCGGCCAGCGGGTATGCGTCCAATGGCTAGCCCATCCATGCGTCGTCGCCCGAGCTCCAGCGAGCTCAAGGCGAATGCAATTGAGAGTGCTCTTGCGTCAGTCGCAACCATGGAAGACCGCACGTCCAGCAACCGCAACAAAAAGTCTACCATGCCTCATAAAAAGACCGGTGCGAAGCGCTTCGCTATCGCCTTTACTTGCGCAGCCGCCTGCGTAATCGCCGTTATCGGCTTCGTCGGCGCTAATATTCCGGACATTTCCGTCCGCGTCGCCGCTATGCAGACCGGCATTCAAGCTTCTTACCCGTCGTATATTCCTCGTGATTATTCGTTAGGCGATATCAGCTCTGAAGACGGCAAGATTACCATGATCTTTAATGGACCAGATGATTCTAGCTTCAAGCTTGTTGAAGAAAAATCATCTTGGGATAGTTCTGCTTTGTTGCGCAACTACGTCGAGCCGACCTGGGGAGAAGAATACGCCACTACCCACGAGCAGGGAATCACAATTTACATCTCCAATGCCAACTCCGACGCGGCCTGGGTCAACGGTGGCGTACTATACAAAATCACTTCCAGCGGTACCGCTTTGACAAAAAAGCAGGTCCGCAGTATCGTCACGTCGATGTAATTGCACAAAACGTGTCTTGCGTATATAATATATAGTATGTTAAAGACACGTTTCGCCCCCAGCCCGACTGGATACATCCACATTGGCAATGTCCGTAGCGCCATTTATCCATATCTAATTGCCAAACAAGCAAATGGCAAGTTTATTCTACGCATTGAAGACACCGATCAGGCTCGCTATGTTGAGGGTGCGACCGAGCTTATTGAAGATACTCTAAAATGGCTTGGACTTGATTGGGATGAGGGTCCAATTGTCGGTGGGCCTGATGAACCATATTTCCAAAGCGAACGCAAAGCAATTTATCACGAATGGGCCAAAAAGCTTATCGCTATGGGGCGCGCCTATGCCGACCCGACACCGTCTGATGTAATTCAAGGCTATCGGGACAAGTGCAATGCCGAAAAAATCCCGTACTTATACCGCAATTTCCGACCAACCGCAACGCCGGAATGGCATGAAGGTATTCCTTTGCGTTTCAAAGCCGATCCGAAAGTCCGTGTTTGGCACGACGAAGTCATGGGCGACATGGAAGCTGGACCTGAAGTCCAAGACGATATTATTCTAATCAAAGCCGACGGTTTACCGACTTATAACTTCGCCCATATCGTCGACGACGCCACAATGGGAGTAACGCATATCTGCCGCGGCGTTGAATACCTTTCGAGTACTCCGAATTACCTCGCAATTTACGAAGCATTTGGACTCGAAGTGCCAAAACTTATTTCTCTGCCACACATTCTTGGACCTACCGGCGGCAAGAAACTTGGCAAGCGTGACGGCGCAAAATCCGTCGACGAATACCGCAAAGACGGCATCCTACCCGAAGCCATGCTAAATTATCTTGCTTGCCTCGGTTGGAATGATGGCACCGAAGAGGAAATTTACACAAAAGAAGACTTAATTACGAAGTTCTCCGTCGACCGCATCCAAACTTCCGGCGCCAGGTTCGACGAAACTAAGTTACTCTGGCAAAATGGTCAATGGATTCGCAAAATCGCCGGCGAGCAGGGAATCGATGCACTATACGAACGCACTGCTGGTTTTTGGCCCGAGAGTGCAGAACCATATGGAGACGATTACAAAAAACAAGTTTTGAGTATTATCTACGATCGTCTGAAGACGCTAAAAGACCTCAAGACGATGACCACATACTTTTTCTCCGACCCAGAAATCGATATCGAAATAATTACGAACAATAAGTTTCTCAAAAAACTTTCCGAAGAAGAACTTAGTGAGTTATTACAAATCGCCGCAGATAAACTCGAAAATACTGTATGGGATGAAGAAAATCTACAGGCAGCACTCAATCAATTACTTGAGCAAACCGGTAAGAAACCCGCCGAACTATTTTCACTCATCCGCATCAGCCTATCATATGCGCCCTTCAGCCCGGCACTGCATCAAACTCTCGCCGTTCTCGGCAAAAACATCTCTCTTGCACGCCTTCGAAAAACCATCACTGCCATAGAAAATCATTAAAACTTATGCTAAAATGAGAATAACTAAACAGGAGTTATTTTTATGGCGACCAAAAAGCCCGCCACTAGCAAAGCGCAGCCAAAAACCGCTGCACCTAGAGCGCCCAAAGAGCCAAAAAATCTAGAAGTCGACACCGACACAACTACGACCGTAAAGTCCAACAAAAAGAGTAAAAAAGTCAAAAAACCTCGCACTACGAAGCAAAAAATGGTGCTAGCTGCCCTTATCTTTATTGCTGTGCTACTCGTCGCCGGCACTATTGCCGCTATCGTATTACTGCTAACTCATAAAGACGAAATCGAAAAAGCGGGGCGCGCCGAATATACCGAACCAATATATAGCCTCCTTACCGGCGAAGAAATCGCCAATGAATCGCTAAAAGACGCTCCGACATATTGCGTACAAATGCCAAATGGCTCAACTGACGGCGCTCGTCCCCAAGCTGGACTAAACCAAGCCGGCGTCGTTTTTGAGGCAATCGCCGAACGGGGGATTACCCGCTTTGCCGCCGTCTTCCAGAACGCCAGCACCAGCGTCATCGGTCCAATACGCTCGCTACGCTCATATTATCTCGATTGGGATACGCCTTTTGATTGCACCGTTGTTCACTCTGGCGGTTCTGACGAAGCTCTTGCCGATATCAGTACTGGCGGCCAACGCAATCTCGACGAGAGTCTTGAATATATGTGGCGCGAAGATAGCGACCGCTATTGGAATAATCTATTCACCTCTCCTGCCGATATCTCCGCATTTAATGCTAGCATGGATTACACCAGTTCCGACCTAAAAGCTTTCCCGCGCTACACCCCTGACGAATCCGACGCAATTGTTGCCGAGATTGAAACCTGCGAAGCCGAGAATGCCGAAGGAGAGGCCGATACCGAATGTACGCCAACTGAACTCGTCAGCGATATTTCGATTGGCTTCGGTTCAATCCCAATGTATAATACCGTATACCATTACGACATCGAGACGAATAGCTATTTGCGCTCATATGCTAACGGAGAAGCACATGTTTCCTACAACTGCCCGAGTGACTTAGACCAACCTAATACGAAGGCTGCCTGCGGCGAACCCGTACAAGTTGCACCACGCGCAGTCGTTGCAATGTTCGTTCAAGAAAATACTGCCAGCGACGGATACCACGAAGATATTCGCACCATTAGCTCCGGTAGCGCTCTTATCTTCCAGAATGGCGGAGTTACCGAAGCGACTTGGTCGAAAACCTCCCAAAGTAGCCAAATCGTATTCCGTGATGCCGCCGGAGAAGAAATTAAGTTCACTCCTGGACAACTCTGGATCGCCGCCGTCCCGCAATACGGCAGCGTGAACTACTAGGCTAAAATACCCGACGCGCCGACCAACCGAAGGACTTCCCACTAGTACGCAAAAACTCCCCGCCAGGGGAGTTTTTAAGATCACAATCAACTCATCTCAGACACAAATCTTGGTTTTACCAGGGCAGCGTCGGTCTAAACGTCAGCCGCCCCGGTTATAATGTGCACAAATAGGTAAAACCCGCTAATCAACCTAACGGTCCAATTAACATTTATCTCAACCGACCTAACGGTCAGGTAAAGTTTATTCTCTTTGTCGACCTATCGGTCCAACAAACTCTATTTACACCGACCTGACGGTCCAGTGCAATAGCGCGCCACGTTTTGCAAGAACGTAGCCAAACTCTCGTGTTTTCAGGCCCGGCGGCACTCTGCGACCTAACGGTCAACATCGTGCGCCTATAGCCTGCACGAATCTTCACGACCTAACGCGGTCAGTGCTGGCATTCGCCAGAGAGGCAGTCGTTTTTGAAAAACGACATTGACAAGTTACAATTTAGCAATTTTTTTCTATAGCATCCCTCCTTTGCTATTTTGAATCTTATCGCTTACGCGAAATATCATTGCTGCAGTGGCGCCCCACCGGGAAATCCCGGTGGGACTAGGTTTAACATGGTTACAAAAACTTCAACAAAGCGTCGCTTACGGACAATCTTCCTGAAACTCTCCAGCCCCATCTGCTTCAGACTCCTGAGCCGGAGCTTCCTCAGCAGGTTCAGCTTTCTGCTCAGCCGGTGCCGGTGCAGGTGCTTCTACAACTACAGGTTCAGGTGCCGGAGCTTCTTTTTTCTCCTGCACCGGTTCTACTGCTTCAACTTCCGTTGCGACCTCCTGCTGAACAGGCTCAGCCTGAACCGCCGGAGCAGCTTCAACGGCTGCACCGCCATACTGTACCGGGTCACTATCGTCAACCTTATCCGTATTCTCCGGCTCTTTCTCTACATCAGACGTAGAACCATCCGGGGCAACAACCGTAATCTCATCAGCATCCTCCGTTATCGGCGGAGTCGCCGGTTTGGTCGGGTCTTTGCCGTCATCATTCCTGTTTTCATCAGGATTTTCGGTCGGCCCGTTTTCCTTATCGGTTTCTGCAGGTTTCTCTTCCTGGTCATCACCCTTTCCGTCATCAGGGTCATTGTCCCCAATTCCAGGGTCATATCCCGGTTTATTTTCCGGGTCTGCCTCCGGGTCTTTCTGCCCATCGCCATCATGCTTCGGCGTATACGGAATCCTTAAAGTAATGCCACCTTCTTTCATAGTATCACTCACAGACGAAACATCCGCAGTATAACCTGTAAAGGTTTTTGCATTACCCGTTACAGTTACTCCTACTTCAAACTCGCCCAAACCTTCAGTATCAAGTGTTGCGCCGGATTCCCTATCGTAATGAATAAGCGTCGCCGGATATTTCTTTGCAACAGGGGGGTCGTTCTTCTTATAGCCAATCCTGAGAGTCAATCCGCCCTCCTTCATGGAGTCGGAAACAGGGGCCTTAGTAGCTACCGCATAATTTGCGAAAGATTTCGCATTTCCCGTTACGGTTACACCTACCTCAAAACTACCCAAACTCTCGGTATCAAGTGTCACTCCGGTATCTACGTCATAATGAATCAACGTAGCCGGATAAGTCTTCGGGTCAGGCGTCTTCTTATATCCGATTTTAAGAGTGATACCGCCCTCTTTCATATTGCCAGAAACCGGAGCTGTCGTCGCTACAGTATATCCCGCAAAGGCCTTGGCATTACCAGTCACTTTTACGCCTATAGCGTAGTCGCCCAAATCTTCAGTTGCCATTGTTTTTCCGGCGTCCACATCGTAGTGAACTAAAGTCGCCGGATAAACCTTCGGGTCAGTACCATTTTTCTTGTACGGAATCCTCAACGTCAATCCACCCTTAACCATCTCGCCGCTTACCGAGTCCTTCATTGCCGTATAATTCGCAATCGACTTAGAGTTACCAGTCACGGTCACTCCAACCTTAAAATTGCCCAAACCTTCAGTATCAAGTGTTGCACCCGTCTCCACATCATAGTGGATTAAGGTAGCCGGATACTTATCAGGGTCCGGGTCGGGGTCAGGTTTATCGCCCGGGTCCGGCTTATCCTTCGGTTTCGGGTCTTCCGGAATCGGAGTTTCCTTCTTTTCGTAAGCTTCCGGCCTCCTATCCGTCATGTTGGTTCCATACTTCGCCGCGATTGTGCTCATTTTAGTCCTATGAACCCAAATCGCTGCCGGCAAATTCTCCTGCTCATTCGATTCCACTGTCATCATGGTCTCGAAATCCACCGTCAAAGGCAATTTCCAATTCCGAGTACTTTCTAAACTCTGAATACCTTCATAGGACAACAACTGCTTAAAGATTTCATTCAGTAGACAATACGTATCGTAATAGTTATACGTACCTGCCTCTTCATCCGTCTTAGTGCACATGACCATCCTAGAATGGTCATGTGCAGCTTTCGCAGCAGCATTTTCATACGTCATGAAGGCAGACCAGCCAACCGGTTTCCCATCCTCAGGCTTACGGCTCATTGCTTCCTTCACCTGATTCTCAAACTCGCCTAATTGCGGGTTCTGCTCAATAAGCTCCGGCCAAGACTTCCGCCACTCCTGCACCCACGCATATCCATATGCCGCACAAAGAAACTCAGTGGCCTTCTCTTCCAGCATACATTCTTTCTGCTCTGCCAGTGGCAGAGCCATCAGCTCTTCTTTGTTCTCCTTATAGAGCTCGTCGAGAGCATTGTTCAATGCCGTACCAGACATACTGCGTTTCAGCACGTCAATCTTCTGCTGGTCCATAGGTAACGGAATAGACACCGCCTCGTCGTTTCCTCCGGAAAGATGTTTCCTTTCGTTGTAGTTTTCCGGAAACATGGAGATCGGAATATTCTGTTTCTTTCTAATACCGTACGCATTCTCTTTGTACTCATCAGAAAAGAACACCCTTAAATCATCCTCCGGTTCCTCGGTTTTGTCATTGTTTCCAAGCTGATCCAGCTCGGCCACGACATCGTCCTTATTGTCCTTGTTACCGAAGTGATTGATGGCCGCGAAAACTCCGCAAACCAACAGTACTACCGCCAAAAAACTCGGAATACCGATCTTCAGAGCTTTTTTCCTGTGCGCAGCCCTACGCTGCGACTTTGTCATTATCTTTCCCATACATATTACCTCCTTTTAATTTTATTTTCAGCACTAATAGCGCCTTCGACATATGGGAATGTCTGTATATAAACAAAAATCTTCCGGAGGAGAGGCACTGACCCCTCCTTCCAAAATTTGAAAATAAGGGATTCAGTGCGGCTAGGCCGCTCAAAATACGAGATTTAAAGCTTAGTACCTAATCTCTAATCTATATATGGTATCGACAAATCGCAACAACTACTCTTGCAACCTTGTCGGTTTTACCTATTAACAGATACAATTATCCCATCGGCAATATAGCCTCCGGATTGTATCTGAGACGAACTGATTGTTAATCTTCCTCGATTCTAGAGAGCATACCCGCTATCCTCGATTACTATCCATTGTAGCACACATGCTTAATTTTGTCAATACCTATCACATATTTAAGCACAGCAGTTTCACCTCTATAAATGCTATAAATTTTGTCAACACTTACTACACATTTATCCATAAACGTCTTGCCGACATTTCTCAAAGAGTAACCCATACCCGTCAATACGCACCAAATCATAGCCTTTTTTACCCACGAAAGCCACTAACTCATCATGCTGACAGGGGTCAGCCTCAAACATCACATACCGCGCCCGCACTATATCGTTGTTCTGCAATTCTCGGAGCAATCGCTTATAAAACGACAAACCGTGTTCTTTCGCCGCAAACAACGCCGTTTTTGGCTCAAACGCCAATCCCTCACCATCCAGCCAATCCCAATTCGGGTCCACATAGGGCAAATTCGCCACCAAAACATCAAAATCTCGCCCATCCTCCGGCAATGTCAAATCTCTGAGCAGGTTAGACTGCACGAGATGTACTCGCCCTTCCAGTCGCAAATTATTCTCTGCCGCCACATCCAGTGCCTTCACATAGGCATCTGTCGCCACTACCTCCGCCTGCGGGAATTCCAGCGCCAAAGTAATCGCAATACAGCCACTCCCCGTCCCCACCTCTATAAAACGCGGTCGCCGTGGTAAGTCCAGCCCTTTCGCCAGCTCAATCAAATTCTCCGTCTCAGGGCGGGGAATTAAGACCGCTGGTGTTACGACAAAATCTCGCCCATAGAACTCCCGAAACCCCAAAATATACGCCAACGGCTCACCTGCCGCCCGCCGCTCTGCCATCTCGTCTAGTCTCTGCCAGGCATCCCGCGAAATCCCCACGTCCGGGTACCCCGCAATAAAGCTTCGATCCACTTTTCTCGGCAAAATCTCTTGCAACACCGCCACCAAAATCAACTCCGCATCCAACCGCGGAATTTTTTCTTTCACCGATTTCAGCCAACCATCAATCGTCATATCAAATCATTTTCCTTAACCCTACCCTGGCGGTAGGCGATATAACCCAACTTACAACCCCACACTCCTTAAACCGCCGCTTCGGCGTCTGCCCGCTCCGCTTGCGTCAATTCTCGCACTAAATCATCAATATCCCCATCCATCGCCGCGCCAACATTCGACCGCGAATAGTGTACCCGATGGTCCGTAATCCGATCCTGCGGGAAATTATACGTCCGAATCTTCTCACTCCGGTCACCCGACCCAATCAACGACTTCCGCGCGTCGCTCGCCGCCGCCATCTCTTCTTGCTTTTTCTTCTCCATCAACCTACTTCGGAGCACCGCCATCGCTTTCACCCGATTCTGCTGCTGCGAGCGCTCGTCCTGCATCGCCACCATAATCCCCGTTGGCAAATGCGTAATCCTCACCGCCGAATCCGTCGTATTCACCCCCTGGCCGCCATGCCCACCCGACCGATAGATATCTATCCTCAGGTCTTCTGGCTTAATCTCAAGATCACTCTCCGCCGCCTCCGGCAAAACCGCTACCGTCGCCGTCGACGTATGTATTCGCCCCTGACTCTCCGTCACCGGCACCCGCTGCACCCGATGCACACCCCCCTCAAATTTCAATTGCCCATACGGCTTCTCTCCTGACACCCGTATGACAACCTCTTTCATCCCGCCTGCTTCGTTCTCATTCTGGCTCATTAGCTCAACTTTCAATCCGTGTCGCTCTGCATATCGCACATACATCCGGTACAACTCACCCGCGAACAGGCTCGCCTCATCGCCGCCTGCTCCCGCACGAATTTCCATAATCGCTGGCTTACCATCCGCTGGGTCATGCGGCAACAATTTCTCCTCCAGCTCCGCATTCAAGCTATCTATCTTCAACCCTAACGTCCGCACGTCCTCTTGCGCCATCTCACCCAGCTCTGGGTCATTAATTAGCTCTGTCGCCTCTTCAAGATTCCGCTTTGCCCGCTCAATCTGCTTCACCAAATCCAGAATTTCATTAATCTCCGCCAACCTCCGCGACTTCTCTGCAAAATCCGGATCCGCATACGCCTCTGGCTGCGCCAAAAACGCCTCAATCTCGGCACGTTCCGTCTCAAATTTCTGGAAATCTATCTTCATCTATGCTATTATAACATAGAGAGGAGACTTTTTACATTTATGACGGTTCTTTAGCTCAGTTGGCTAGAGCGCACGATTCACATTCGTGAGGTCACTGGTTCGAGCCCAGTAAGAACCACCATAAGTGCAAAAATATGTTATAATATATCTCATGAAACTCATCGTCGGCCTTGGTAACCCCGGGTCAGAATACAACTTCACCCGCCACAACATCGGCTTTTTGACACTCGATTTATATGCTAAAATTCATCACCTTGACTGGCAAAAACCCAAGTTCGGCGCCATCTGGACCAAAGACGGCGACCGCATTCTCCTAAAACCCCAAGATTTCTACAATGAATCCGGACGCGCCGTCCAAGAATTCATCCATTTCTACAAACTCACCCCCGCCGACATTCTCGTTATCTGCGATGACTTCGACATCAACTTCGGTCAAATCCGCTATCGTGCCAAAGGCTCCAGTGGCGGCAATAACGGACTAAAATCCATTACCTCCACACTTAGCACTAGTGATTTTCCACGTCTCCGCATCGGCACCAACAACCCTGAAATCCGCCAAAAACTCGGCGACACAAAATTCGTTCTCGGCAAATTTACCCCCGAAGAAAGAGAGCAATTACCAAACATTCTCCAGGTCACCCTCGCCCGTATCGAAGAGAATCTTTAATCAGCTTGACAATTCCGCTTTTACATAATATACTAGAAAAACGCAAGTTTCCCAAAGTCGCGTCGATTCCGGCAGCACTTGCCTGAATCGTTTTTTATTGGGAAAGAATATTATGAAAAGGAGGTATATTTTTATGCCGCACATTAATGTTAGCAGTATTACGGAGGCCACTCCACCGCCCACCTCACCGCAGTCTCAATCTGACAGTTTCTCGGTAACATCTGGTCCTGATCGCAAAAACATGAACTTCGTTTCATCGATCTGCGTCGAACCTCAACCTACCGAATTTGATGTCGACTTGCCCTGCGGCAAATTACGTCTGGCACTCATGTTACTAAATGACTATTTTTACAGTCGTTTCAATACGCAATTAATCTGCATGAATGCTCACGTCGTCGGTATTAGTAGCGACGACGGCAGTAATTTACTGCCGGAACAGGCCTCATGGGAGGAAATTCTCAAGCAAGGACAGGTCAGAATGGCCTACGACATTACTAAGCACACTGGCACACTTTTTCTCCAAGCTGCAACCACCGCATAAAACCTATCCAATATCCACTATGCGCTTCAACCCCAAAGGGGAAGGAGCGCATTTCTCATATCAATTCTAAATCAGCATCCATTGATTCGCACCCAGAGCTTTCACTCTACCCTTGATCTCCAACATCGTCATTGCTTGATTAAAATCCCGCGTCGAAACCCCGCCTCGCAAGAGTATCTCCTCTCCATCTCGCACTCCCGCCGCCAAAACCCTCAACAAACTCGTCTCTATCTCCGTATCGCCGAACAATAGCTCCGCCTGCGCCGACTTACGCCTCCTCTGAGGAGGGAACAATAAATTCAAAATATCCTCCGGCTCCAGATACGGCGTCGCACCCTGTCTTATCAGCCGATTACAACCCCTTGACAACGGTCGCCCAATATCCCCCGGCACCGCAAAAACCTCTCGCCCCTGTTCCAGTGCATGCGCCGCTGTATTCAACGACCCACTTCGCTCCGCCGCCTCCGGTATCACTACAATATCCGCCAGGCCCGAAATAATCCGATTCCGCTCCAAAAAGCAGGTCTTCTGATAGTATTTTCTCCCCGGAACATACTCCTCGCCCGTCTCCGTTCCCGCCGGAACTTCACTCATCACGCATCCGCCCATTTCAATAATCCTCTCCGCTAACCCTACATGTGTCCGCGGGTAGATTTCATCAATCGGCGTCCCCAGCACCGCCACCGTCACTCCGCCTGCATCCAACGCACCTCGATGCGCCACCGAATCGATCCCGTATGCCAATCCCGACACCACCACCGCCCCACGCTTCGCCGCTTCAAAAGCCAATTTATAGGCAATTTCTTCGCCATATTTCGTCGGCCGCCGCGTCCCGACAATCGCCAAACTTTTCGGCCGCTCATAGGTCCCTTTCGTGCCCAATTTTAACCGATTTTCTGGCATTTTTCCATAGAAATACAACCTTTTTGGCGTAACCGCAATGGTCTCTAACACCTCTGTAAAATCCGCTTCTTGGGGTCGAATTTCATTGTTTTTTAAAGTTTTTTGTGAAAAAAGTGTTGACATTTATTACTCCGTGTGCTATAATGCTTATTAGTTAGAGTGAACGACTCCAACTGTACCTAAATAAATCATAATTTCAGTTAGCCTCGGAGCTTGCTCCTAGACTAGCAGAAATTGCGTGCTTTTGAAACCCCTAGGGTTGACAATTTCTTCTAAGGTTGTCGACTGTAAGTATTACCTCCACTTTTAGGACCGTTTCGAAGGCATAGCAATCCCTATAACCGGCGGGCCCCGTGTTTGTGTGAGGTGGGTCGCGCTTCTGGGTCACCGGAGTCGAAAAGCGATGCGTTATAGGGCCAAATAGCCCCAGAAAATTAGGTGATGCCCACCCTTACCTAGACCTCTGGGGCTTTTTGGTGTTTTCGCTACCACAAAATCATATTGAAAAACCTTAAAATTAACATAATTAGTATTGACTTTTTTACATAAGTATGCTACAATGAAAATATGGAGTAACTAAGCTCTTGTATCTTATAAAATTGGCTAGATTTTAGTAGTCGATAAACGAGCTTAATTTCCATAAAAAAGTCCTAGGACTTTTTTATGCCGTACGGCATAACCCAGAGAAACACCGAATATTCAGAAAATGGAGGAATCAGAATTATGGCAGGAACAGAGAAAAAAGCAGACTTAGCAGAAGAATTAAAAAGACTAAACGACATGCTCGCAAGCGACCGCGGCTCAGCTATACCCAATCTCAACAATATCTTGGACTGCGGCGGAATCTCCGCAATCAAGACACTCACTACGGCTCTTGATGAACATACACGGGAAATGCGTAGAATGAGTCAAATCATGGCTGAGCATACCGAAGAAATGCGCCGCCACAGCATGGCATTAACCTATCGTTAACCCGCTAAAATCAAGTCGTTTTCCGCTCCTGGCCTAGTCAGGAGCATTTTTTCGCCTCCGACCCATTAAACTAAATTTCTTTTTTCGAGCGACGCAAGCAGCAAAGCTTTTCAAGGAAAAGATTTGACACCCATGTTATACTATATAATATATGTCAAAAAACTTAGTCATCGTTGAGTCTCCGGCCAAAGCCCATACTATCGAGAAGTACCTCGGTAAGGATTTCCATGTTCTGGCCTCTGTCGGGCATATTCGCAAGGATACTCACGTCGACAAAGATACCTTTGACGTTACTTACGAAATCGACCCCGATCATAAAAAAATCATCTCCGAGCTCAAAAAATCCGCCAAGGAAGCCGACGCCGTCTGGCTAGCGACCGATGAAGACCGCGAAGGTGAGGCAATTTCTTGGCATCTCATGGAAGTCTTAAAATTGCCGAAAAATACTAAACGCATTACTTTTCACGAAATTACCAAACCCGCGCTCGAAGCTGCTATCCAGAATCCGCGCACCGTTGACATGGCGATGGTCTCCAGCCAACAGGCTCGCCAAACCCTCGACATGCTCGTCGGTTATGATCTCTCCGGTGTTGTCCGCAAAAAAGTCCCCGGCGCGATTTCTGCCGGCCGTGTCCAAAGCCCTGCTCTCCGCCTCGTCGTCGAGCGCGAGCAGGAAATCGAAAAGTTTGCCAGCTCCGCGAAATTCAAAGTCACTGGCAAATTCTCAACCAAAGATAAGGACGAAGTTGCCGCAACCCTTGATCATACGTTTGATACCGAAAAAACCGCCGAGAACTATCTCGAAAACATCGCTAGTGCCGATTTTGAAGTTTCCGATATCACGACTAGTCCCGGTGTCCGCCGTCCAGCCCCACCGTTCACAACCGCCAGCATGCAAATTGAAGCCAACTCCCGCCTCGGATTTTCCACCCGTACGACCATGACCGCCGCCCAAGCGCTTTATCAGGCAGGTCTTATTACTTATCATCGTACCGATAGCCTTAACCTTTCCAAACAAGCTATCGCCATGACCGCGAGTTATATCGAAGAACATTTTGGCAAAAATTATCTCAAGGTTCGTAACTTTAAAACTAAATCTGCTGGCGCCCAGGAAGCCCACGAAGCTATCCGTCCAACCCATATCGAACAGGAAATCGCCGGCAAGAATGATTACGAACGCAAACTATATAAATTAATCCGCAATCGCACCCTCGCTACCCAAATGGCCGAGGCTCAGACCGAAAAAACCGTTGTAAAGATTAAAAACAACGCCGAAACTAAATATCTTTTTGAAGCCAAAGGTGAAGTTATCACTTTTGACGGTTTTCTAAAAGTTATTGGCCGCACAAAAGAAGACGAATTACCCGCTATGACCGCCGGCGACGCACTGAAATCCGAAAAAATCACCGCCCGCCAAAGCTTCGCGAAACCACCCGCACGCTACACCGAAGGTTCGCTTGTGAAGAAACTCGAAGAACTCGGTATCGGTCGCCCGTCGACTTATGCTAGTATCATGCAAGCTATTCAGAATCGTGGCTATGTCATCAAAGGCGAATCCGAAGGCGAACCTCGCGAAGTCATCGAACTTACCCTCGAAAAGGGCAAAGTTGAACGCGGCATCGCCACCGAAAAAACCGGATCGACGAAAGGCAAATTACTGCCGACGCCAATTGGCGAATTGCTAGCTGGATTTCTGACCGACAATTTTAACAATATCGTCGATTACCAGTTTACCGCCAATATCGAAGAAGACCTCGACAAGATTGCCGAGAAAAAGCTCGAACGCGTCAAAATGCTCCGCGACTTTTATGGTCCGTTCCAAAAAGAGGTTGTCAAATCCGACGAAGCCGCCAGATATAATAACGCCAAACACCTCGGTAACGACCCGAAAACCGGTCAACCAATTTATGCCAAGGTCGGGCGCAATGGTGGATTTATTCAGCTCGGAGATAACGAAAAAACCACCGGCGAAAAACCCCGCTTTGCGCCACTACCGAAGGGAATGACCGAAAAAACCGTCACTCTCGAGGCCGCTTTAAAACAACTTGCCCTACCAGCCCTCCCGCGCACTCTCGGCAAAACGAAGGACGGCGCCGAAATTATCGCCTCGTCCGGCCCCTTTGGACCATATCTCAAAGCCGGGAAGTATAATATTCAGCTCAAAAACGCCGACCCTTATACGATTACTTTTGCCGAAGCCGAAAAACTCTACCAAGAAAAAATGGATTCAATTATTGCCGATTGGGGGGATATTATGATTATTGTTGGCGCCTACGGACCATATGTCAAAGGCCCAGGGCGTTTCAACAATGTCAAAATTCCGAAAGACCAAGACCCGAAGAAAATTACCCTTGAAGAAGCCAAAAAAATGCTGCTGACCACGGACTGGACCGTCCATGAAATAAGCAGCAAAGTCGGCTATGACAATGTCAATCATTTTATTAATCTTTTTAAAAGGGACACAGGGCTGACGCCCGGCGTCTTCAGACAAAAGGCACTGGCTGATCAACACGCTTCGCACTGGTCCTCTCAATAAATTTACCCGCAAGCATGAAAATCCCGGATGTATAAGCAGCATTCCTACACTTGTGAATGATAATGTGTACCGCACGGTCCGCCATCTCCTTCGTATCGATCTCGTAAGTCGTAAGTCCGATACCCGCAAACTGATCCGATACATAATTGTCAAAACCAACCACAGATACATCCTCGGGTACACGATAACCTGAATCCTCGAGCTTCGTGATCAAAAGAGCCGCCGACAGATCGCAGTTGCAAAAGAATGCTGTCGGCATATCTTTTGGAAGCACAAATTTTGTCCGGTCAATTTTTCCATCATCAAGGCTTCGGTCATCTATGATCCAGTCATCCCTCCGCTCCACGCCGTGCTCCATCAGCGACTTCAGAAACCCGAGATACCGATCGTCAATACTGCTGGTAGAAAGCCTTGTTCCTACAAAGCCGATTCTTTTATGACCAAGCTCAAACAAATAATTAGTCATCCGATACCCGCCCATCAGATTATTAGAAACTACACAGTCACAGCGCTCCCATCCATTGGTCGTATCCAGATTCAGCATCGGAAGCCCCGTATCAGAA
>CANBEI010000002.1 GCA_947367565.1 uncultured Candidatus Saccharibacteria bacterium | reverse complement strand
CTCTGGTGGCTGCTAGTAATAAGAGGGCTACTGCCCGTCCAGAGAAAAACCACCGGCTAAGCCGGTGGATGGTTATTCATGTCGTCTTACGAGTATATGTGAAAAAACAGTAGGGAAGGATAGGTGGAGTAGTTAATTCTGGAATATAAAAGAGCTAAGCCAGAGGATTCCTTTTTGGATTTTAGCGAAAGTCAGCGGAGTTACGCCTCCGGAACTTTCGCGGCTCTCTAGAGCAAAATCCAAAAGGAAGCCCCTGCGCGAGGCTCCCATTCCAGAATTAACTACTCCACCTATCCTTCTTTATAACTCTTCCACCTTCACCCGCACCTGCTCCGTCGTATCCCGGTCACGTACGGTTACGGTTCCATCTTCCAGCCCCTCAAAGTCCACGACGACACACTTCGGTGTTCCGATTTCGTCCTGTTTTTTATAGCGTTTCCCGATGTTGCCCGAATCATCCCAAGTCACGAACGTGTATTTCTTCTTCAATGTCTCATAAACTTCTTTCGCTCGCTCCACCAATTCCGGCTTATTCTTTAGCAACGGACTCACGCAGTACTTATATGGTGCTAACCCAGCAGGTAATTTCAATACGATCCGGCCTTCCTCCTCTGTATACGCATTACTCAAGATCGCGAGGAACAACCGCTCCACTCCGATCGAAGGTTCGATCACGTGCGGCACAAACGTCTCACCCGTCACCTTGTCGCGATACTCCATATTTTTCCCACTTGCTCGCTGGATGTTGCTCAGGTCGAAGTCTGTCCGATACGCTAACCCCATCAGCTCTTCTTCGCCGTTTGGATAATCAAACATAAAGTCAATCGTCCGCTTTGAATAATGCGCCCGGTCCGCTTCTGGCACGTCCAATTCATGGATCGCACTTGCCGGCAAGCCGATTACATTCTCCAAGAAGTCGTGCTGACCCGCGCGCAGTTCCTCGAATGCTCGCTCCCAATCGTCTGGTTTCACAAAATACTCAATCTCCATCTGGCTGCATTCGCGGTCGCGCAAGATGAAATCCCGTGGCGAAATCTCATTTCGGAAGGCTTTCCCCTGTTGCGCAATCCCAAACGGCATATCTGGATAAATCGTATCGACGACATTTTTGAAGTTCGTAAAAATCCCTTGCGCCGTCTCTGGTCGGAGATACGCAATGCCTGAATCATCGTCAATCGGGCCGACATGCGTCTTAAACATCATGTTAAACTTCCGAATCTCACCCCAATTCTTCTTCCCGCAGGTCGGGCATTTCACGTCCGCTTTCAGAAACTCCTCGGTCGTAATACTCTCCGTCGCCCCGTCGACTAATTTGTCTGCCCGGAATCGCCCGTGGCATTCTTTACACTCGACTAACGGATCAGCGAACGTCGCGACATGTCCCGACGCCTCCCAAACTTGCGGATTCATAATAATCGCTGCATCCACCCCATACATGTCATCGCGCTGGTCGACCCAATAATTCCACCACGCATCCATCATATTACGTTTCAAGATCGTGCCTAGAGGACCGTAATCCCATGTACCGGCCATACCGCCATAAACGTCGGATCCCGGAAATATAAACCCCCTTCTTTTACATAGACTTACGATATTTTCTAGTTTACTCATGTATGGATTATACTATACATTGACATTTTGAGCAAGGTGTGCTATAATAGAAGAATATAGTGTCACTATTGCAGCTTAATGTCAAAACAAGAAGTTGCTTTGTTGATGCTAAATCCATAAATTGAAGTTTTTGAAAGGGGGATCTCATATGGATTCTATTTTACACACGGTTGGTGTCATTGGCGGATTAAGCCACGAGTCTTCGGACGGCTACTCTGCTGGCATTCATAACTTAGTTAACCAAACACTTGGCGGGCTCAATAACGCCGAGCTGATCCAGCGCGATGTTAATTTCGCTGAAGTTCGGGAAGATATGCTGGCGGGCGATTGGGAGGATGTTGGCTACTACTTAGCAAACGTCGCCGATTCGCTGACTTTTATTGGCGCGGAATATGTTGCGGTTGCGAGCAATACCATTCATAAGATTGCGCCGACTATTGAGGCGCGTATCGGGTCTGATCGCTTCATTCATATCGCCGATTGCATTGGTCAGCGCTGTGTCGAACTAATTGACGGTAACCGCGCAAAATATCCGAATGCGTACAGTAAGGACGAACCGCGCCGGGTTTTGCTGCTCGGTACGCTCGAGACGATGGAAGGAGATTTTCTAAAAGACCGCCTCAAGAAGTATGATTTAACCGTGGATACCCCAGGCAGTCTTGATGCGAGCATATTGAACGATTGTATCTTTAGTGAGCTCTGCCATGGTAAAATCACTGAAAGTACCCAGAAGTGGTACCTGCGTATGATTCAGGGTATCTTGACTGTGCAGCCAGTTGACGCGATTATCCTCGGCTGCACGGAGTTGTCGTTGCTCTACGATGAGTTTAACCTGGCTCACCTGACGTCGATCTTGAACTCTAACGGCGACCGCCCTCTCTCCGTTGTCGATTCTAAGCAGGCTCATATTGCCGGACTGGCCAAGGCATGCCTTGGCCAGTGGAAAGTCTCCGATTAGAGATCGGAGACTAAATCACATATCGGCAAGCAACTTTTTACGACAGACACCCCGCTTCGGCGGGGTTTTGTCATAAAATGTCATAAAGCGGTGCCAATGCCTCGCGAAAACCGCCTCGCCTCTAGACAAAAATAGATTTTGTGGTATAATAGAGATATGGACACTAATTCTTCTCCTGAAATTTTAATCAATAAGCTTTTCGCTGGTGCTTACCTCGACGAGGGCGAGAACATCGGCCACGAAGTTATCAATTTGTTTCGCGCTGATGACGGCCAGAATTACCTCTATATTACTCCGAGCGGAGCAGTCGACCTCGATACGCATCCAATTTCTGATGTCATCTTCGTCCGCAATCTCGAGGGCAAAACTACGGTCGAAGTCATCGCGCGAGCCACTGGTCTGACTCCGGTCGATGCATCGTCTGCGGGCGAGATTACCTACGCTGGGGTACAGCTCAGCCGGATTTTTCGTGACAATATCTATCATGGCGGCGAAAAAGATTTGGCGACGACCGTCGCCTCATTTCGCGCCTCCGAGGTTCGCACGCCCCGCCCGGATACGCGCCTAATCTTGACGATTGATGCTGACTTTGCAACTGACGACCCATCGGCGCGGGTTTTCTATCTCAATTCCGTCAGCAAAGCAATCGACAATCAATCCTCGCGTAAATATTATTCGCTTGCGAACGATCCCGAGGCCTATCGCGTTTTGCGTGCTGTCCTAGATGACGGCAATCTCTGGGTATCCAAAAACACTACCACTAAGCTCACGGCCAGCCAGACGACTCGCACTACCGACCCGACTTTTCTTGAGATTATCCGTAAGGAGAACGATGAACTGGCCTTTTCTAATCTACTCGCCTACTATTTTCAGTATCGCCCAGATTTATTCCCGAAGTTTGCGCACGATATTTTCGGCGTTGCTGATTTTAGTCGCGATTTCGCTATCGTCCGCGAAAGCAATCATAACATCGACCTCTGGATCGAAAGCGAAGACAGTATCCTCGTGATCGAAAACAAGATTAAATCCAGTCTTAATGGCATTAAATCCGATCATTATTCTCAGCTGAACAAATATCAAGAATACACCGAAGGGCGGATTTCTGACTCCGCGGATGCAGTTTATGGTAAAACCGCGCATTATTTCGTCTTCACCCCTGATTATAATCTCTTCAATCTGGAAAAATATCACCTCGCGAAGCCTTATCGTATTGTGAAATATAGCGAAATCCATCAATTTTTCCGCCGTCACGCCGCCGATTATCTTGATAATCGCCATTTTGCCGATTTCCTCAGGGGTCTTCACGCCCATACTATGCCAATCTCCGAGCGCAATTTCAATACTATGCGTACTCGTTTCCTCGAACAAATCTGGCGAGCGCGGTAAGGCGTGTTATAACTATTGACTTTTTATAAAAAGTGTGATACAATGGAAGTAATGAGCAATTTCGCTCAGATATTTTATGCACCTTAAAAACGTTTTTTGTTGATTAGGGTGCAAATATTCTTCAAAGGAGGTATCTGTATGATACAAAATTTCTTTACTGCTATTCTTCCAATCCTGCCCTGGGCAGCGATAATAATCCTTATTATCGCTCTGCTGCTCTTAATGGTGAAAGTTGTCACCGGCAATGAAGTTCTGGTCGTCACCGGTGTCGGTGCAACTAAGAAGGTCACTGTCAAAGCCGAAAACGGCGAAGAGCAGATTACTTATGTTCCCAGAGTCCGAATCGCTGGCGCCAGTATCGTCATTCCGTTTATTCAGCGGGCGCGCAAATTCGACATTTGCGTCGAAAAAGCCAACGTTACGAATGACACTATGAAAACTGTCACCGGTGTTGAGATTGTACTCGACTGGGGTATTTCCTATGCGCCGAACGCTGACACCGTAGAAAGTCTCCTGCCTTGTATTCGTCAATTTTTGGATAAGAAAAAAGACGAGATTCAGGAGATTATCAAGAACGCGGTTGCCGGCGGCATGCGTGCAGTTATCTCAACTATGAGCCCCAAGGAAGTTATGGTCGGCAAGGAAACTCTGGATGATTTGGTGCAGAAAAACATCTCTACGCAGATGGCCGAACTGGGCTATAAAGTCCAGATCTACATCCAGGAAGTACGCGACGCGAATGGCAGTACGTATTACAAGGATTTGGCAGCCGAAGATCGTGAAACTCTGAAGCGCGATGCTGCGAACATCACGGCCAAAGCTGATCAGGAAATCCGCGAAAAAGCTGCCGAGACCGAACGTGCCGCCAAAGAGGCTGAGTTGGAGTCTCAGGTGACGATCGCTGCGAAAGAAAAGGAGACTTCGGTAAAGAAGTCCGCTTTCAAGGCTGAGCAGGATCAGGCAGAAGCTGACGCTGCGGTAGCCGGTAAACTCCGCGCGGCTGAGCGTGAACGCGAAGTCGTGGAGAAGAACGGACAGGTTGAAGTCATGCGTCAGGAACAGGCTAATCTTGCAGCTGAGAAAGAACAGGTTGTGAAAATTACCCAGGCCGAGACGGCCAAGAAAGAGGCAATTATCAGCGCCGAATCCGAATCTCAGCAGAAACAGATCACGGCCGACGCCGAAGCCAGTGTTGCATTGAAGAAAGCTGAAGGTGAAGCTAACGCTCGCAAGGCTGAAGCAACTGGACAGGCAGAAGCCAAGAAAACTCAGGCTGCGGCCGACGCCGAAGCAATTCGCATGGAGGCGAATGCTGAAGCCGAGAAGACTCGTTTGACCGGTGAAGCCGAAGCTGCTGCAATTAGCGCTAAAGGTAAAGCTGAAGCTGAAGCGATCGAAGCCAAAGGTAAGGCTGAGGCTGAAGCCGCTCGTGCTTTGTCTGATGCGCAGGCTGCGAATGATCGCGTTAACTTTGAGATCAAGAAGCTTGAGATCGAGCGCGATATTCAGATTCAGGTTGCAACGAATGTTGCCCAGGCTATGGCAAGCGTTGGCGAGAAGGCTACCTTCTATGATTTCAACGGCAATAGTAGCGGCGAAGGTAATCTCTTGACCAGTGTTTTAGGAGATATTCCCCAGCTGATGAAGAAAGCTAATCTGGAGAACGAAGCTCTGAACGGCAAACCTGTGACGGAAACGATCAATGATCTGGTTAAAGCTGTCGTTGATCCGTTCCAGGCTTTGGCCGAGAAGAAAACGGTCGTCAGGGATGCTGCCGCCGAAATTCCGGAAGACATAGACGCTTCTACCAAGATCACGCAACCGATCGAAGAGAATACGTCGGATAATGCGTCCTTCGACGCTGAAGATGATCTCGACTAAGCAGAAAAATCTAATCGCAACAAAATGTTTTAAACTTAAACCCCGGGCCTAGGCTGCGGGGTTTATTTTATGCTTCTGTAGGCATAGAAAAGCGCCGGCTAAGTCAGCACCTTTCTATGGAGCCGCGATCGGGAAACTTCGCTTTGCTCAGCGCTCGTCGTCGATTCAAAAAATCCAGAGTAGACTCTGGATTTTCCTCACGCTCCTCCTCGCTATGCACCCTCGACCTACGGTCTCGAGTGCATTCCCGACACGTCTCATAAAAAGTAAATACAGTAGCTAATGCTACTGTATTTACTCTGGAGCCGCGATCGGGATTTGAACCCGAGACCCCTTCCTTACCATGGAAGTGCTCTACAGTCCAATTGGCGAACTTTCATCATACTACCTAGAAATAGGTAGTTTTTTGTTCCATCGGGGCTTCAAAGTTCGTTATCTTGGAGGCTCCGTAGAATTAAGAAACGGCTACGGAGTACCCGATAGTTTAGGATGATTAACAATTTGGAAGCTGATAAGAATAACAATAATTTTATCGGCACAATTAAGGCTTTGCCAAGATGGGCTAGCATGAAATTTCTCTTTCAATAAACTCTCACTCATATTTTGTGCTTTTACCTTCACAAACTTCTAGCTATAATTTCGTGCTAGGTGAAGCCTTGATCGTGTCGATAATCGAGAGGAAAAACAAACAATATGAAGAAACAAAAAGATAACAAGGTAGCCATTGTAGGCGTAATTGTCCTAACTGTCATGCTACTGCTCGGCGTCATAATAAATCGCGAGCGAGATGCGCAGTTTGAACAATATGCCTTGGCGAACGACTGCGAATGGGTCTGGCAAGGTACGAGCTACGGCGACGACCGCGACTTCGTTTGTAGGTAGAGCGGAACAGGAGAAATGAAAATGAGCGGAACTAAAGCAGGCGGGTTAAAAGCTCGTGATACTAATCTGAGAAAACATGGCGAAGACTTCTACAAGAATATCGGCCAGAAAGGCGGCCAAAACGGTCATACAGGCGGCTTCGCGGCCAATCCAGAGCTAGCGCGCACCGCCGGACGAAAAGGCGGATTAAAGTCTCGTCGTGGCCGGGCAAAGAAGCCGCAGGAAAATCCAGCCCCTGAGTCAATGTCAGAGTCTGAGGGCAAAACGGAACAAAAAGGAGGTAATAGTGAGCAAAAGCGGGATAGTCAATAAAGTTACGGCTGAACGCTATATGACGATCAAGCGCTACATTGAAGAACGTGATTTAAGCTGTAACGACGATGTGGTGGTGGGCAAGGTGTTTGGCGTTGGACGATCAACAATACGTATGATTCGAAATACGCGCGACTACGAGGAATACCAGGCTAAAAATAAGGCTTATCATAAACCGAAACAAGCGAACCGCGGGCGACGGGCGATAATGCCGACGTCGGGTTTGCCGTTGGAGGAGCTGCCGATCAGAAAGCAACAATTCGACAGCTCGGTAATTATGTTGGGCGGAGTTGGCGCAGCGGTCTTAGTTGTACTACTCATTCTGGCGGTCATAGTCGTCTGGCTAGTATTCAAGGAATTCTATGGAATCTAAGACTAGACCAACGACTCAAGTTAAGGTCGTCTATGCTGAGTATAACTACGAGACAAGCGAATACCGACTTAAATTTGGCAACGCTATCATCGATAAAACCGGCTCGGCGACAATCCAAATAGCGATGTTTGGTGCGATTAAACGTCGACATGGCGAGTATCTACTAGCTGAGCAATTTGAACATGACTGGAAAAAATGTATTCAGACACGCGCCAAGGAAATGGCGCAAAAGATAGTAGAAGAAGGTGGTGCTCGAAAGAGTTAAATGGCGATAATCGACCATCGCAGCAGCCACGGATTCTTTTCCACTAATGTATGAGCGGCAGATCTCGCAGTTGGTGTAACACGCTGTCGCTCATGCTACCCATAGCTCAACGGTAGAGCGCCAGAACGTAGTTCTCGGGGACGCCGGTTAGACACCGGAGGGTGGCACCAAGTACGCGACGTAGTTTAATTGGTCAAAACGGGAACGTTTAGCTTGTGCGTTTCAGCTACGGGTTCGAATCCCGTCGTCGTGACGCGCGCAGATCAGACCAGAAAATGGCATAAACCGGGTAGAGGTAAGTCGTCATAAAGTCCTCCGGTCGGTCTGATCAACATGCTGGAATAGCGCAGAGGGCAACCGCAGCAGGCTGTAAACCTGCCGTCCATATGGACTTCCTAGGTTCGAATCCTAGTTCCAGCACCAAATAATTAAAATAAGAGAGGTAATAATGAAATTAAAAAGCAAAAAGAGCGGAGAAGAGTTTTCACTATCCAGTATCGGCATCTCAAGCGGCCATGGTGAATTTACTAGATTCACTAACGAAGGCTCGCAGGTAAAGATTACACTTAAAGATTCTGAAGGTCGAATTTGGAAAAAAGACCTATTCGAGCTAATGGAAGAATTCAAAGTAATGCCAGAAAAGGCAAAAACAGTGTTTGACCTGAAAGAGGGCGATATATTTTACATGGCGAAAACCTGCTGCGGAGAGATAATTGCTGTCGAGCAGATCTGGTTCGATACGATAGATCAAAGACTAGCACGGAGTATTGGCGGAGTCTTTATGACTGAAGCAGAGTTAAAACGGGAACTCGAACTCGATAAAGCACGCATTTATCTTGAGGCCCATTCCAAACGTTTTGAAGAATGCGGCGATAAACAGTATGAAGTTTGTTATGATTCGGAGAGAAATGTGTTCTTTACGTCTCAATGCCATGATTTTAAGTCGATTCACAATATCTACTTCGCCAGCGAGAAAGAGGCGCAGGAGAGTATAGACGATGATACGAAATACTGGGAACAACTGTTTGGCGTGGGGGTGTAGAAATGAAGGTTCTAGCCGGCGCGGCCGTCGAACATTGGATCGACAGAAGGAAGCGCGAGAAGAAACCTATTGCGTGTGAAGGTAATTATATCCGAATCCCGGCGAATGTATTGATCGAGTTCCAGAAAATTCGCAATCAAGGCCAAAAGAAGAAGTTATCACTAATCGAGCAGCAACGACTATGGGAAGCGGAACATGGAGGTGCGGCATGAATTACTATCTCAAAGAGACTATCAAAGATTGGTCAGTAACATTAGTGATAATTATCCTTGGTTCCTTCATTGGCGGCTGCGCAGCTATTATCGTCACTAAGGATGTAATTCAGACTCGTCCAATGGTTTGTCTTGGCGGCGAGTACTCGAGTTTTTGTGAGGAGGTCAAGAATGATAACTAACGTGAAACGATACAAGGTACTAAAAGAAATCCTAACCGTGAAGAATCCCCGATGGCTTAAGCCAGGCGAAGAGTTTGAGGCGACTCCGAGTAGTTCTAGGATTCGGGCTTTGCTTGAGCATGGATATATCGAGGAAATCCCAGAGAAGCCAAAGACGGTGGATGATTTGAGGGGAGGGGACAGATGTTGGTGCATTACACTTTCTCCTCTCACGGGCTTTAGTGTAGATGATTTTGAGTTCGGGATTAGAGAAAGCCTCATGGTAGAAACAGGTGATATTTTTCTCACCAGAGAAGAGGGGGAGAAAGAACTTGCTCGCCGCAAGGCCAAAGTAATCCTCGAGCGGGATACTAAAGGGTTTAAAGCCTCAAGGGACTGCGGAAGTTTTTACTATGTTAGCTATGACATATACGATCATAGATTTGAAGTTGGTCGGTGGGAAACAAATTGTTGTGGTGGCGAACTAACATCTCCAATCAATTTTGCTACTATAGACGACGCCGAAGCCTCCATCAAGGCTCATTCGAGCGAATGGAAAATATATCTGGGTATAGAGGAGTAGGTATGCCGCTACTAAACTATACGACTAAAATCTCAACCGATCGGACCGTCGGAGAAATTCAAAAGATGTTAGCTAAAGCTGGCGCAAAGGCAATTCTCTCAGAATATGACAACGAGGGCGAGGCATCGGCAGTCAGCTTCAAAATGCTAGTTAATGGCAATGAAGTCGGTTTTCAGCTGCCAATCGCCCCAGAGAAAGTTTTGACTGTACTGCGTGGCCAGCGTGGAGTAGAGACGCGATATAAAACGCCAGAGCAAGCCAAGCGTGTAGCTTGGCGCATCATCAAGGACTGGGTCGAGGCACAGCTCGCCATCATAGAGACCCAGATGGTTAAGCCGGAGCAGGTATTTCTACCATATGCTATCACGCAAAGCGGAGAAACGCTGTATGAGAGCGTTGTTAAAAATCAACTTCTAGGAACAGGAGAACAGGGGTGCAAATGGGGCACAGTCGAAAATTTACCCGCAACATTGCCAGGAATCGAGGATTAAAACTTGGTGAAGATAATACCAACAGTCGAGCCGAGAAGATGTCGTGGAGACGTGCGTTTGCCCCATGTACGCTATGCCCACCCCACAGGGGGTGTAACTGGCGGCATTATCAAAAGCGACCAAAGACTAAGCCTAAGTATAAATGTAAAAGGAGAAGTGAATGAAATATCGAGTACTAAAGGATAACTTCCTTTGGAAAAAAGACGCAGTTCTGGAGCTGAATCACCATCTTGACGGCTATGTTGCCGTAGATGATTTACATACCCTACCGAATACCGGTTGCGAATATATATCCAGCCGAATCGTGGAAAACAGTCCAGAGTGGTTTGAGCCGATTGAAGATACTGTCTGGGAGAAGTTTGTAGATAAAGTGGAAAAAGCTAAGGAAGACCTAGTGCGTAAAATGCGGGCAGAATGGAGAAAAAATGACTAATTCTAATTCAACGGAACCACACGGAATTAAATTTCAGCCTATGCCAAAACGGTTTATGGTGTGGGATAAACTCAGTGAAAGATTTTGCCGCAATATCAACAACGATAGCAATGTGTTCACAATCATTGAACTCGCCGTCTATCTTTCTGACCGCTCGTACTGCGGTACAAATATCAATAATTATAGAATTCTTCAATCCACAAACCTCTTCGCTAAAGACGGTAAGGAGATATTTGAGGGGAGTATTGTAAGCAATGGTGAATGTCGTGCTGTTTGTGTATGGGATAACTCCAATGCTGAGTTTGATTTTGAAATGGTTAAGGGGGGCGACCAAGTTAAATCGTGGCTGAATGAATATAAGATTATCGGCCACATCCTATCGAACCCAAGGTTATTGGAGGAGAAATAATATGTTGAATTTTTTAAGAAGTATAGGTCATTTCATTATCGACCGTCTGGATATAGTCGCAAAAATACTTTCTATAATCATGATCTGTATTATAGTGATCGCTTTGAGGTTAAGCAACCCTACTCCGGAAGCCGCCCCTATGAGCTCTGATGCGTCAGATAATTCCGAGTCTGAGCGTAAACCGAAACAAGTCTGTCGTAAAAAGTGGTTCTCATTAACCGATACCTGGGAATGTTGGGAGGAGTAATGAAATATAGAATTATTAAACGCGACGGTAGATATTATCCTGCAGCGTCTACATATGAAGGAAGTAGTATTTACAGTTGTTTTAGGCGCAAACTCTTTTATTGGCGTACTGTCAGGTTTAGGACTGCTCGTAGGGCGAGGAAATTTATAAAGAGATGGCATGAGTCTCGAATTGAGACGGTTGTTGAGGAGATAAAACTATGAAGCACGGTAAAATTATTTATCTTATGCGGTATATGGATGCGCCCAACAGTACGATAGAGTATTCTATGGGAGTGGGCGTCATGAGAACTACCTTGTTCGGGAAGAAGAAAATTGATTACATAAAGATCTCTGGGTTCGTAAACGAGGAGCTGGAGGTTGGCGACGAAGTTTATTATTGTTTCGACAAGGACTATCCATCAAAGTGCTGCGTAATTAAGAAGGAGGAGAGAAAATGAGTAACTTCACTGCTCGCACTCGTCTTCGTGGCGAGGTGACGTATCATAAAGCCGAATGGCTAGATAACTATTATGACCATGGAGCGTATGGCATTAAGTTCTTGGACGGACCGCATGAAGGTGAAGTTCATCCAGCTCGGAACTGCGCTATTGCGAAGGATGATAATTATTTGTTAGGAGGAAAATAATGGAATTTATGTTAGGACTTTTAGCGGGGATTATCATCGGAGTGGTGGGAATCTGCATAATCGGGGTGTCTCTGGCAAAGAAGCAATAAGGGGAAGAGAAGTGAAAAACGATCAGCAGAATGAGATGACGCTAGTCTATCACGGAATCGTCTATTCCAAGAAGAATAGCAAACGTATTATACCTAATAGTAGGACTGGACGAGTGAATTTGATTTCTAGCGCCAAGGCACTAGAAAATGAAAATGACATGATTAAGCAATTCAAGTCGCAAACCCGAGGAAAGAAGATGCCTTCACCGGTCTTTATTACGTTCGATATGTATGAGCCGAACTTTGTGCTGCGGGATCTCGATAATCAGGCGACATCAATTCTCGATGCACTCGTTCGGGCCGGGATAATCGAAAATGACAATTTTCGCCATGTCATTGGATATACTGTCGGATTGGCCGGTATAGACAAAAGTAACCCACGAGCAATCATACACATCGACCATGAAGAGGGGGTTAAGTGTGAGGCAAGGGTACTAAACTATGAAAATCGACGCGAAAAAGACTAAAAACTACCGTTACAACGACTGGCTAGAGTATTTTGGTCAGTTGCCGGCGGCAGAGTTGCAAAAATCTCAAGAAGAGTTAGCCGACACTCTACCGAGCGAGGGCTACGCCGCGCTGATGCGGTGGCTTGAAATTTTTGAGAATCCGTCAAAGATGGATAAACTCTCGCAGGGTCGAATCAAAGCACAAAAGGAAGCCAGTATTATGGAAGTTGCGGTTGGCGATGATGATGAGGCATTCTACATGGACCTCATTCGTAAAAATGTATCGGAACTCGAAGGCGCAAGCCCACAAGAAGTGGCGAGGCTGAGCCAGAATATCAATATCTATCGTAAGCAGCTCCAAGAGATTCGCTCGCATAAGCCGAAGGCGAACTCAACGCTCAGTCGCGTCTTAAAAGCGGCAGATTTGATGAAGGCGGACAACAAAACACCAAAACCGGCGGCGAAGCGCAAAACTACGACCAAAACCGCGAAAAAACGTATCACTCAGAAAAAAGACCCCTCTAAAACGCCGCCTAAGGCTAAGAAAAGCGTTAAAACGATAAGTAAGGCGTCTGGAGAAAAAGATGGCTAAAAAGAGCTATAAAGCCTGTCAGGAGCCAAGGCTGGATATTTACCGAGACGGTGACACGCGTAAAGCCGAACTTCTATTCGATTTACTCGATGAGTACGGCACGCCGCTCCATGAATGGCAAAAATTAGTCTTAAGGCGTTGGCTAGCAGAGGATGACGACGGCAAGTTTGTAAACCTCGACTGTGGCTTGTCAGTTCCGCGCCAAAACGGCAAAACGGAAATCATCGTTGCTCGCATTATTTATGGTATTATTTTTGGACGCAGGATCGGTCTGTTTACTGCGCAAAAACAGAAGACGGTCGACGTCGTCAAAAAACGTGTTCAAGATTTCTTCTACGAGAGTCCGTATAAAGAGATTTTCAACTTACTAACACCAAGATTTAGAGACAAACCCCGCAACTACGATTATATTGAATTTGACAATGGCGCCAGGTATCAATTTATTACTCGGACGCGACTTGGCGGTCTCGGCATGACGGTTGACGATCTTATTAACGACGAGGCGGCCGACATGCTCGACGCGCACCAGGCAACGCTTGTCCCAACAACGTCTGCTGCGCCAAGCGGCAATCCACAGATTATTTATTGTGGAACGCCGCCAATGGCGGAAACGGTTGGCGAAGTCTTTGCGCGTGTTCGGCAGCAAATCATTAAAACGGGCGAAGGTGTTTGGACGGAGTGGGGCGTCAAGGAGTTGACTGACAAAAACGACGTTGAGGCGTGGTATAAGACGAATCCATCGCTCGGCAAAACCTTACTACAGCGGGTTCTGGAAGCCGAGGCGCGTTCGCTCAGCCCCGACAACTTTAACCACATGAGGCTCGGGTGGTGGAGCGAAGCCGAATCTAAGCGCGCAATATCGCAGAAGGAATGGGATGCGTGCGTGACGGAAAAGCCAGATTATGACGATAGCTACCTGCCAGTTTTCGCAGTCAAATTCGCGCCAGACCGCTCGGCATTTAGCCTAGCGGCAGCCCAGCCACTCAAGAATGGTCGCATACATGTTGAAATAATTAAACAACGTCCAATGGACGAGGGCTTCGGTAGACTGACGAACTGGCTCTACGAAAGGCGACGGAATTGCGCTCAGATTATTATTGACGGAGCGACGGGACAAGCAATACTATTTGAAGACTTAGTAAGTAAAGGTGTACCTAAACGCAAAATCGTCCAACCAACCATGAAGGATATTGTCTCCGCGCACCAATTCACCTATGACGCGATCACACGCGGCGAACTGAGCCACTACGACCAACCCTTGCTAAATCAGACAGTGCGCATCACTAAACAGCGATCTATGGGGCGCTATGGCGGGTTTGGATGGGAGTCGATGAGCAAGGATTTGTCGACCTGCGCTTTAGATGCGGCCACATTTGCCTATTGGGGGCAAAAAGTCTTTGGAAAGAAGTCGAAGTCGCGCGCTACTATCGAAGAAAATAATAAAAAATGGCACGACATCCTCTCGAATCTATAGAGGGAACACGTTTATTGTGATTCCATTAGTTACAACAATAAAAAACGCAATAATCTTCACAAAACCTATTGACTTATCAAAGTCGCTTTGATATAATGAGAATATAGCAAGGGGATAGCAAAATTAAAAATCGGCGGTAGAAAGGAGGAAAATGGAGATAAAGATTATTATCCCAGAAGGTTACGAACTTGATTACTTCAAAATCAAAAAAGTTACCACTCCAGCGAAGAAGAAGTAACTTCACTTAATGATAACATAACGGAAAGATAATGTCGACCCCTTGCTAAAGCCGCCGATAAGAAAGGAAGAACTTATGGATAATGATCCAACTATTGCTATCCCCAAATCACTGTATGACGAGCTAATACGCAAGGCTGAGGCATATGACAAAATGAATATTGGTGCTAGTGTTGGCGGCAAAAAAGCTTGGGCTAACCTCACTCCCGAAGAGCGCTCTGCTCGGGCGAAGAAAGCAGTCGAGGCGCGGATTAAGAAGTACGGGCAGAAGACAAAAAAATAACCCCCCACTTTGCTTTTGTCACCAATTCTTAGATACTGGTAGTGGGTTCTCGACCGCCCCTATGTTGTCGCCCGGCATCTTAGCGCCTTTACGCTGATTACAGCCACGATGAACGAGCTGGAGATTCTCAATATCATATGGCGACCCTCCCCGAGACACTGGGATAATTTCATCAAGTTCCGGACTTAATGGCGTGCCTGGTGGCAAAGTTTTATCTACTTCGCGCCCACAAATGCCGCAAACATCTTGTGAGGCGAAAACGCGCTTGCGCAAGTCGCTACGGAGCTTGGGATAGCGCTTTCGCGGGTCTTTTGGTGACGAGTATTTGCGAGTTTGAGCCATAAAATAATTATAACATAATGTACTTTTTGGTTTGGAAAGCATAGGGGGGTAGGTGGGTGTACCCTCCCTCCCTTAATCCACCCGCGTGTATTGGGACATTTTTCACACGAGAGAAAAAATCGAAAAAGTGGACTGCGCCAAAATCGCCCTATATCAGGGGTAATATGTTATAATAGAAGCAATATTAGCTACGTTTACGCACGGTTAAAGCGGGTAATCTTTTGCAAAGGGATCGTATGGCAAAAACGAATAATAAAACCATTGAACTTTGGGATGGGTATGAAGTTGAAATCGATGAACAGCTTTTCGACGACGCAGATTTTCTAAGTGATTTTGCGGAGGCGGCTCAAGAAGGCAAAGCTAGTGAGGTCATAATGATGTTGTTCGCAATCGTTGGGGGAGAAAAGACGTACGAAGATGCCCGTAAATACATTACAGATAAATGTGGCTATTTTTCGATGAAAGAATTGCGTGAAATTACTGACAAGATTGAGGATCGTTTCCCAAAAGCTGGGAATCGTGCCTCGCGGCGTCAGAGCTGGAAGCGGAGATAATCGAGGCTGACTTCCAGCAGTATTATCATATCGATGTCGAAAGAGAGAGAATCGTACAAAAACGTTTTCGACGTTTTTGCCGACTTCTGCTCAACTTACCGTTCGAGTCACGGTTTATCCAAAAATATAGCCCGACCAAGGACTGGGATTGGGACAAAGAGGTTCAGTCCCAGATTCTACATGCGTTGGATGTTATCAGCTGTCAACTTGCCAATATGACGAAAAAGGAGGGTAAATCACCAGCAAAACCGCAGCCACAACTCCAACCAGAGTATGTTAAGAAGGCTAAGGCTGAGGTGGAGACGAACCGAAAGGAGACGGAGCGTATGTCGGTTAAGGATTACGACGAGATGAAAGAATTTTGGCAAGCGTATAACTGTAATGTAAAGGAAGCTCAAAAGTGACAACTAAGATTCAATACAACTACAAAGGGTTAGAGCAGGCAATGCTCACCGGGTCTGGGATAGAGCGAGTTGAGCGCGAGGTGATGGAGCAGAAACTATCGGAAATTCAGGGGCAGTTCATTGTTGATTTTGGGTTCACAGGTAAATTCAAAATCGAATCTGGAGAGGCTCAACCTGGAAAATACGGTACGACGCGCACAAAGTTCAAGATTGTGGCGGCAGATGTTAAAACTGGGGCAATGCTTAAACAACATCCTGGATGGCTAGGAAAATTTATTGACTAGACGATATCGGGGGTTATTACAATTTTAGTGTATGGCTGAGGTCTTTGCTGACGAAAAGTTGCGATGCCAAGGCGCGCCGATATAATACCCCGACCGTTTAGCCATTCATCTAATTCTTTGGATTTTTTCATCGATAAGAGTCCTACACTGGATTTTGCATAATAAAAACGGTATTCAAACCCCTTAGGAGTTTTACATCTCTTAGCGCGTACTGATACCCACCCCTGAAAAGTTTTATCGGCTATTTTGGTAATTTCTGGGATTATAGATGATGAATAGGTAATGCTGGACTCAAAAACATCGCTTGTCTCTGCGATAGTCAGAACAATAGAATACTCTCCGCTTTTTTTTGTAATCTTGCCGTACACGGAAACTGGACCATGTTTGCGAACGATACCAGTCAAGTCGGCTTCACTAAAAAAACTCGTGCGCACATACCCAAGCCAGTTTTTTTCGGTCGTACCCGTCGATCCGGCAATATTGACATTAACAAAAGGCATCTCAGGCCAATTACGAGTAACCTGATAACGCGATCTTGGAGTAAGAGTGAAAAGTATAGTAGATTCCTCATATTTTTTATATAATTTGCGCAGCTGTTCTTGTCGATACTCACATCCCGAAACTTCATATTTCGCGGCGCCAGCGGGGATTTGCGGTATCTCCGGGGCGCTATTTTTGCTTTTTCTACTTAGGTTAAAAAACATAAGACCTCTCTAAAACTCTCACTGAGAATCTCGCTAAAACCCAAAAATGGGTCAATGTTGATATATTTGTCTAGAATATATTTCAGGTCTCAGTAATTAAGACCAACATTAACCCATCTTACGCTGAGACCGGATTAAAATATATTCTAGACACTCCTATTATACCAAAATTAGAGATGTCATGGTATAATAATCTTAATATCACTACGTTTACGCACGGTTAAGCGGAATCACTACTAAAGGGATAGCGCATGACCGAAACGCAGCGCAATTACTTGGCGGATTTGGCCGCACGAAAAGGCGTTAGACTGAAGGACACTGACAATCTGTCGGTTAGTGCCGCATCGGCCAAAATCGAGGGGTTGAAGGCTTTGCCGGACGCAGAGTTTCGGGAGATTACCGAAGACGAGGTCGCGCATATCCAAAAAATCGTCGATAAAACTAGGGAGGAGCTCAAGCAATGGACTTTCACCCAGTAGCAATCGACACCGCCAGCAGTATCTTGCCTGCTGTAAAATACATCCTCGGCTTGGATATTTCCCCAGACGACAAAGAATCCAGAATCGCCAAAGTCATTAACCTCATTGGCTCAGATTTTTATACGCAGATGTTCGACGCCAACAGTCAAGTTTTTGATAGCACGGCAATCGGTACGACGGATTATTCGCAGATGACCGACCAGATTGATAATTTGGCCACGAAGCTCGTCCGACAGCATGCCCTCAGTAGAGTAATTGACCCGATCGTCCAAGAATTTTATGATTCGGCGCTCGGTAAGGCGCAAGAAGAGGCATTTCGGAACGCGATATCACTCGATAAACACCCCACTTTGACTCGTACAGTAGTTGGAAAGTGTTGCGAATGGTGCGACAAGAAACAAGGGACATATACCTACCCAAAGGGCGAAGATTTTGCCCGACACGATAATTGTGACTGTTTATTCACAACATCCGGATACAATAGCCGGAATGGAGTTCTTAATAATTACGTCAAACATAAAAATACGCCAGCCCGGCAAGAACATCTTGTGCCAACTCTAGAAAAACTACGTCAAACCGAGCCAACCGAAACCACAGTCGCACTCTCACAAGTTCTTGAAGGACAAAGAAAAGAGGCGAAAATTGGTAACTTACATTCAGATGCCGCAAAAACGTTAGGCGTTAATCGTAAGACAGACATCAAAATAACACGCAGTGCCGCACTACATATGGATAACTCTGGGCATTTTTCTGGTACGGGTTTTACTGTGAACGGGCACGATGACAGTCGTCCGCTGACAACTAAAAATATATCTGACATTTCAAAAATCGTTAAAGGGGCTAATCGCGAAAATACTCTGATTGGCCGTAAAAAATACGGGAATCAGCGTTTTACGATTTTGGGTAACGCAGAAGACCGGCAAATAGTAATTGTTGAACGTACTAGCAGAAAAGAGATTAATATAGTGACCTCATATAAAGTCAGCGAATCCCGCTGTGAGAAATACATTAAGGAGATTCAAGGATGACCGACAGAAAAAGGCGAGACCGCTATTACCAGCAGTCTCTAATCACACCGACGATAGAGTGTACGAGCCCTCAGTCTAACGTCCGAAACAGATCGGTATGCCTAGACCAATTATATCACAAAACAGGAGTAAATTATGAAGTCGATTTCGGTGACCTTCAAAAATAAACCAATGTCAGACGGCACTGTTGTGACTTTTACGATGGCGGGCTGCTTGGTGGCCAATACTGGCTCGCCGACTGCCGCCAAGCCTCAGATTATGATTCACCTGCCTAAAGCCGACAATCGAGACGTCAACGGAGCCTTCGTGGAATATGCCGGGCATGATTATCACGTCGTAGACACGACTGCGGCGCAAATGGATTCGAACACCCCAACTCGCTGGAATCGCTATGCGATTGCTGAGCGGATTAGGATGTTATAGGTAATAAAATAACGAAAGGAGAAAAATATGCCTATTTATCGCAACAAAGAAACTGGTCACGAAGTCGAAGTGATGTCTGGAACTCGTCTACCAAAGGTTTACGAGAAAATCGACAAAAAATCGGCTACCAAAAGTGGCAATAAGCCGAATGCTGACGGCGCTAAGTCAGACGAAACGAAAAGCGCTAAGACAGATAAAGCGCAGGCTAAACCAAAAACCTCCAATGCCAAAGGCAAGGGGGTAAATGCGAAGGACAAGACCAAAGACGGCACTGACGGCGCTAAGTCAGACGAAACGAAAGAGTAAGGAGAAGGTATGAACGAAGGCGGAGATAATCAAATTGAGCTAAAAAGCTACGCCACACCAGCGGACTTGGCGGCGGTTTGGCACGCACTGAGTGCTGAGGAGGAATCACGGGTAGAAGCCTTGTTGGCACAAGCCTCAAATTATCTCCGCCAAATTGCCATGAACCATCAGACCAATCTCGACGATCGGATTGCGGCGGATACCACTGGAATTTTGGAAGAGAATGTAAAGATGGTCGTCGTAAACGCCGCCCAGCGCGTCGTGAGTTTGCCGGAAGGAATGCCAGACGACGCGACGCAATGGACGCAGAGCGCGACGCCATACTCGCAGTCAATCGGCCTCAGTAGCGGTGCGGCTTCCAGCAACCTATTCTTCAAAACGCGCGAGTTAGAGTTGATTGGGTTAGGCTCAATATCTGGCCGACCAACAATTGGAATTTTAAGAGGAGTACGCTGATGAAATGGAGTAAGGAAATCGACGGCAGACTAAAACGGTCGTCAGAGAAATATAAATTTTATTTCGGCAATTATGATTATCATGACTGCGCCAAGGGCAAACTGGCTAGCGAAGTTCCTAAATCTCACCTCGGCTGGGGCAAGCGCGCCGTGGAGATGCGCGCCAATAAAACTCACTTCGACTGCTTCGAGAACGACGCGCTCGGACTGAATGAGATTCTGCGTAAATATAATGTCATCGAGGCTTTTGATAAAGTAAAGGAAGATATTTTGGTAGCTGGTTGCGGGTTCCTCGCGCTCGCTTACGACAAAGTAATGCCTTTTACGGCCGAAGAGGCGACCGGAACCTATAGTTGGCGCGAGCAGAATTTGAAAGATGGATATGCGGTGTTTGCGCGCAACTCTAAGGATACGCCGACTCCAGCCCGACCCGATGCCTATATTGAATACGAACCCGGCGAGACTATCACACATGAGGATAAGAAAGATAAGACCGACACTAACCCGACTGGACGACCGCTAATCGGACTACTAACTTATAATTCCACTACCAAGCGACCTTTTGGGCGCTCAGTACTCTCGCGCCCGGTGCGAGATTCAATTATCGACGCCAGTCGGACTACTCGTCAGGCTATGATTGCGGCCTATTATTACAATACGAAGGTGGATGTAATTCTAGGCGCCGACGTCGACACCCCGATTGATAAGGTAGAAACCCGCGCTGGCGATATTCTCAAGATCGGCATGAATGAAGACGGTCAGATTCCCAAGGTCGGCGAATTCGCCCAACACGCTATGGCGCCATTCAAGGAAACGATTCTCATCTCGGCCAATAATTTCTGTGCTGACACCAAACTTAGCCTCGTCAACCTCGGCATTACGACCGACGCGCCACAGTCAACCGAAGCTCTAGAAATCGTCAATGACGATCTTAAGGATGATATTCTGGCCTGGCAGTTGGAATTGGGCGAGCAGCTCAAATACTTCGTTATTACATTATGGATGTACGATAACGAGATTAAAGAAATTGACGATAACCTACAAGCAAGAATCAATGCCGCCACGCCGATCTGGAAGCCGGTATTTGCTGCCGATGTAAGTAAGTTTGGTGATGGCTTGACCAAAATCGCGCAAAATGTGCCAGAAATTATCAAGGCTCGTTCGATTTGGCGCAATCTCGGCCTCAGTTCCGAGGAAATCGATGTTATGGTGAACTCTGTTGGGAATTCAACATTGTAAGCATAAGCAAATACATATTCTTGACGCCATAGCAAATATGCGCTACAATAAAAATAACGTTATAACTTTTCGGAGGAAAAAGGGTGGACTTTTACGTTAAGAACGATTCGGGGGAATATAGTAAAGCGACTGAGCAACAGATCGAAGAGCTATTCAAAGAGAAATCTGAAAAAATCGTTTCTGCGAAGCTCAAAACGCGTCGGGAGAAGATGCGTGCTGAAATGGAAGAAGAATTGCGTAATGAACTTTCTGAGAAAGTCAAAGCGGAAATCGGTGATTCCATCAAAGCGGAGACTCGTAAAGAAGTAGAAACGGAATATCAGAAAAAGCTCTCTGAGTCCGAATCGAAAGCGAAAAAATTGGATATTGAACTACGCCGAAAGACCATTGCCGCTGAGTATGGTTTTAAGGTGGACGCTGAACAATTCTTGGGAGATGGTACTGACGACGAAATGCGCGCCAAGGCCGATGCTCTGAAAGATAGTTTTGCGCCAAGTCAGTCCTCCAATCAAGGAATCGAGAAGAAAACTAGCGAGCCGGAAACGACTGGCTGCGTTACTCTCAACTCGTAGGCTAACTTAGTAAAAGTTCTCATATATTTATCAATAATATAGGAGAAACTTTATGGCATTTGCTACTGTCGATGTCGCTAAACAATTTAGTGACGAATCTTTTGTCGCCAAAATTCGTGGCGGCGTCATTTCTAAATTAACTAACCGTCTACCGCAGGTTATGATCGGCGACACCGAATACTTCGACCTCAGCGGACGAACTAAAGGTGAAGTTGTAGGAGAAGCGGCTGCTAAATCCCCAACCCCGACCGCGCATCCTTTGCGCCACATCAAGACTGTCAAGCTCCAATATACAGAGCGTTTTTCCGACGAGTTCTTGGTGTTTAACGATCAGAAAAAGTTGAACATTATTAACGAACTGGCGGCAAAGTGGATGGGTTCCGACTTCCAACGTGACCTTGATACGATCGTCATTCATGGTATCAACCCGCTAAGTGGTCAGCTCTCTACGGTCGTTTCGGACTACATTACGAAGACCGGTTCAAGCATTCTCGTTCCATCTACCGGTACGACTGCCGACGCCATCAATACCGACCTCAAGACTGCCATTGCCGATATCGCAGATGAATTCGGAGCTAACGGTATCGCTTTCTCGAACACAGCCGCAGCTAAACTTGCCGGACTTAAAACGGCAGCTGGCGCTCCGGTCTATCCGTCGCTCGGCTCGTTCGGCCTCAATGTCGAATCATTCGAGGGGCTTAAAGCTGCTGCCTCGAAGGAAGTCGGCGAATATAACGGGGTACAGGCTATCGTCGGTGATTGGGATGCCCTGCGTTGGGGTATTGCTGCCGAATTCCCGGTAGACCTCATTCAATACGGTGACCCGGACGGCCAAGGCGATCTCCGTCGCTACAACCAAGTCGCTTTGCGCTATGAAGTCATCTTCGGCTTCGGCATTGCCAATCCGGACGCTCTCGCCGTCATCATGACGCCGCCAACTACGGACTAGCCAAACAGGAGGCGGGTTATCCCGCCTCCGCCAATTTAAGCGTAAAAGGATGGGAATATGAACGAAAATACTAAAGAGAATAATAAGGACAATATCACCATTGGGCTACCGAAGCCGGGTGGCGCAGTTTATTGGGCGCCGCTTGGCACGGATTTGCCAACTAACGCCAAGGATTCACTCTCTGACGCCTTCGTAAATCTCGGCTACGTCACGTCTGATGGCTTGACGATCTCCGACGCCGAAGAAACCAACGAAATCGAAGCCTGGGGTCCAGAAACAGTCATGACGAGTCAATCCAGCTATGGCGTCAATGCGACTTTCAATTTGCTGGAAACCAGCCGCGTGACGGTCTTGCAGTTCGTCTATGGCAAAGACAATGTCAAAGTCAACGAAGATGGCAGTTTACGTTGGCGCAATACCGGTTCGCAGTTACCGCGCGGTGTTTTGGTCGTCGATACTCTCCAGAATAACGGTGGCGAGAAACCACGTATCCATCGTCACATCCTGGGTGACTGCCAGTTTGTCGACCGGTCTGGTGACCGCACCTACAACAATACAGACGCCGTATCGTATCCGATCAACATGAAGGCCTTTAAGTTCAAGGATCCGGAAGACGAGACGACAATGACGTATGATATTGAATATCTGTCGGCATTGGAAACTACGACTACGCCGGCACCAACCGAACCGACGGAGTAAAGTCTATGGACGGAGTAACACTCGGTCAAATCATGGAAGTAGCCGCGTGGCTTGTGGGCGCCGCGGCTACTCTCGGGGGATTATGTAAGTTATTCAATGCGGGGCTGAAAGTCGCATTAAAACCGCTCAACGACAAAGTTGACGCTATCGCTGACAATAATAAACGCATTGAATTGGAAGCGCATAAAAACTTCCTCGTACGATTTCTTGCTGATGTCGAGCAGGGGCAACCTATTGACGAAATCGAACGTGAACGTTTCTACGAAGTCTACAGTCGTTACACTAGCCCGGAACTAGGCGGCAATTCGTATATTCATAATAAAGTCGAAAAACTAAAGTCCGCCGGAAAATTATAGAAACGCGGCGGTGCCGCCGGCAAAAAGAAGATTGGTGCCGCTACCGGCGCATTATATCATACTTTTTGTATTGTTTTTTTGTTCAAAACGCTATATAATCAAGGTATTGAAGAACTTTCAAAAGTGTATTAAATAGTCGACTGCGGGGCTATAATTTTTTATTTTGTAGATCCACAGTCGCCTATTGGCGAACAGATAATTTATCTGGGAGTATCAAAAAATACCCATTAAGGGTATTTTTTGATGGCGGCAGGTAAGGGATTTGAACCCTTGGCGCTAATTTATCTGGGAGTAAATCTTCAATTTCACGCGCTGGTTTTGGAGACCAGTGTATTAAACCGCTCTACCAACCTGCCTTTTCGGTACGTAAAAACGCACCTGTCGGAGAGAGTAGGCGCCGTAAAAGACTTCTACTCCATTAAGGAGGTGGTAATTAAACCTACGCTCCCCAGCAGCTGCGTTCTTGCTGCTTTTACGACTATGACGCTTACCACGGCGTATTTGTTAAAGTAGAGAACTGTACCTGTTTGTATTCCTCCCTACTAGCACTCATTATATAGGAAGTGCTAGCGCGTGTCAACAATTTTTTCCAACATTTGTAAAGATTATGCTTACAGTGAGCGTACCTATGAAACGTATCGAAAAACAGGCCTATTTTGTGATATAATATAAGTAACGTACACGCACGGTCAAAGCGGAATTTAGCAACTAATTTCGCAGGGTGGGAACCGTGGCAGGAACTTCTATCGGCACGGCATGGATTCAAATCAAGCCGTCGCTTAAAGGTATAACGAATGACCTCAAACAAGAACTAGCTGGCGCAGAAACAGCGGCTACGAGTAGCAGTAACAAAATTACTGGGATTTTTAGTGGGCTTGGCAGTAACCTAAAAACTGTGTTTTCGGGTGTTGGCAAGGTTGCTATGGGAACTTTCGCCGCCGCAGGCACGGCCGCAACCGCAGCCTTCGCTGGGATTGGCAAGAGCGCACTCACGGCTTACGCCGATTGGGAACAACTATACGGTGGTATCGAAACGCTATTTGGCGATGCGCTAGACACGGTCGATAATTATGCACAAAAGGCATATAGAACGGCTGGGCTCTCTGCGAATGAGTATATGGAAATGGCAACCGACTTCTCCGCCAGCCTCCTTCAAAGTTTAGGCAATGATACGGCTAAGGCGGCTGAATACGCTAACGATGCGATTATCGATATGTCAGACAATGCTAATAAAATGGGAACTAGTATAGAGAGCATACAAGATGCGTACAGAGGTTTCTCCAAGCAGAATTACACTATGCTTGATAACCTTAAACTCGGCTATGGTGGCACAAAGACGGAGATGGAGCGATTGCTGGCTGACGCAGAGAAATTGTCTGGTACAAAGTTTAGTATTGACAGCTTTGCCGATATCACGAAAGCCATTCACGTCATTCAGGATTTTCGAAAAATCACGAATACAACAGCGGAAGAGGCTGAGGGTACTATCTCTGGTAGCCTCAATATGGTCAAAGCCTCTTGGAAGAATTTACTAGCCTTTATGGGTGGCGGGACTACAATGGCATGGAATGATATTTTCCCAGCCTTTGTAAGCAGTATTAAAACCGCAGCCACAAACCTCGAGCCAGCCATTCATGACATCGTATCTAATATTGGAAACCTGTTCGGCGAACTTGCGCCAATCCTAGTTGGTGTGTTACCGGATTTAGTCAGCAGTATTATATCTATGCTAACTAGCATTATTCCTCCAGTGCTTGAGGTTTTGCCCGATATCATCGGAGCTCTCGTCGACGGAATTGTAGACTTCATTTCTAATGCCGATAATGTAACAACTATCATTGATGGGTTCGTAAAATTATTTGTTGCGGTAGCGGCTGGGGCGGGTCGTATCGTTACTGCCATTATTCCATTACTGCCAGAAATCGTTGGTCAAATTGTTAATAGTCTCGGCGAGGAATTTGCGAAACCGGAAAATACCGAACCGATCCTAGCTGGCTTCGGACTTCTAGTTGGTAGCACCGTGCTCAAAACCGTTGGCACGAACTTGCTCTCCGGTCTCAAGGAGCATATCGGCAATCCATTCTCAAAGTTTTTCAAAAAGAACATTGGAACCGACGTTGCGAACGAAGCCAGCTCATCGGTTTCTAAAGTTGGTAGCTCGCTTGCCTCAAAAATCACCAATCTCGGCAATACAATTAGTTCGGCGTTCAAGGCGCTGGGGGATATCTTAGGCTCTGTCGTAGGCACCGTCCTAGAGCCGATCAAAGTTGCCTTCAAGGGTATTGGTGAAGCGGTTGCCGGATTCTTCAAGGCTTTCGCCGACCCGATGATTGCAGTTGGCGCAGCCATGTTTACAGTTGCAGCTGCGGCTATTGCAGCCGCTGTTCTACTCATCGGCGCGGCGATTGGCGTCGTTATGCCAACCATTACGACATTGTTCAATGAGGTGCTAATGCCTCTTGCGACCTTTATCGCAGAGACTGTGCTACTTACCATTACGACGCTAACCGACCTCATGATTAACTTGACTAATTCGGCGCTCATCCCGCTTGGCGAATTCATGACTGGCTCATTCATTGCGATTATTGACGCTGTAACTGCCTCAATCGTTAATCTAACTCAAGGCGCAGTCATTCCATTGCTCGAGACTCTCAGCGGAACATTTACTAACGTCTTGAACTCGGTCTCGGGTCTTATTACTGGAACTCTTAACGCAGCGTTAGGCGGTATTGCAAACATCATCGAAAAAGTCAGCGACGGCTTCACGAAAATGGGTGAGGCAATCAGAAATGCTCTCAACGGCGTAAACGGCATCCTCAGCACCTTCCGTGATATGATTATGAGTATTGCTGACGCTATCGTCGCCGTGGTCGCACTCGCAACCGGCCAGAGTATTGATTATGGCACTGGGTTCGCCCATATCAGCAAGGCGGCGATGGGTGGCTGCGTCGAGGGCATCGGCACTGATACCAGCGATTCAAATCTTTATGCGCTCTCGAAGGGCGAATACGTTATCCGTGCGGCTGCGGCGCGTCGGGCTGGATATGATAATCTCGACCAGCTTAATGAGACCGGCAGTATGAACAGCGGCAATACTTATAACGTGTCAATTTCTATCGATGGTTACAACAAAGATCCAGAAGAGCTCGCCAATATCATTAGTCGAAAAATTGCCTTAAAGACGCAGGGAGTATATTAAAATGTATGATAAGTTTTACATCGAAAAATTCATCCGCGACGATGGCATGAGTCTCGAACTTGACGCCGAAGAATTGTATCTCGACGTCGATAATACTCTGCTCGTCCGACCTGAACCAAATACGACGGCTGTCAGTTTTACGGAGGCCGATGGCGGGGAGATGTTGCGTCAGCGCCTTGATGTAACCGAGCAGGTCATCAACGGCGTAATCGTTCCAAAGACGACGCCGTACTGGTCTCTAGTAGAGAAGCTAGTCGGATTCTTCAAAATCAATCACATTTACAAAATTATCTATGTCAAAAAAGATGGCGCCATGTTCGCGGTTAGTAATGCTTGGATTAGCACGTCACTCCAAATTCCGCCGACCGCACGCGAAGAGTATTCGAGATGGACGCTTGGTCTTACGCTTGGCAACGATTATTGGCGCGAATACACGGAAAACGCCAGCGGCGAGGAAACCTACGCCAACTCCGTAGAAATTCCCTTGCTCACTAGCGCAGTGGGCGGAGAAGACTGGGATGATGTCGGTCTCGTTCTCGACGACGTAGGTGAAGTCTGGATTGCGGGCGGGGGCGGAATTCAGTCCATTATGATTAGCTCGACTACGACGATTTATCCAATTTGTAAAATCGTTGGGCCGTGCGTTAATCCAAGAATTCAAAATAATACCACGGATACAGAGGCGGTTTACAACGGCACGGTCGCAGATGGACAGACACTGATTATTGACTTTGAAAGCGGCGAAGCAAGGCTTGACGGAGCGCTCGTCACTCGGTTGGTCACCGGCATAATTTCTTGCGTGCCGGGAGAAAATCTGATTGGATTCAATAGCGACGGCGGGTCGACCGATTCGGCTCTGCTAAGCTGGAACAACATTATTGGATAGGAGGAGTATGGCGCATAGACTATTGCTTTATCTGGGAAATACGTTAATTGGCGACGTCAATAAGTTCTCCAAAAATCGTCATCTCGCCGAAACTCTTAAAAGCGAAGCCTCGAGTCCGTCGGCCGATACATTCACTTTCGAGATGAGCTGGAAAAAGTTCCAAGACCTTGTGCGGGTTTATTTTGACGACAATCCGGCCAGTCTGCTAAGGTTTGGTAAGACAAGAATGGTGTTTGAGGAAGACGGACGCGTGCGCTTTGCGGGGTGGCTTGCCTCCGACCCACAGCGTAGCGGCGTAGCCTCAAACCAGACGCTTAGCCTCACTTTTTACGAACATTTTGCCCGGCTTTCTGGCGATGTTGTTTGTGCGGCCGACGATAAGATGTCGCCAGTGAGAATTTTCAATAGCGTGCCAGCACACCTCTATGTTCAGCAACTGATTAACGAATTCATGACACGAGTGAAAGAGGCGGGCGAAACCTTAAACTGGAGCTTTGGCAAAGTTAACGCACTTGGCAATAAGACGATCACTTACAAAGATTTCCCGACTGTGGCCAAGGCACTTTGTGACGCCATGAATAATGTCCAAGGCGCTGGAAAGTTTGATGTTGTATTTCGTACCAATCCGGAGAACTATGACCATCAGTTTATTGATATTCTCAAGCCTCGAGGCAAGGCTAAAAATATCATCATCGAATATCCCGGCGAGGGCGTATACAAACTCTGGGCGAGCGACTATTCGACAGAAGAGACTAATGATTTTGCTAGCGAAACTTTGATCGCTGGTAACGGACAAATTGGCAGCCCCGACGAAATGACCGCGAAACTCGGCGTAGCCATTGATACAAGTTCGGTTAGAGACTACTGCTACTATCGGCGATATGAAACCGCTTCAAATCTTGAATCACAAACAGCCGTCGACGATTACGCGGCTACACGGCTGGAACAACTCTCGTTCGGTCAAAAAACGCCAAAAATTGTGCTTATCGGACGACCTATTGCCTGGGGCGATGACGCGAACGAAGATAGTGGCCTTGCGCTTGGGGATACATTTTATTTTAAGGAAACGACTTCTGACGGGTCGGATAATAGCGGTTATTATCGAATTATTGCGCTTGATATTTCATGGGACGACAATGGTGTGGCAACCGTGCAGCCGACCTTACTTAAGGAGTCGGATGTTTGATAATACCCAGCACCGGCTAGTTAAACTTAGGAATGAACTAAATGCTTATAAAGTGTCTAGCCCACTGAACTATGGCGCACTCACTCATCCGGAAACAACGCCCGGCGGAACGATTTCCGGTATTGTCCATGACTACGAGCCGATTCTGAACAACATGATCTTTGCTCGCTTTTTGGCGCGATTTACTCGTACTGATGGCGTAAACTTAACGCCGTATGTCGACTTTGCGTTTGATTACACTGTCAACCCGAACCTCAGACAGCAATATGTTGCGCTCGGCTACTCAATCACCGGACGTGACGTTGAGGCGTGGTACGAGCGGTGTTTTACAGGTCATATCATAGAAACCGGGAGTAACTACGTCGTTTACGCAATCGACGCTAATAACTATTGGTATACATTGACTAGCAATGCGCAAGCAACTGTCACGCTCAACGTTCAAGCCTTGTCACCGGTTGAAGGCAAATTAACATTGGAGAGAGTTTATGGCTAGAGTAGAGCAACAACTAACCACACTAGAATATGAAGCTAACGCTCAAAAGGTAGCCTACGAGCAGGCTGCAACCTCGTTGCCAGTCTTTACCGTCGGCGCCGACTTCACAACTACACGTAACGAGCTACAGATGACTTATGGAGCGGCAGGTAGGACGGAAAACGGGATCGAGCGCGTTATCGTTACATTGGATACTGAAAGCGGCGCTAATACGTTAGCGACACTCGAGCTTAGCACTGACGCCGATTCTGCACCGAATATCCGTCGTACGGTATATAAAGGCGGCGCGCGCTGGATTGTGACCAATCAACCCAAGGTTCAGTCCGGTAGTTGGCAGTCTGGAACTTGGGAAGCAACCCATTATCATTTTCAGGTGCAGTCACTCGTCAGAGGATCTTTAAGCGTAGAGAGTATGACATCATGAGTAGAACCGTAGAGCAGCGTCTTAATACGCTAGAAAGTTTGATAAAATCCCTCAAGGCAACCTTCCCGGTCGCTGGATCACTGGTACAATTCACCGTCAACAAATCACAAGTATTTGGTGTTACTCTACCAGCTAATGTGACAACTACTGTTAGAGTGAAGTTCACACCAGATAAGAATTTAGGACAGAATAATCTCATCACCCTCGCGGCTGAAACTACTGGTCTAAAATGGCCATGCTCCTACTATGTCAGCCCGCAAAATGGTGACGGCACCCTGATGCTAGTTGCTATGCTCCCCGGCGCCTTACTGGAAACTACCACTGTAGAACTTCAAGTTACAGCCCTTGGGACTACGGCTGGTACTTTTACGAGAATCTCCTAGTGTGGTATAATTTAACCAATACACCAACTGCTTTTATTATCTAAGCAGGAGACTGTTATGGGAAAGTTGGTGTCAAAACTTAATCTCTACAATATCAACCTAAAATCGATTATTAGCGCTGTAGCCATTCTATTGCTCGGCTTACTCGCTGGCTCCGGCATCGGTCTTAACATCGCACCAGACGGCGATATCACGATAGAGACCGACTACGCTATCGAGCTGTCCGACGAGCAAGTGCCAACGCTTGTCGAGAATGCCGAGGGCGAGATTGAAGAACTAGCCGCACCGACCGTTGAGAGCATCGACGGGAAGCAGGCGATTGACGAAGAGAAGCTGGATTTCGGACGCGGAGAGTATCACGACATCTCGAGCCCAGACGCCTATAAGAACGCCGTCCTCGGTAAATGTATCGACTTAGACGGTCTCTATGGCGCACAGTGCGTCGACCTCTTCGCCGACTTTCACTATAACTACACTGGGCGTTGGCTCTCGACAAATGGCACGGGCGCAGCGTATGGTCTCTGGGATGCGCGCGATTATAATGCGGGCGATGATTATGTACTTATTACTGATGCTACTCAGCTCCAACCGGGCGACTGGGTGATTTTCTCTGGTGGCCAATACGGTCACGTTGGGATGAGCCTTGGCTACTACAACAATGGCTACGTTGCTCTACTTGGAGAGAATCAAGGCGGCTCAAGCTGTATTGGTGGCGGCTCGTCAGCCAACATCATTAATATGTCTCTCAAGACTTTCCGTGGCGCTTTCCGACCAAAGACTTACGTCAAACCTGATCCGGCTCCAGAACCCGAACCGCAGCCAGAAATCCCCGTCAGCGGCTGCGTCCAGTGGCATGTCGAGCAGGGCGACACTATGAGCAAAATCATGCTCGAATGCGAAAACACCGTTCAATATGGCGAAGCCATGGATGCCTATGCGAAAACTTGGTATAGCCTCGTCATCAAGCCCGGCCAGAGCGTCTACGATGGCTGGACGAGTGGTACGGGCTATGGATTGTACTATAACGATGATATTGAACATCGGGTGGAGGAGTAGGCATGACGAATCCTGGTGATATTGTACGAGTACGAGCGCGGCGCGGCGGTCGCGCAAGTATCTATGAAGCAAACGGTTGGTGTCAAGGGTTTACTGATGGTTTGCTGGACGGTAACGGCGTAATCCCAAATACGGTGGCTGACCTGAACGTCTTGATCGGCGGCACGCCAAGCTGCCCGGACGTCGTCTTGGCGAAGAATCCGGCCGGGTATCGCATTGCACTCGACCTCGTCGGCCAGCAAGCGATTACGCTCACGACACCTGCATCCAATTCGCGTATTTCCAGTATTGTTGCGTATACGGACGACTTGTCGCTCGCAACCAACCAAAGTAACGTAACGGGTAGTCCAGCGTCTTGCGGCCTCATCATCGTCAATGGCGCAGCGTCGGCCAACCCTATACCCCCTACCGAAACGGAAATCCGGACAGCGATTACTGCGGATGGCGCTACCGGCTCACAGGCCTGCTACGGCGTCATTGCGAATGTAACGGTTGCGTCAAACGCAACGACAATTACGAACACCAATATCGGTATCCAAAGAGCGACTTTGGCAGGTAAAATAATGTCGCACAACGTTGATTGGGAGACAATGAAAGCTTTTGTTCCTGACTATGCGAATATGAGTACAGACAACCTTATCACCGGTGGAGGTATCCTCACTGTTCCTGGCAACGGGTGGGTGTCTCTCAATCTCAATGCTTATACCTTTAATCAGACCGAGGTGATTGTAAAAGTTAACGGTAAGCAAATCGTTGATTATATCACGGAAATTAAAGGTAGCAACGGAGCTACGCCAAATGCCGTCTACGGCATAATACCGGTTGCAAAAGGTGATGTAATTGAGATTAGTGGTAATAATCCGAACTGGAACTTTAGGCGAGGCTATTTCATCCCGGGAAAATGGGTTTAGAAATTCGAGTTTTCATAGACCGTATTTATCTAACGCGAACAACTATTGAGCAGTAAGGAGCTGCACAATATCGCTCTTGGCAAATGTAACGCAGGCCGTTGCCTTGGACCGCTCGGCCATACCTGTTACATTAACTCTTTTACTGCTGTAATCTATATAGGCTGGTATACCTTCACCACTTCCGCCACGCGCTGATACCGCGATTGGCGTGCCATAAGTTTTCATATCGGGTGCCAAATCAATATAATGTTGTGCCGTGAACGGCGCTACGTAGGGATTAGATTGTAAGGTTAAACTATATTTCTTAACCGTTATCGTCTCTCCAAACGTCTCCCAATCAACGTTGTGCGACATTGAAAAGTAGACTAGCCACTATTGACAATGAGACTAAAGTGCGCTATTATAGAAGCATAAGATAACGAACTTTGAAGCCCCGCCTCTCGATGAGAGGTTGGGGCTTTTTAGGCTCCATAGGTACAACTCGGCTCAGACGCAGGTCGCGCTCGAATCACGTCTAACCGTACATAATGTTTTTGTGAACCCACGAAAGCAAACAACCAAAAGCCGTGATGACGAGCGGTCGGGCTTTTTGGTGCAATAATTTAACAGGAGGTAGATATGGGGAGCGTACAGGGAATCAATGAACTCATTGACAATGGCAATGGTAGATTTCTAAAGAAATCTCCAATGACAATGACATTGAGTGGAGCAATTAGGAAAGAGGCGCTAGCGGAAGAACTAGTCGATGCCAGAGTAGACGACATCGTTAAGCAACTTGGCTCAGACGCCGGTCGCGCACTATTTTGTGACGTAGTACGATTTATTAGCAGCAACTACATTGATTGGGCGCTTAAAATGGCGACTCAGCCAGGAATAAGATGTCCGGCAGCACGGTTTAATAAGCTCTGCTACAAACAACTGGTAAAATCACGACTTTACCAGGAACAAAAGGCGAAGCGGCAATACTATCGCCACGCCTACTCGGCAGCCTAATATCTCAAAAAGGTTCAACTCCTCCCCTCGCAATATCAAACCTTAAGCGGTGGGAGGAGTATTTTTATGTTAATTTCGGAAGCATTCAATATGTATAAGAATGATTACATGCGGATGCGTAGGCAGTCTCCCAGAACAGAGGAAACACACGATTATGTTTCCAAAAATCTATCAGCTTTCTTCAAGAATAAAACTATAGAGAGCTTAACTATAGAGGATATTCGGAGGTGGGTAGAATGTATTAACAAAACAAGATCATCGAACACCGTGCGCGGATATATCATAAAATTACGTAGGGTACTCGCTTAGTGCCAGTGCCTCAGAGAGCGGATGCCAACCCCACATTTTTGACGGAGGAGGAAGTGTCGAGAATGATTAGTAGCGCGCCTAATTTAAGAGCTAAATTCGTCATCTCATTGCTATATAGCTTCGGAATCCGATTGGCTGAATTTACCAGCCTCAACCGAGACCAAATTTATCAGCGTAAGTTTACCGTTACTGGCAAAGGAGGGAAGGTTAGATTATGTTTTATTGACTCGCGCACTGAAAAACTCATGGAGCAATATCTTGAAGCAAGGAAAGACCGTTCTAATGCTTTAGTCGTGTCATTCCAATCTCAGGAGCGGATGACCAGAACTAACGTAGAGCTATTAGTCAAAAACGCCGCACGTAGGGCAGGAATCGTAAAACATGTAACGCCGCATACTCTGCGCCATAGCTATGCCACGAATTTCTTACGGAACAACGGTAATATGAGGTATTTAAGCGCCATGATGGGGCACAGATCGCTAGATACGACTATGATGTATGCTTATGTGGTAGACAATGATTTAGAGGAGCAATACAAAAAATATCACTCCACTTAACAATTTATGCTTGACAAAAGCATAAGCGAGTGATAACATAGGAACAATAAACAGAACCTTTACACCATAAAAGTATGATGAAAGATTATATAAAAATAGTCATTCTTTATGGAGCCGCGATCGGGATTTGAACCCGAGACCCCTTCCTTACCATGGAAGTGCTCTACCACTGAGCTATCGCGGCACGAAGCTAGAGACGATGCTAGAATGGCGGCAATTTGGATTTTGAGGAGACAAAGCGCGTCTTTAGACGAGCGAGGCTCCGAAAAACCAAAGTGACCCATTATAGCGAGTCGAATGGTGGAATTATCAGGGCTTGACTCCAAAAAATATCAAACCATACTGAAATTCAAATCTCAGCTTCCTGATTGTCCGCCTGAACATATTTTATCAGAAAACATCACGGCTGGCAACAAACAAGTTGATGAATATGGAGAATTGGCAGTAAAACATTTAACTCAAACTCACAGAGAGTTTAACGAGGATGAATTACAAGAAATAGTTTCCTTATATCAAGCCGGAAAGAGTACCCGTAAAATAGGAGAAATGTTCGGAGTCTGTAAAACCACTATAGCAAATATGTTAAGGAGGCAAGGTGTGAACGTCACTAGGAGCAAAGTACAAGCCAGGCTAGATGCGGATGAGGTAATTGCAATGTATAAAAATGAAATTACTGCTGAAAAAATTGCGAAACAGTTTGGCGTAAATCCACAAACTATTCTTAATTGCTTAAGGAGCCATGGTGTGAAAATTAGAAGCCGATGGGATTATAAACAAGAATAAATTACCCACAAGGGATATAAATTGCGCTAAGTAAAATATACGAACTATCCGCAAACTGCGTATTATCTCTCGCCCCAGTAACACTTATAAAATTATAGCCCCCGCTACAGTTAGCAGGGGCTTTTCTCCAAGATCGGCACCGAAACCGGCCAAAACTTCAGCGGAGGGGGAGACCGTTCCAACGGTTGTTGTTGTTTGATGGGTAGACCTCTGTAGGATTAAACGCAAGGTTGTAGGCGTTGGTAGATGATAAAGCCGTACGCGACCAGCCGTTACCCCAGTTGCCCAGATTCCACATCTTACCATCGTTAACATTGATAGCATCGCTACGGACAAAAGCCAGAACAAGCGCAGGTGAAGAAGTTTGCTATTTTTAGCCGCAGCCATAGCTGTAGCTAAATCCCAGTCTTCCATGTTTTCCTATGAAATAATAGGAAGAGAAACTTCACGATCTTTGAACTAGAAAACCTTTGGCAGTCGGAGCCTGATCTCAATGGCTGGCAGTAGTTTCCATGGACAAAACTATCCACGATTCAATTCTAACATAGATTATATTGCCGCTTATAGAAATTGCTACTGCCAATACATGAAGATAGCTAATCAGTGCTTTTCATCTGTTTTACCAAACGGTCAAGATTTACCCCATCTTTAATCCCCGCCCTGTAATAATACTTGTTTTCTCGTGAAGATTCCTCAATTTCCACATCCTCACAAAACTCCAGTAGTTTGCGGTGTTCGGCATCCAGCACTGAGAATACTTTGTCATGAGCAATACTGGCTTTTTCTGCCTCTTCCAGTTGCTCCGGTGTGGGTGGATAGTCCTCCTTAAACTTCTCGCAGTGCATTCCCATCCGTTCTGTTATAAGCAGTTCCATAAAATCTTTCTCATCCATTTTTGTACGCCTCCTTTACAGGACGACATCATATGACAAGATGGTGTGGGCGTCCATACCATGAATCACCAAAAATAGCAGTCATGGTCTGGCGAAAATTGACAAGGGAGATGAATGCTCCAATATAATCAGTACCTCCGGCGCCACCACCATAGTACAATTACCATTGGCTTTTGTCCGTAGCGGGTATGTCTACCTCAGCTATGGTTATGTTAGCAACGTTGGTGAGTATGGTCGTGCTTGGTCACGTACCCCCAAATCGTCTACCCACGCCTACTACTTGGGCATGCATCCTACGTATGTTAATCCGTCAGACTACTACATTCGCTATGGTGGTTTCTCCCTCCGCTGCCTCTACCCAGGTAGTGCCTAATGGAGAAAAGAAGATAGATACCGGATATATTTTTCCATTACAAAACAGAGCGCACTTATTTTCACGCCCTCCTAATTGGAAAAATTTCATTCAATTAACATCTCAGAACAGCTTCATCCCCAGATATGCTTCATCCCGTTCATCTTGTGTAATTCCAAGGTAACGCTTCGTAATCTCATAACTACTGTGATTATAAATGTCTACAACTACGGCCAATGCCACTTTATTATCTTTCACGGTATGATACCCCCAGGTCTTCCTTAAAGAATGGCAGGCAATCTTCCCGGCAATCCCAAGCTCTGCCACTGCCGCATGGATTATCCGCCACGCCTGCACTCGGCTGATAGCTTTTGGCTCTTTGCGGTTATTGGCAAATACATATTCTCCCCGGCGATGAGCGTAATACTGCCGGAGCGCGCCAAGTAGTTGCGGATTCAGGGCAATCGTGCGCTCTTTCTTAGTTTTCTTTTCTACTACAGTAATATGGTCACGGAACTCCTGCCTTTCCTCATCATATACATCCGACCACTTTAGCCGGAGTAAGTCGCTGATACGAAGCACGGTATATGTTCCCATAACAACCAGTATATAGTTACGAAGCTGTCCTTTGCGTAAAAAATAATCAGCGAGTTCCTTTAACTGTTTCTTGTCTCTAATCGGTTCTGTTGCTGCCATAATTGATAAAGCCCCCTTGTCGTAAGATACGGCTGATTATAGCGTATCCCCGGACAAGGGGGCTTTTGTAACATATTAGTGAGTATGTTACATCTTGCTCGCCCAACATCCGCTGTTTTTGCCATAAATCAGTCGTTATTTTTATAGGATTTGCAAATTTTCTTTATTTTAGTATGAACATTCTCTTGAATATAGCCTGATTTGATGTTAAAATTGTATCAATATCACTATTGTGTTACATCTTATTTTTTAGCGGTTTGGAGACCGTGATTTTTTGTTGTTAAGACAGGGTTCAATAAAAGCAGGGAGGAGGCTTATGCTACGTCAAAATAATTGGCGTATTTTATATGAACCGACTACGAAAAGGAGGAGAAGAAAATTGAGAAAAGGATTTACGGCGTTGTTGACGGTATTGTTGACATTGTCATTATGCGCTTGTGCGAAAAATGATACTAATGAAACCATTTCTGACGAGCCTCTTAACATGAACGAAAATAGCCAAGCGGAGGCAGAAAATGATTGGGAGACAGAAAGTGATTTTAATCCATATCAAGAAGATGAAGAAGAAGCAATAGAGTACAATGGTCTTATCATCCAAAGAATCTTCATTGACAGCCCCGATTCAGAGAACTACCATGCAACAGTTTCTCTAACTTGCCTTAACATTGACACTGGCGCAAGCGATTCAGTTAACGACTTTAGTTTTGATCTCCCTAAAGATGGTGTAGATGGCTATATCATACCATATTCACCACGCTTAGTGGGTGAGATTGCGAATAGGGAAATGTTTAATGAAAATTACAGCAGGATGGCTCTTGACAAATATTCCGCAGAGACCGGGTTACGCACAGCGGGATGGATGGATAAGAATGGAGAGTTCTTTGATGTAACTGACTATCTCGGCTTAGAGTCAGAGTATGGAATTGGATATAGTGCGGTTGGATTCCTCGACGACTATTTTGTATTTGGCGAATATATACATGAGACTCGTCTTCAATTCTATTCTGTGCCAATTTCCGATATGAGCATTGAAAATGTTGTACAAAGTTCCGATATGAGCATTGAAAATGTTGTACAAAGTTCAAATCCTTTTACAGAAAGGGGCCTTGGTAGCGGGTGCTCTTGGATAAACGAGGATGAGGATTGGATGTTTTACAATGTAGGCAGTGGGACTACGTCTGAACGGTCTATTGACATCTTTGCTGAAACAGGTATTTATCGTTATAAGCCTGAAAATTATGGTTGTCAATTCGGTATCGGGAATCCTGATGGGACGCAGTTTGCATGCTTAGCCTGTACGGATGAGGAGCAACATCTTTTTGAGATTTATATAGTAAATATGGAAGACCTCTCCTTTGCTAAGAGTGTCGAAATTACAGATGGAGAGGAGTATCAGTTTTCTACTTGGGAGGGTCATCCTGAAATATCTAATAATACTATAGGTTTATTAGAATCAGATCAATACTCCTGCCATTTAATTGATTGGGAATAGTTTAAAGGAGAAAAACGACATGAAAAACAAACTTTTAACAGTAGCGTTGTTGTTTAGCATACTGCTTAGTGGATGCGGCAGTTCTGCAGATAGCAGTTCCGCCGCAGTAGATAATACGGACGCATGGGAAGATGATTCGGAGTATGAAGAAATGGACACGGATTATGAGGAAGATATCTACGAAGAACCTGAAGAAGTAGTTCTAGAAACTTATCCATTTACGAAGTTGCGCCCGTTTTCTGATGAACGTGCATGGGTAGATTTTTCCAAGGACAGTTATTATAGTTTTTGTACAGGAGTTATAGATACTGACGGAAAATTAGTGTACCAAGCAGACAGCCAATTATTTTATGTCTCCCCGTTTCAGGATGGAGTTGCGTTTTACAGAGAAAATAATACCGAGGAATCTCCCTGCGGAATTATCGATTCAGAGGGAAATGTGCTTTATGAAAGCCAAATCACTCCTGATGGCGGTTATTTGATCCTAGCATATGGGAATGGCCATTTTTTCGTGGCTCAACACATCCGAAATTTTGATACAGATGAGTGGCGTTACGGCACTATAGACAAGGACGGAAACATCTTAAACGAAATGCAAGTAAGTGATGAACAATTTCGTCCGGAAAAATGGATAGATGAATTTAATTACTGTTCGTCCATTCGATACATAGGAGAAAACTACATCGTTTTACCTTCTGGGTTGTACAATGTCGCAACAGAATATTTTTCTCCATTTCCATATGCTCGTGGTTGGTGCATGGAAAAGGTGGTAGGAAATTTCTACGAAGGATATACAGCCATTGTTATTAAGGATGGAAATACTAAATTTGCGTACATAATTAATAGTGACTACGAAGAACCGTGGCGAGATGGGTGTGGGGCATTAGAAAACGCAATCTCTAAAAAAGATGATTTTCTCTCAGATTCCAGCTATGGCGAAGGGCTGATATTTGGCACAACGTATTATCATCCGAATGAGGTTGGCTATTACGATAAAGATTGGAATCTCGTCATATCCTTAGAACAGTATAAGGAGAATGATATCAGCGGTGGATCATTTAGCGATGGATACGCTCCGATAGTTATGACGGGGGCAGATGGGGATTGGTATGCATCCATTATAGATAAACAAGGAAATCTTTCATATACACCAATTAGAATTGATAATGCTAACCCCAATGATTCAGCTAATGGATATTTGCAAGCGACAATAGACCAGATGACAAAAATCATAGGTCCAGACGGCACAATTTATACTCCCGGAGTGGATGACTTGTCTATGCTTGATGGGCTTACATACATTTGGTGATGTCGGTGACGGGTTAATTTGTATGGATGATGCGGCTAATACTAAAGATTGGAAATATGTCAGTTTGGATGGGAGCAGGACTATTGATTGTGCTAAACTGACATCCAGTAATGCAGAATTAGATATAGAATCCTCAGACTCTTCCTATATAGTTCCGGATTCTTATGATATTACTGGCAAATGGAAAAGTATTGGCGATAGCGGATTCGGACAGGCACAACCGGGAGCAATTGTGATATTTGATGGAAATAACTGCAACTTCTATAGCCCAAACGATACGTATGCTTTTTATAAGGAAGATGATAGGTATGTTTTAGACATCACAAGTGTTTTAGGGGAAAGCCTAAGTCAGACTGTCAATATCATAGATGACGACAATATAGAAATCGCAGGAGCAAGTTTGAAGCGAATAGAGTAACAGAAAACAGAAATAATCTTAGCAGGAGTATTAGAGAAATAATAATTCGCCAATGCTCCTGCTTTTTTGTGGCGCCTTATCTTCCTTTTCCTCCATTAGGCACTACCTGGGTAGAGGCAGCGGAGGGGGATACCGTGATCGCGGTTGTCGCTGCCTGACGAGGCGACGCCCGTAGGAGCGAAGTACAGGTAGTAGGCGTAGGTAGGATAATTGCTGGCCGTACGCGATCGACTAAGTCCACCCTCACCGACGTCGAGAGCGAAACCGAAGTCTAGGTTAACGTGCCCGCTACGGACAAAAGCCAGTGGTAAATCATGATATTTGGTGTTACTCTGAGCAGAATTATCCGCATTCTACGTATTATAGGCTTTATCGCACACACTTAAAAATATGATCAGAGTGCCACCGCAACAAAACATATGCGGTGGCGCTCTAATGGCTATGTAGATTATTTTGCAAACAAAATCCTCACCTGAATACGTAGCGTATCGAAACAAACTTTATACTGATTTGGTACACCCTTTCGTATTTCAGTTCGCGTAATTACCGTCACATTCTTGTTAGTCCGTATGCTGTCATAGCTCAACGGTATTCCCCATGGATTGTTATGGCTTTCGAGCATAGGACTGCCGATAACAAGCTCTACGACGAAGGGTTTTGACGCTGTTAGGACGACTTCGTCCAGAAACCTTGCTGATGCGCCGGGGAGTTCAAATGACGCTGTAATCCTCTGCTCACAGTCTGCCTTAGTGGGAATGGTAAAAAATAAGGCGGATTCTTCCATTGCCCCTTTTTCCATCTCACGAAACACTCCAAGTCTTAGTGTGTAAAGACCACTATCTGATACAGAGAGTTCCCGGTCAAAATGTTCTCGGTCGATTAAGGTCAGAATGTTGTCAACGTCAAACATAATCCTCAGACCAGGAGTTGTAGTGCTCTTCACTTTTTCAAGAGATGGCAAATACATTTTCCCCAGTTTCTTAAAGCCTTTTTTGTTTCTGTTCACCATATTGTTGTTCCTCCTTGATTTTTTATTGAGGGAGCGAGCCCCCTCATCTGGTAGTCAGATTCCATAACTCGTTCTTAACCACTCTGGCAAAACTTCTGCTAAACTTTCACGGATTTTTTTCATCCGCTTGGAGATAGCAGCGTCGGATACACCCCACATCTCTGCCACTTCTTTTTGCTTCAACCCATCTACGCTAAGCAAAGTCAGAAGTTCGATATCTTTCTCAGACTGCTCTCTAACCCACACAATAATCTCAACGGTATCTAAATCCTCGATCCAGTCCATGCGCCCCCATTCCCAGATCTCTCCCTGTGTTACGCTGAGCTGTGCTGAGAACTTTTTCAACAGCGGTGACCGCCCTTCATCAATGATGTCACTGCCCTCATCTTCTAGTCGTTTTCTATTTTGTGTTTGAGCGCCGCTCTTGCTTTTGTCCGAAGAATTGTAGCATTCGTAGGGCTGAGTGTGGGTAATATACGCCCGGTCACGATTAAGTTGGTGCAATAGCAAATCATGCATCTGCTCAATCATCTCTTCAGACTCGTTTTCTTTGCGGCAAATAACTGCCATTTCGCTGTGCTCTTTCTCCATAGTCCTTCTGTTCTTTCCGTATGGGAATCTCATATTCCTGCTCCTTTCTGTTGGCGATGTTCCGCTGGAGCGTCTTTGGAAAAATACAGAAATAAAAGACGGCAGCGGAACACCTGTGTTTTGTTTGGTGTCCGTTGCCGTCGCTTAGAGCCATATGGCTGCGGTCTCACGGTATTGTTAAGTTTTAGCTACTACCACTGCCTACTTTGTAAGTAGCATGTTAGATTGACATGTGATTGGCGTGCCCGGAGGCACGGCAATCACATAGCGGCATCCTCTAACTACAATCTCTATCACCCCTTCATCCGGATACCACTTAGCGACCAGTTTACCCATGGCGTTACGAAGTTCTGTTACAGTTGATTGTTTCATGATGAGCCCTCCTTTGATAAGTTTCTGGATATCAGTTACAGTTTGATTGTAATATAGCTGGGAAAAAACAGCTTCTCGACCGAACTCACTCGAGGTCGATCGAGCATTATTTTTCAGAGATTTTGCAGATTTTTTGCTTTTTAGAGTGAAAAGCGTAATTAGTATTGACAAAAAAGAACATGTGTGCTATTATGAATAACAGTATGGTTAGTCACGACTAATCATACTGTACATTGTTAGTTTGCCAATAATCCTATACTATCCTGGGTTATTGCAGATTTCGCTTACTTTTACAAGGTAGGCGATGATGCAATAACCTGAATTTTAATCAAGGGAGGTATAGGTATGCGCATAATTCAATATCCAGTAACATTAGTTGGTGGCTATGTGTTCATTAACGATCCGGACGCTACAAGCGTAGAAAATAGTGAGGGGAATCCCAATGGGCCGGGTATCCGTATGAGTGCCACCGCCCATAGCAGCCTCGCGGAAGTAGCAGACGCTTTCGAGTTTGTTACAGACAAAGGCAACCCGGATTTCGAAGAGAACTTCCGACAGATCCTGCGAGGAGAAAATCCACGCTGGAAAATTGTCAGGGTTATGATTGACTGTCATTCTGTCGATCTTCAATTCGCCAGTGAGCATTACTATAAGGAACATAACAAAATGTTCAATGAGACAACGGACACCAGCAAAATGACCAACGAGGAAGAGAACCGTTTTCTGGACAGCCTGCCGGAGTACATCGACTATGCCACTTTGTCTACTAAGGCTTTACAAGTGGATCTGCAATTTGAGATTCCGCCTTGCGGGAATGCTGCGGGTGAGACGATAGGCGTGTCGCTTTCTCCAACCAGTCACTATGGTGCTACGGTTACAGAGTATGATGGGAATAAAAAACGCGTTTTTGAACTCGACTCGTCGGGAGAGTATCCTAATTGTTCCGCTTATGTCACTGAGCATGTGTAATACAGCATTGGCAACCACAAAGCCACGGATTTCTTCGTGGCTTTTCTATTTGTGCAGATAGACATTTTATAGTATATTATTGTCATAATTTGTTTTTGTTTGGAGGTGGATATGGATGACAGAATCAGAATCTTCAGAGCTGGAAAAATTTCAGAAAACAGCGCGTAGCATTCGTAGCTCAAGCGATTATTCCGTCCCCCTTGGTATTATAGGGAAATATTTGGGATTACCAGCTTCTGTAACAGATTATGAAATAGAGGCTTTGCTGATTGCGGCAACCAGAGAAAAGTTTAAAGAAAGCCTTGATGCAGATATGGCGTTAATGGCGCTAGGTTTACTTAAGGAATTTCCCAGTTCACGCGATAGTTCGGAAAATCGAAGTGGCATCGACCTCATCACAGTACGGCGAAAAAAGTTTATATGGACAAGTAGCTATATTGCAGATAGGCACAGTTCTTCTAATAAACGTCGTAAAGTATTTTACGAATCCTGTGAAGACCTAGAAGCGGCTGGTGAAGATGCTATTAAGGCTGTTGTTAAAGCGTTAAACACTGAAGACGGGGATGCTATTAATGCGGTTGCCCAGAAGCTCTATAGCAAAAAAGTAAAGATCAATGAGTATTTGGATGAGGTAAAAGAATATCTGATTTATGATAAAAAGGGCAATATTGTAGATGTAAAATTACAAGAGCTCAAGAACACTCGGCAAGAACTGACAGATGATGGTAATGAAGATGGCTCCGTTGAACCAAACCCTCCAGAACCACCAACTCTTGAACCTGATAATGTGCTCATTAAAATAACAAACTGGATAAAGAGATTTTCTCGTGTAGTTATAGTCGCAATATTACTTTTAGTAGTCGTATTATTAATTAAGCCAATTTCATTATTTTTAGCAAGGTTAACGGAATCTCCGAGGCCATACAGTATTGAGTTTGAAAGAACGGGTCGATGGCTTCCTTACGGAGAGGATATGAAATTGGAAGTAAAACCTGAACCAGCGGATGCTAGTCTGGAAGGGCTGAGATGTGGCAGCAAAGGGGATAATGCCCATATGATAGAGGTGCTATCTGAACAAAATTTACATATAAAAGCCGTAAAGGAGTCAGAGGATAGTGAAAGATGCCCCGTTGATATAGAGGCTTACATGGATTACAACGAGAACATTAAAGACGTGATGACGATTTATATAATAAAAGACGGGCAAAACGAATCTACGGGTGAGGGCGAGATTCACGACAAATCTTCAGGTGATTATAGCCAAAAGGCTGACTGACATAGACTGGCAAGGAGGGATGATGCTGTATGAAAGTTTCTATAACTTCATTTATAAAAGTTGGAGCAATAGCCAGTGTCGTGGCGGTTCTCTTGAACCCTGTAACGGCTTTCGCTTGGGGCGATAACTATACTGACCCGGAAACTGGAGAGAAAGGGCGCCCAAGCTATACGATTGAAGAAATAAATAATGGGGCTATTGGTGCTACGTCGGTTTCTGATGGTGAAGACTACAAGAACAGCGACAACTACCCAGGCCAGATTATCTTCAATACGATTTCTGACAGCACGATTGGTAGCGAGAAAAATTATGTTGCCGCCAGGGAGTGCGTCCTGCTTGAGGATGGAAGCTGGGAGGGTGCCACCAAGGACACTATTTGGAGTGGCAATGACATAACGGTTGAGGATGGGAAATACTATATTATCCGTTTATATGTACATAATAACAATCCAAACGGTTGGGATGCGGTCGCAGAAGATGTCCATGTATCCTTTAGCATTCCAAATGAATACGACAAAGAAAACAAGCGCATCCAAGTTAATGGGTTTATTGATTCCTCAAACGCTACTCCATCTGAGTATTGGGATTATGTAAATTTCAACAGCGAGGTGCCTTTTCATCTTGATTTCGTCAATAATTCCGGCCTGCTCGAGAATAATGGGATTGGTCTTGGCGGTTTGATTTTGAGTGATGATATCGTAAAAGCCAAAAGTGGCGGCGTTTTAATAGGCTACGATGCACTTGATGGCAGGATACCCGGATGTTATCAATATGATAATTATGTAACAATAAAAGTGAGGGCTATGTTCGACTACGAATATACGGTAGAACAAAAAGTCCGGCTTGTTGGAAGTAATGACGATTGGGGAGATGTAATCGAAGCTGAAGTCGGTGATAAGGTAGATTTCCGCATTGAATATAAAAACACTAGCGATACGAGCCAGATTGGTGTTGCGATTAAAGATATTCTTCCAGCTAACTTAAAATATGTTGCCGGTTCGACTATTCTTAAAAATGCCAATCATTCAGACGATGCCAAAGTTATCCGAGATTCTCTCGTAGAAAATGGTATTCGTATTGGTGACTATGGCAAAGATGCAAATGCTCTGGTCTACTTCACTGCTGAGGTCGTAGACGAGAATCTTGAAGTAGGTGTGAACACTCTCACAAATTGGTCGCAAGCCGGAGTAGGCCAAAAAACGATACAGGATTATGCTTCTGTTATTTTATATAAAAATCCAAGTTGGTTCTCTGGCGTAACACTCACGCTTAGAGTTTTGATTGCTATTTGCATAGTTATCATTGTTACGCTATTGCTTTATAAAAGGCATATAAAACGTCACCATAAATAAATTACATTTCATGGGCGCTCTTACGGCGTCCTTTTTTGATGTTCGCAATTTCATTTTCTATCCTAATCTATATCTTCATCAAAAACTTTTCTAAAAAATTTCTATCCAAAAGTTAATTCCCGCGTCCCTTTGCTGACTTCCAAATGTAAGGAGAAAATAACAGTTCTCTTTACAAAAATATATCACAAGGAGGAACCTATTATGAAGTGTCCAAATGTAGAATCAGTTGTTGAAGCCTTGAGCGGAGATGTGGTCGATACCATCCCCACCAAACGCAATATGATGTTCGCCCCGCGCTCATTGAAGCTGCTGCAGGAGAATGCACTGCTCACAGCCAGCGAAAACAGATGTAGAGCAATTTTGGCTAACTCAGCCATCAACGATACGGCCAGCCTGGCCATGTCGGTTGACCGGCTGTCGCACGTTGCTCCGCTCGGAAAACCGTATTACCACAAAATTCTCGCAGCTTATGCTGATAATGCCGCAAAGACAATAGAAAGGCGGTGATGGGGCATGTTGGAAATCATTGACATCATCATTGTAATTGTATTAGGCAGTATTGTATGCGTAGCCATATCTGAATGGTTTTTTGACTACTGTGAACTTAAGAAACGAGTAGAAGAAAGCGACGATTTTGAGAAATTGATGCGTAAACAACTGGAACTGGATGCGGCGAGACTTAAAGCGCAGGAGGATTTACTTCGGGAGGCTTGCCGTTCGCAGGCAGAGGAATACGATGATGGGTATGAGGAGGATTGAGCCGTTGTCAACATATTCTTGACAATATTACAACAGCGTTATTTGCTACACCTTAATTGACACTTTACCTCTGTTAGATAGTGTCGCATCGCTGCAAAAGTTTTAGGCATAACAATTATTATTCGGTGTGGTTTTGCGCTTAAATACCGTCAAAGCCACACCAAGCAAAAGAAAGGAAATTTAATGGAAACAGTTATCCCCTATTCAGAAATCAAAAATCACTCTTCAAAGAAATATCGGACAATTTTGGCCGATCCGCCATGGGGAGTTCCATCGCAGCGCGGCAGGAACAGCAACCGTTCCGCAGAGAGCCACTACGAGCTCATGCCGCTAGATCGCATTATGGCAATGCCAGTACCAGATTTGGCGGAAGAGAACAGTCACCTTTACCTTTGGATTCCCAATGCTCTGTTACAGGAGGGTTTGGATGTCATTAAGGCTTGGGGCTTTACATTCCGCAGCCCGCTTTATTGGATAAAGCCCAGATTATTACTAGGAAACTACTTTCGGAATGCCTCGGAAACGTGTCTGTTCGCGACACGTGGCAAAGCACCGGTCAAATTCCACGGTCAGCCCAACTGGATATTCTGCCCTCAGCAACGACATAGCCAGAAGCCAGAGGAGCAATATCCTCTTATTAGACGTATGTCATATGGACCATACCTAGAATTATTTGCTCGACATCGGGAACCTGATTTTGATTGCTGGGGCTACGAAGCGCCAGGCGGGTCAGACATTATCATGCCGGGAGACTACCCTGTGCCAAAATACAGTGCCAAAGCACTTGGAAAGGAGGCGTAATGCTAAGTGTATCCAAAGAACCTAATCACCCAGATTTTGGAAACTGCCTTCATGCTGGCGCTCGCGGCTTTCCTCATCAAAACCGCAGTCGGATGGATTCTGGAAATCTGGCCAGTGCTGCTCGCCATTGCAATCATCGTCGCTATCGCCATAATCGGTTTCCGTATCTGGAGGCACAAGCATGATAAAGATTTGGGAGAATGGTAGGAGGAAGTATAAAAAATACCGAAAGGAGTGGGCAATCTTGGGTAAACACCAAATCGAAGATATTAACTGGAGGAAAGTCCTCTGGACTCGACCTTACAAAATTGAGACCATTTGGGAAATGCTGGCACATCTTGCCGCCACATCGCCACGAGGTGCAGTAGTCTGGGAGGTGCGGAGTAAAAACGGACAGGTAAATTACTTGCTCGGAGCAGCCGGGAGGTATATCAGGAACGTGGAAGAAGCGATAAAAGCTCATGGCGATATCCAGTTCCATGCTATGGATGAGAGCGAACGCACACCAGTTACCACTGCCCGGCAGCTTAGAATTAGCCATCCTACGCTCTCGCTCAAGACCGATATCACTGGAGCTGTGATCCGGGCGGGGCTGGCGGCACTCACGGAAGAGACAGGTGGCACGGAGGCTGTGGTACAGATTGTGCTGGGGAGGGGCTACGCTCCTTCCCCGGTGCCAGCCAATCTGTTCGATCCGAATGCGACATGGCTGCAGATTCTGCTAGGCGATGTCCAGAAAGCTTCGGCAGAGAGCCGGAAAAATGTCCGGGAAAAAGCGGAGCAACATACGTTCCAAGCGGCAATCCGTATCGGTATAGTTGGCGATGGAGCAATTATCCGGCTAAACAGCATTATGAGTGCATTCAAAGTCTTGGAATCTGCTGGAGTAAGAATACGGGCAGAAAGTATCAAACCCGCTGACCTTAACACGGCGCATGTACCTTGGCATTTTCCTCTAATGCTATCAGTAAAGGAACTGGCTAATTTCTTGCTGCTTCCGGCTGGGGAGGAGGAATTACCTGGAACACCGGGACTACATCCCAAACGCACACTGCCGCCGAGCTGGTATCGAAGTCCGACCAATAAAAAGTCTGACCGCAGTTTTGCTATCAGTATGGATACTATAAATCCGAAGAAACTGAGCATTTCTCCGAGAGATAGTTTGGAACATTGCCATTTGATCGGCCCAACCGGTAGCGGCAAGTCTACTGCCATGCTTCATCTGATTCTGGCGGATATTAAGGCTGGAAGAAGCGTGTTAGTTCTCGATCCTAAAGCAGACTTGGTGACGGATATTTTAATGCGGATTCCAGAGGAACGTGTGGGCGAGGTCGTAATTATCGACCCGTCAGACCCCTGCCCTTGCGGGTTTAATCCGCTGGCGTTCAAGGATTATGGAAACCCATCACTAATTGCCGATGCGATTCTCTCGGTTCTCAAAGAAATTTGGAGTGATAGCTGGGGCGTCAGAATCGCAGATATTCTAAATGCAGCGCTCTTAACGCTGACAGAAGTTGATAACGCTACTCTACTGTGGCTGCCGCCACTACTGACAGATGATAGTTTTCGGCATAAAATCACCAGACAGATTAAAGACAAAGTCGCATTAAGACCGTTTTGGGAGCAGTACGATGCATTAACGGATGCGGCGCGAAGGGTTCAGATAGAACCTGTGCTCAATAAAATCAGGCAATTTTTACTCAGGCCAGGGCTTCGGAATGTGTTAGGACAGGCAAAACCAAAGTTCTCGCTGACGGATTTATTTTACAAACGCAGGATAGTTTTGGTTCAGTTGAATAAGGGTGTCTCTGGAGGAGAGACGAGTCGCCTCATTGGAAGCCTGATTGTCGGCTTGACTTGGACGCTGGCGCTATCGCGGGCGGGTATTCCGGCAGAAAAGCGACATATTGCTTCTATCTACATAGACGAGCTTCAGGATTACCTCAGTCTGCCAGGAGATATTTCTGACGCTTTAGCGCAGGCGAGAGGCTTGGGCGTTGGCTTGACGCTAGCGCATCAGTACCGCGATCAGCTACCGCTTAACATCCGCTCCGGCATAGATGCCAACGCCCGTAATAAAATCGTCTTCGGTTTGAACAGCCGGGATGCAAAGGATATGGCGGCAATGGCGCCGGAACTTACAGCTGAGGATTTTATGGTGCTGCCCCGCTACCAGATTTATGCATCCATTCAAACCAATGGCCGCAGCACTGGCTGGGTGCAAGGCAAGACCTTACCGCCGCCACCAGCTCTAAGAGAAGCAACGGAGCTTAAAGCGATGAGCCAGACAGCCTACGGCATCCCGGCAGAACAAATAGAAAAAGATTATCTCAATCTGTTCACAGTCAACAGTGCTTCCGCGGAAAATCCCGGTGACGTGAACATTGGAAGGAGGAAAAAGGCATGACGAACCGACTGACGAATGGGGAGAGGAAAACACAAGCGGAAACACCCGGAATACAGGGTTTTGCGCAATTTAACGTTCGAGATTCCTTTAGCGTACCCGCTACGGACTCCGCTGTCGCAGGCGGCACCCCTATTGCTGACAGCCAAACACCCCGGCGTGTATCCAAGAGACATTTGCTGGAGATTGACAGGCGTTTAGGGGAGCGCGACCGACAACTGCTCGTAGCGGTACAAAAATATCGCTATCTAATGACCGGGCAGATACAGCGGTTATTATTTACAGATGCCGCTAATTCTTCTGCCGGGCTTCGGGCAGCCAACCGCAACCTCAAAAAACTAAGCGAGCTTGGACTGCTTGACAGTCTTTCCCGGAGAATTGGCGGAGTACGCGCCGGGTCGGGCTCCCTCATCTGGCATATCACCCATGCCGGAGAAAGGTTGTTGCGGCTTAACGAACAGCGCCCATATCCTATCCGCAGGCATTTTGAGGTTTCTCCCTACTTCTTGGCCCATACTCTGGCAGTTGCAGAAACCGCTATCCGTCTCATGGAAATCTGCTGGAAATACGAACTGCAGCTTACGGATATTCAATTAGAGCCAGTATGCTGGCGTACATACAGCAATGCCGGAGTGTCATTATCCCTCAAGCCTGACCTCTATGCTGCGACCGCAACAGCGGAATATGAAGACCGCTTTTTTATAGAAGTTGATCTTGATACCGAATCGCCCGCCAAAATTATAGAAAAATGCCAAAAATACCATGCCTATTACCGCAGCGGCTTAGAACAGGAAGAATCCGGGATGTTTCCACTCACAGTCTGGATTGTTCCGAGCACCGCTCGGAAAGAAAGGCTTAAACGATACATAAGAGAGGCTTTCGACAAACAGGCAAAGTTGTTTGCCGTAATTACTGACGAAGAGTTGGAGCATCTGATTCTGGAGGGCGGCGACCGAGAGATGCTTTGTTAAGTAATTTTATATTGAAGAAATATGAACAGCCATTCATCAATTAAAGGAGGTTTACCATGACAAACCAGGATATCCGGTTTTTTGACATGTTCTCCGGCATCGGCGGGTTCCGCGCCGGGCTGGAGCGAGCCGGCGGGTTTACCTGCATCGGCCACTCAGAGATTGACAAATACGCAGAAAAAGCATACCGGGCGGCGTACAATATCAAAGAAAACGAGGTGTTTTATGAAGACGCAAGAGAAATCAACCCAGAAACCATGCCAGAATTCGATTTACTCTGTGGAGGATTCCCCTGCCAGGCATTTTCTGTCGCTGGCAGGAGAAAAGGATTTGACGATGCCAGAGGTACTATCTTCTTTGAGATTGCCAGACTGGCTCGAGAAAGACGGCCTCCGTATCTTCTCCTTGAAAACGTCCCAGGACTGCTATCGCATGACCAAGGCCGGACATTTGCGGCCATCCTCGATACGCTTTGCGACCTGGGGTACAGTGTCGAATTCCAGGTGCTTAACAGCAAAGATTTTGGCGTTCCCCAGTCCAGACGCCGGGTGTACATTGTCGGATATCTTAACTCCGGATGTGTCGGAAAGATACTACCTTTCCGAGGAACAAACCCGGAAACTCTTAAGTGCCTCATAGACGGGCGGCAGGATTCGCGGGTATATGATCCGTCTGGGGTTGGAAAGACACTACTTGCCAAATCCGGCGGAATTGGCGGAAGGACAGGACTATATGCAGTTTCCGAAACTCCCGTGGAAGAAGATACACAAAAAACAGGGACTCATGCCGTGCTTAACCCGGAGCGGAAAAAAGTGCGGCAGAATGGCAGGCGCATCAAGTCAGAAAATGAGCCGATGTTTACCCTCACCTCCCAAGACCGCCACGGCATACTGATGATAAAAGAAGCCACCAAATCCGGCTGTAAGGCTGCCCATCCGGGGGACTCCATAGACCTGAGTTTTGCAGACCAAAATACCCGCCGGGGACGGGTGGGAAAGAATATCGCCCACACACTTGATACGGGCAGTTCGCAAGGCGTAGTTACACCCAATCTGCGTATCCGTCGTCTTACTCCGCGGGAATGTTTCCGCTTACAAGGTTTTTCTGAACTACAGATTGATAAGTTCCTCTCCGTAGATTCCGATACTCAAGCCTACAAACAAGCCGGAAACGCCGTAACCGTCAATGTCGTACACGCCCTCGGTCTTCGCCTGAAAACCGCACACGCGGCTATTATGGAGGCGGCAGGAGCAGAAAAGGAGACAATATGAAACCAAAAAAGAAACGTGGACGTCCAATGTCCTCACATAATGTATCTGTTACGCCGGAGTTTAGGGAAGAGCCAGATATAGAAAAATTGGGCCGTGTTTTGATTGCTATCGCACTAGATAATGCAAAAAGAAAAGAAGCTGTCAATGAAGCAGCAGTTCTAACAGAACCCCAAGCAACAATATCTTTTCCAGAAAACAGAAAGGGGGATGCGATGACATAGAGCCGATTTTGCATTCCCCTACTTATACAAATAACGCCCAGAAGACAGTGGCCGCTATCAATTCGCCAAAGTATAGTAGCTGCCGTCAGGGCAGGAAGGAGGATAAAAAATAAGAGCAATATAAACATTAAGTAAACATTGCGGCATGATGCGCAGCCAGGTTGGGGCGCATCATAGCCGCCCCTCCTACGCCTCACAAGCCGCAAGAAAGGAGGGTAAATGTTTACCAAACAGTTCGGTCTGGAGATCGAGTTTACCGGCATTAGCCGGGAAAAAGCAGCAGAAACTGTCGCACATTATCTCGGCGGCACTGCTACGATTACCGGGGATTATTACGATACCCAGAAAATCACCACACCCGATGGGCGTATCTGGAAACTGATGTACGACGGCAGTATTAACTGCCAGAAAAAGGATGGGCGGAGGACAGTATCCGCAGGGAGCAACTACAGCGTGGAACTGGTCAGTCCGATCTTGTTGTATCGGGAAGATATTGACATGGTACAGGCACTCGCAAGGATGTTGAGAAAAGCCGGAGGATTTGCGAATAAATCCTGCGGTATCCATATCCATCTCGACGGAGTCAGCCATACGCCACGGAGCATCCGTAACTTTGTGAACATCATCTATGCGCATAATGATCTGCTTTATAAAGCGCTACAAATTGCGCCGGAGCGGATGCGCTACTGCAAGAAAATGGATGCATATCTCGTGGAACGGATGAACCAAGCGAAGCCAAAAACGCTGAGGCAAATCGAATCAATCTGGTATGAGAATTACTCAGGCAGCCACAACGGTCATTACCATCAAAGCCGTTAACCTGCATAGTTTCTTCCATTGTAACCATACGGTGGAACTCCGAGGCTTCAATAGCACACTGCACGCCGGAAAAATCCGGGCATATATCGTGCTGGCTCTCGCGCTCAACCATCAGGCGCTGACGCAGAAAAGCGCCAGTTATCGCAAAGTCCAGGAGGAAAATGAGAAGTTCGCCATGCGTGTGTGGCTGAACCGCATCGGATTCATTGGTGATGAGTTCAAGAGTTGCCGGGAGCATTTGTACCGGCATTTAGACGGCAACGCCGCCTGGAGGTACGGTTCAAGAGAAAATGTCAGAAGCCATGTAAGTACCAGAAACATACAGAATGGAGGAAGTCAGAATGAGCAATAAGAAAACTGAACGCCTATACATCGCCTATGGTTCCAACCTTAATCTGGAGCAGATGGCAAAACGCTGCCCCACTGCGGAAGTTGTCGGTAAAACCTATCTGCATAATTATCGTCTGATGTTCCGAGGCAAAAGCACAGCAGTCGCAACAGTAGAAAAGCAAGACGGAAATAAAGTACCGGTGTTGGTCTGGCGGTTACAGCCAAGCGATGAGTATAATCTCGATCTGTACGAGGGTTATCCTAATTTTTATCGCAAAGAAATGCTGAGAATCTCCGTAAACGGCAAGCGGATGTCTGCCATGATTTATATCATGAACGCAGCAAAACACCCTTACGACACCCCGTCACGCAGTTACTTTGAGACCATCCGGCAGGGATATGAATCTGCTGGGTTTGACATCAAAATCCTGCGCCAAGGCGTACTGAACTCGGTATGGGAGGGATATCTCGCCAAAAAGTATCAGGGAGGAGGTGATGGCTATGACCGAGACTGTTAAGACCCAGATTGAAGCCATCCGCAGGAGCGGAGAAACAAATATGCTGGATGTGAACATGGTGCAGTGGATTGCAAACCGGGAAAATTATTTTGAGTTAGTAATTTATCTGGAAGAACACCGGAAAGAATATGTTAATTATCTCTTTACCGGCGAGGCTCCGGTAGAATAACACATACTAATCCATATTGTTCAGCTAAAAACAAGACTTGCTTTGTGAAGCGAACAGAGTGATAGATGTGTGTGTAATAAAACGAAAGGAGCAAAAATATGCGATACAATTACAGCTTAAGCGGTAGCGACCGGAAACCCTTGGTGGAGGCTGCCAGCCAGATACTGGACAAGCCTGCTGTTTACCAGGGCGCGCCAAGTTTTGCCTATACGGTCGGGGATTATACCGTAGACCGAAACGGCATATTGTCATACAACAACAATATCCATCCCGACTTTGCGGCGGTACTTATTAGTGATTTACAGGAACGCGGCTTTGTGGCGGAAATCATCAGCGATACAGATAATAATGATGAACTCACAGCGGAGAACGCTGCTGCAACGGACAATTCTACTGCTACAACAGAGGCCTCACTTGAGGCAGACGATGTAGAAGCAGGCACTGAGACGGCAGATGATACGGTCGTAACGGAAAATATAGCCAGCACTGAGGCAAACGATGCCGAATCGCCGGATATTCTAACGATTGAGGTTCCCGATACCGGGTTCACCCCAGAAGCAAAGGAAAACATTAAGAAAATCGTGGCCAGTAAAAAGACTGTGCTGGAAAAAGCTCTTGGATCTGACGGTTTACCGATTGTAGAAAAAGATGGTAAAATCACCTTCCCATGGTTTACACTCCATGACATAGATGGTGAAGCCGACGCTTACAGCCGCTTAGTTACTGCTATCTGCAAAATGGCAAAAGAGCAGAAACGGGTAACGGCCACAGAAAAACCAATAGAAAATGAGAAGTTTACGATGCGCCTGTTCCTCATCCGGCTGGGATTTATCGGCGATGAATATAAAACCGCCCGGAAAATCCTGCTGCGCAACCTTAGCGGCAATGCCAGCTGGAAATCTGGACATAAGCCGGAGCGGAACACAGCGGCCACAATTCCGCCAAACCCAGCCGAAGCAGCGACTTCAACGGAGCAGGAGCTTACGATGCCGCTGGAGGAAGCGGATACTGCGGAGACCGAACCGCAAAAGGAAGATGAAGGAGGCGACGCTTATGGCAAATAACGGATTCCCCAGCCGAGAAACAGTGGAACGGGTACGGAAAATGTATCCTAAAGGCACACGGATAGAACTTATCCAAATGGAGGACCCGTACTCCCGCCTAAAACCCGGTGACAGAGGCACGGTCCGCTTTGTCGACGATGCTGCAACGGTATTCGTGGACTGGGACTCAGGTTCTGGGCTTGGCATCGTATATGGCGAAGACCAGGTGAAGAAACTATAATTCTTACACCAGTACCTTAAACGTGGCAAACAAACGCTACTAGACAGATTAGTCTGCCCCATAGTGGGCAGACTCTCTAAGAAAATGATATTATTAACAAACAGATAACAAAGGCATAAACGACTTGATGTGATGCGCAAACAGCGCTATAATCGCACAAATACCCAGAAAGGAGAGGTTTTTATGGACTATGCAGCTAGTAACCCCATGGAATCACTGGCAAACGCTATGACGCCCAAATTCGCCGTGTCCTACCTCCGTGTCTCTACGCGCGGGCAGGCAGAGCGTGGCGGCGGTGCTGATGAGGGTTTTTCTATTCCAGCCCAGCGGGAAGCCAACAAGAAAAAGGCGCTCTCCATGGGCGCAATGGTCGGTAAGGAGTTTGTTGACCGGGGAACTTCCGCTAAATCCGCTGACCGCCCGGAACTCCAGAAAATGCTGGAATACGTGAAGGAAAATGCTGACAGGGTAGACTACGTAATTGTACATAAGGTTGACCGTCTCGCTCGGAATCGCGGTGATGACGTTGATATTATGCGCACTTTGCGTGAATGCGGAGTTCAACTGGTATCCGCCTCGGAAAGCATTGATGACACTCCAGCAGGAATGCTGCTCCACGGCATCATGAGTTCCATCGCAGAATTTTACTCACAGAACCTGGCAAATGAGGTCAAAAAGGGGCTGAATGAGAAAGTGAAGAGCGGTGGCACGCCCAGCCGCGCACCGCTTGGCTATCTCAATATCCGACGCATGGACGAGAAGGGGCGTGAGGAACGTACCGTAATACTGGACGAAGAGCGTGCGCCGCTCATTAAGCTGGCGTTTGAGGAATATGCCACTGGTAATTGGACGGTGCAGGATTTAGCGGAACATCTGGCAGCCTGCGGTTTAACTACCCGCGCCACACCCAGAATTCCGTCACAGCCTATTAACAAAAAATCCCTGAACAGCGTATTGATAAACCCTTACTACAAAGGCATTGTGTCATACCAAGGAGTAGAGTATGATGGAACACACCCGGCTCTTGTGAATCCCGATACCTGGCAGCAAGTACAGGATATTCTGTTGTCTCACATCAATGGCGAACGCACTCGTGAACACCCTCATTTTTTAAAAGGCAGCGTTTTCTGCAAAAACTGCGGGTCACGGATGTTTATCAACTACACAAAATCCCATACCGGAGTTCGCTATCCGTACTTCATTTGCGGCGGACGGCATAACAAACGTACAGACTGTAAGCAACGGGCAGTCTTAATAGCGGACGTTGAGCGGCAGGTGGAGCAGATTTATGACAGCTATTCTTTTCCACCCAAAATCGCTGACTATCTGGAAAAATGGCTAAGGCAGAATATAGAAGCTGAACAGGATAAATATGCTACGGAATTGGATGGACTGCGCAGGGAAAAAGATAAGCTGGAACGTCAGCGTAAAAAGTTATTGGAGGCGCATTATAATGACGCTATCCCTCTCGACCTACTTAAGAGCGAGCAGCAGAAAATTGCGAAACAGCTTGCTGCGATTGACCACCAGATAAAAGCCTATGATTATACCTTTACTACAGTCATAGAGAGGCTTGGCGATGCGATAGACCTGATTGAGAACTGCGGCAGGACTTACCGCATGGCTAATGACAATATGAAGAAAATGATGAACCAGGCAATTTTTAAACGTCTGCTAATTGGCTCTGATGGAAAAGTAACGGCGGAATTTGCCGAACCGTTTACCATGCTGGTAGAGCCGATGAAAGACGAGGTGGCGCAATATAACTCTGTAAACAACGCAGAAGCTCGTGAGCATTTGCTCACGAGCTTCCTATCTTCAATACCCAACCGTTTATCAAATTTTTTTGGTAAAGGTTGGAGTAAGGACTTTCTGGTGGAGACGATCGGACTCGAACCGACCACCTCGGCAATGCGAATGCCGCGCTCTACCAGATGAGCTACGTCCCCATTGCCACCAGTATAACACAATCCCGCTAAAAATAAAACCTTCCGCCATAAAAAGAGCCAACCCTGCGGCCAGCTCTCATTCCTTTCAGTAAATTTCTATCCATGTTGCCTGGCTAATATCGTAATTTCGATCAAGCTCGTGCCGGAAGTTCAGATATGTTGATGTCATATACTTCCCCTTATATACGCCCTCGAACCAAATTACCTGACCGAATTCTCCCTCGCTGGGGATAATTCCGACATAATGACGTCCGTGCTCCGGCTGCGCTACGACCTTGTCGTATCCGTTCAGCGCCAGGAATTCCTGCCAATACTTAGCGTGAAAGATTTTGCCTTCATCGCCGCGCTCCAGTGGCCACCGCCCCGTCAACTCGAAGATTTTCCAAGCGACATAGCTCGTGCTCCGCCGGATGACAAATCCCGCCGGATCCGACACTAGCGTATAAGTCTCTGGCTGGTCATCTTCTTCCCAAGGCGCAAATTTTGGGTCAGAATACGGCCACGGATAGGTGTTTACCACCGCTCCGTAATAAGCCATCCCCGGATGCCTTTTCTGCCGCCTGGCAGTATAGACATTACCCATCCCCCGATAAGCCGCCCGACAAATCCCTCTCAGTACTCGAATTCTGTTCCATCGACGTACCGAAAAACGCGCAAAAATAGTTGCTAAAATTGTCCAAAATCTCAAAGAACCACCTCCAAAAATGAATTTTGCCCGGCAAAAACCGAGGCATACCCTCATTATAGCACACATTATCTAAAAAGTCAAGACTTCTCGCCTTGCCTAGTCATGATACAATGGAGAAAAGTGGAGTATAGGTATGGTTTAATTCAGCATAATCTCAGATAATCGTTTATTCAATCTAGGAGGTATTACATGACAACTAAAGATCCAGTTTTTGAGATTATTGCTGCCGAACAGCGTCGCCAGAGCGAAGGCTTGGAACTTATCCCGAGCGAAAATTACGTCTCTAGCGCAGTTTTGGAGGCCATGGGCTCAGTTTTGACTAATAAATACAGCGAGGGCTACCCCGGCAAGCGTTACTATGGCGGCAATGAAAACGTCGACCAGATTGAGAATCTTGCCATCGACCGCGCGAAACAGCTTTTCCATGCTGATCATGCGAACGTTCAGCCCCACTCCGGTGCGAATGCGAACGAAGCGGTTTATTTCGCCTGGCTACAACCTGGTGACACCGTCCTCGCTATGGCGCTCCCGGCCGGCGGTCATTTGACACACGGCTCTCCAGTAACTCGCAGTGCGAAAATTTATAATTTCGTCGGCTATGGTGTGACGGCGGAGGGTGATATTGATTATGACGAACTGGAAAAACTTGCCCATGAACATCATCCGAAGCTAATCTTGGTCGGCTATTCCGCTTTCATGAAATTGCCAGATTTTGACCGCGTGAAGCGGATTGCCGAGGCGGTAAGCCAGGAATCTGGCGAAGAGGTTTTGCTCATGGCCGACATGGCGCACGTCGCCGGCTTGATTGCAGGCGGCGTTCATCCGAACCCGCTTGAGCATGGTTTTCATGTCATGACTAGTACGACGCATAAGACCTTGCGTGGTCCGCGCGGCGGCTTGATCATGAGCATGGGCAAGGTTGGCAATCCTCTGAAAAAGTGCGAGCATACGCTAGAAAATATCCCGACTTTGATTGACCGTGCGGTCTTCCCGGGTACGCAAGGTGGTCCGTTGGAACATGTTATTGCGGCGAAGGCCGTGGCGTTCGGCGAAGATTTGCAGCCGGAGTTCCAGGTTTATGCGAAGAATATCGTTGAGAATGCCAAAGTTCTCGCGGCGGAGCTGATGGAGCGCGGCTTCCAGCTTCAAGGCGGTGGCACTGAGAATCATCTTATCCTCGTCAATGTCCAGGGCAGCTTCGGCATTGACGGCAAGTTTTACGAGGCGGCGCTCGATCAGGTCGGCTTGACTTTGAATGCGAACTCTCTACCGGGCGACAAGGGTGCAGCTTTCCGCCCATCTGGCGTCCGACTTGGCACGCCGGCCATGACCACTCGTGGTCTAGGTGTAGCAGAAATGCGACAGCTCGCCGATTGGATGCGCCGTGTTGTTGACATTTGCGTCGCAGCAGGGAATGAAGATGGGCTAAACGCGCATCGCGCTGAGCTCGACGGTATCCGCGACGAAGTCCGCAGTACTGCGCTCAAGTTCCCAGTGCCAGGGATTAAGCAGTAATAGTATGTAAGACATTTGCATTACAATGTAATGCAAAAAAGCAAAATGGTGGGTATTTAGAATATTAACTAGCGGTGGTGGGCATCCGCGCAAGCAGACATAGAGGAGAAAATTCATGGCTAGCCCAAAAACGCAGTCCACTACCAAAACTAGATCTAAATCCGTTACCGCGGAGCGCTCGGGCGCAAGTCGGGCGGCGTCGGCTGAAGCCACGCCGCCCGTGGCGCCTCCGACTTCTCCGGCATCTGCGATGCCTGCGACGTCTCCAGCGCCTTCGGCGAGTTCAATCTTCGAGGGCCTCCCCTCTCCAGAGGAGTTGGCCAAGTACGAGAAAATCGTCCCCGGAGGCGCGGAACGCTTGATTGAACTCGCCGAGCAGCGCGCCGCTCATCGCGAGGCGACTGAGCGCCGCGCCCTGGAATCCGAGATTAAATCCGGCCAAGTTCGCACCATTATCGGCTTCGTCCTTGCGCTTAGTATCGGTATTCTCGGCGGTATGCTCCTTCTCCAGGGTAGCGAACTTGCTGGGTTAATTCTGGTTTTGATTGACGCCGCGGCTTTGGTCGGCGTTACATTGTATGGTCGCCGAGAGGCTTGACAAAAATCGTAACCTGTGCTATACTGATAATGAACCTCAAATAGAGGCATTATCTGCAGTGTCGTCATGCGAGGTGAAAATGTCAGTTTAAACACTGATCGCACCTTGACATGGCTAATTAGCCATTGATTTATCTCTGATAAATCAATGAGGAGAAAGGGGGATGCGCGCATGAATACGCATCAAAAATTTATGAAATGTCAGGAAGAGTTGTTATTGAAACATATTCGCTTCTTCAAAGGAGAGCAACCTGGCGTTGGTTATCTGGATATCGCGTCAGTGGTATCGCCGCATATGGTCAACATGACCGCTTACGACGGCATGAAATCACTCTTTGATAAGCATAGCTACGACACGATCGTGGCTGTCGAAGGCGACGCTTGGCTTTACGCCCAGCCTCTGGCGCTGGAGTATGGCAAGGAGATTGTCTTGGCTCGCCGGTTGAGTGGTTTACCTTATCGGGCGATTTGCGAGGATTATCAGTCCCCGCAGGGAACGCGTACGCTGGAGCTTGAAGCCAACAAATTGGATGCCAATGGCAAAGTATTAATCGTTAATAGCGTTATCGCTACTGGTCAAATGACCGCGGCACTCGTCCGTCTCGTTCAGCGCACTGGTGCTCGGTTGGTCGGCGTTGCGGCTTTGGCTAGTCTGGATTATTTACCGCGCGGCGTTTTTCAGCTTCCGGCAGATGTTCCGGTCCGCGCCGTGTTGCATTACGATGAGCCTCCGGAAGTCTAAAGGCCATGAAATGAACCCGCAGTTCCGACTGGGGGTTTATTTTTCGCAAAAAGTGTGTTAATATAGATACGTATGGTTCTGTAGCTCAGTTGGTAGAGCAGAGGCCTGAAGAGCCTTGTGTCGACGGTTCAAGTCCGCCCGGAACCACCA
>CANBEI010000001.1 GCA_947367565.1 uncultured Candidatus Saccharibacteria bacterium | reverse complement strand
CTCTGGTGGCTGCTAGTAATAAGAGGGCTACTGCCCGTCCAGAGAAAAACCACCGGCTAAGCCGGTGGATGGTTATTTACGCGTGCTTTCCTTACGCCATCAACTTCGCATTAAACTTCAGTTCTGGCTCTGCCTCAGCGATGCGCATTAGCTCATTGTATTTCGCAATCCGCTCTGACCGCGACATCGAACCGGTCTTAATCTGACCCGTGCCTAGACCAACCGCAAGATGCGCGATACTCGTATCCTCAGTCTCGCCTGACCGGTGTGACATGACCGTACGATAACCTGCCTTTTTCGCCATCATTACCGCCGCAATTGTCTCACTCACGCTGCCGATTTGGTTCGGCTTAATCAAGATCGCATTCGCTGCCTTCTCCTTGATACCGCGCTCCAGCAACTTTACGTTCGTCACAAACAGATCATCGCCGACGAGTTGAATCTTATCGCCTAGCGTCTCGGTCAGCACTTTCCAACCTTCCCAGTCATTTTCATCTAGACCGTCTTCGATCGACAGGACCGGATAATTCTCGATAATCCACTTGTACCAATCTACCATGTCCGTCGACGTCTTCCAACTACCATCGGTCTTTAGCTCGTAGTGATCTTTGTTCCAGAATTCGCTCGCCGCAACGTCCATCGCCATCGCGATATCCTTACCTGGCTCATACCCTGCCGCCTTCACGGCTTCAGTGATACACTCTAGTGGCTCATTATTACCTTCGCGCACTTTCGGACCGTAGCCGCCTTCGTCGCCTACCGTGACCGGATAGTCGCGCTCTTTCAAAACTTTCTTCAAGGCATGAAATACCTCAGCGCCCATCCGCACTGCCTCTTCCATCGTCCCGGCACCTTTTGGAATAATCATATATTCTTGGAAATCGGTCGCCCAATCCGCATGCGCACCACCATTCATGACGTTCATCATCGGCATCGGCAAGCACATTTCACCAGTCGTGCCGGCGAGCGCCGCAATATAACGATAGAATGGCAAACCTTGCGCCTTGGCTGCCGCCTTTGCTACTGCGAGCGAAACCGCCAAAATCGCGTTCGCACCCAGTTTTTCTTTATTGTCGGTCCCATCAAGCTCCAGCATGAGTTGATCGACGCGCTCTTGATCGGCGGAATTACCAACCAGTAAATCATGAATCTCGTGATTGACATTCCAGACCGCTTTCGAGACGCCTTTGCCACCATAGCGACTCGCATCGCCATCGCGCAACTCCAATGCTTCGCCAGCACCAGTCGATGCGCCTGAAGGCACGATCGCACGTCCTACGGAACCATTTGACAAAAATACATCCGCCTCCACGGTCGGATTGCCTCGGCTATCGAGTACCTGCCGAGCTTTGATCTCTTTAATCGTAAAACTATTCATAATCACATTATAGCACGCCGTCTAGCCCGCGCAAAGTGGTTGTATTTTTGCGGGCTAATATGCTACAATAAGATAAAGCTTAAGCAAGGAGAGCCATGGATCAGGATCCAATCACGGCGGGTGGCGCAGAGAATCTAGACAATAGTATGTCGCAGTCTGAGCCAGGCCAAAACATAGAAACTAATGCAACGATTACAGAACAGCCTATGATGCCGACGGCCGGGGAGGGTGCTGCCCCGAATGTCGAAACCGTAGCGCAGCCGCAGGTCTCGCGTCCAGTCGACAGCCATCATATTGAGCATGATTTACGTCTCCCCGGAGACAAAGCAAAACGTCGCACCCAAATGATCATTGCTGCGATTATCGGTGTACTCGTCTTGATTCTTGGCGGACTCGCGATTTGGTTCTTTGCTTTCTATAACAATCCTGAAAAGGTCATGCTTGACGGCGTAAATAATATCTTCCGCGCGCCGAATATCTCTCTGAATGGCGGCGGGTCGATGACCTTGCGCGAAGGTAATGACGACGACACGGTCCAGATGGTAATCCTAAATCTCACCTCTTCTAGCTCAAAGTTACCAAATGCGACCGACGTTTCGCTATTAATTACATTAGCTAATGAGCAAAGCATCAATCTCCAGATTGGCACGGTCCAAATGACAGACGGCGCGATTTATCTTAAGGTTAGCGGTATCATGGATAGCGTGCGTAGCATGGGGCTTGAAGCCGATGCCGAGGGTGAAATGGAAGAATTATTCTCTGCCCTCGAGACGATTGATGGCGAATGGTGGCGGATTTCGGTGCGCGATGTGCTTGAAGACATGAGCGGCAGCCGCGAGGTCGCCGACTTGTACGGCAGTTTGTATGATTGTGTACTTGAAGCCGGTACGCGTGACAACTCTAAAACTCTGGTTGAGTTATATAAGCAAAACAAGTTTGTAAAAGTAACGCCGGTCAAAAAGATTGCCTCGGGCGACGGCTACACCGATTATACGGCGCAGGCTTGGCATAATTTATATGAGATTACGGTCAACAAAAACGCATTAGCGGAGTTTATCAACACGATTCCAGATACTGCTATGGCCGAAGAAATGTACACTTGTTATAACAACGCTATGGCTCAGTACAACCCCGGCGCCGACGAGATTAGTGCATCGGACTTCGACGAAATCTCCGCCAGCGACATCGACATTCCGGAAGAGCTACACCTGTACGCTGAGGTATCACAATTTGGCCATAAGATTCGTAGCATCTGGGCTTATGCTGACAGCGATGAGTGGCAAAACAGCTTTGCTGTGACGCTAGGCTATCAGGAAGCGACCGTGAGTGCTCCGAGCGAATATCGTGACATTACGGAATTATTTGAGATCTTGCCGGTTGAAGATACGTGGGGAAGAGTCACGATTGATAGCGGAGGTAGCGACATCGAGATCGACAACATAGACTGTTATGGTGATGATTGTGACTATGTCTATGATCCCGACTATGAATATGATTTCGATAATGATGAGTGGATTTTTACAGATAACGAAATAGAGGAAATATAATGGGAGTTCTAAAGAATGTCAAAAAGGCCGCGGCTGGCAAAATGGCCAAGATGGCGCAGGGAATGGCGGGAGACAAAGAATCTGCCGCTCCTAAGAATGAAAAACTTGACCAGCTAAATGAAATTTACCAAGAGCAGGAAGAACAGCTTGGCAGTCCGGTCAAAGATGACGATACGATTCTCGCTCTCGACATTGGTACGGAATATGTCAAGGCGGTGATTGCAAGGCAGGATAAGAAGGGCGGTCTTGACGTAATTGGTATCGGTCGAGCTCATCAAGCTGCTAGCAATATGTATGCCGGTGCGATCGCCGACATTCCAGCAGTGGTTGGAGTCTGCGAGCGTGCGCTTAGCCAAGCCGAAAAAATGTCGGGCACGACCAGCAAGCTGACCGTCGTCGGGATTGCCGGTGAGCTCATTAAGGGCAACACGAGTACGGTCCGGTATCGACGCAAGAATGGTAACAAACCGCTGTCCGAGCAAGAAATGTCACTGATTATTAAACGCGTCCAGGATCGGGCTGGCGAGATTGCGCGCAAGGAAATTGCCGACGAGACGAATAATCCGAACGTCGAAGTGCGATTGATCAACTCTGCGATTGTTAGCATTGCGATCGACGGCTATAAGATTAGCAATCCGATTGGGTTCAAGGGGACTGACGTCGTGATCCAGTTCTATACGGCTTTTGCGCCGCTGGTACATATTTCCGCGATTGAAAAAGTCTGTGCGGAGTTAAGCCTGGACCTGTTAGCAGTTGCAGTTGAGCCGTTTGCGGTTTGCCGTGCCTGCCTTGGTGATGATATAGATAGCGGATTTTCTGGTATTGTCATGGACATTGGTGGCGGTACGACTGACATCGCCGTCGTCGATGATGGTGGCGTTGAGGGAACGAAAATGTTTGGCATCGGCGGCCGTAGCTTTACGCATCAGATTGCCGAGACCTTAGGGGTCGACTTCGACACGGCGGAGAAATACAAGCTCAGCATCAAGAACCCGGCCAAGGTCCCGGCTGACGTACGCGATAAGATGCTCATGGCGGTGCGGCGCAATCTCGCCGTTTGGCTCTCGGGCGTCGAAATTACACTCGATGAGTTTAATTTGAATGATATGCTACCGAACAAGATCCTGCTCTGTGGGGGCGGCGCGGGCTTAAATGAGCTCCAAGAGGTTTTGGCGACCACTGACTGGTTCAAAGAACTACCATTCGCGCGCCGCCCCGTCGTCCATCTCGTCGAAAACGCCGACATTCCTGGCATCCACAACCAGACGAGCGCCACGCTTGACTATAGTTACGTCACGGCGCTTGGGCTACTGCGCGTGGCGCTCGACACTCTTGCCGGCACACCCGAAGATGACGGTATTCGATCGAAGTTGGCTCGGCTGCTGCAGAACTAGACTGCTGTTCCTCTTCACTGGTCTTTTAGCTTTAGACTATTCTCTTAGCTCCACTTTCGAACCGCAACGCGCTTATCTGCTATTGCGTACTCCTGTGCATCGGCATACTTACGGCAGTCTTCGCCGGTATTATGGCACTCAAAGAATACTTTACTATTCATTGAAGCCTACAAGCGGTTTTCTGGTACCAGAAAAGGGACACTCGGTGTCCCTTTTCGCTATACAGCCTTTACTTTCGTATATCCACCTTCTTCTAGCCCATCTAGCCGATACGCTCCGAACTGCATGCGTTTCAACTCTACGACCGTATACCCTAACGCCCCAAACGTTCGTCGAATCTGCCGATTCCGCCCCTCATGCATCGTCACTTGCCATTTTTTTCGCGTCTCGTCCAACTTCGCTAGTCCTAATTTTGACACACCGTCTCCGATTTCAATCCCAAAATCTGCAATTTCTTGCTGATGTAGCGGCTCCAGCGCTCGGTCTAGCTCCACTTCATAAATCTTCGTTTTCGTAAACCGGGGATGTGTCATTCGAAACGCAAAATCACCATCATTCGTCAGCAATATCAACCCTGACGAATCCTTATCTAATCTACCTACGGTCTTCAGCTCGCGATACTCCTCCGGTAATAAATCATAAACCGTTGGCTCGCCGCCCTGACTTCTCCGCGAACATACTACCCCGCGCGGCTTGTTCAGTGCTACGTATAGATAAGCCGCCTCAAACGGCACCATCTTACCATGATAGCACACATTTGGATTTTTGTCAATCCCAGAGCCCCCGTCATCCGTCCCGACCTCAATCCTCGCCCCCAACTCCGCCGTAGCGCCATCTATCGTCACCTTTCCGGCTGCAATTGCATTATCCGCCTCGCGTCGCGAAATCCCCAGCCTTTCGGCTAAGAACTTATTTAGCCTGACTATTTCAGCCATGCCCCGCCTACTGCGCTCCGCCTAGTCCTGCCGTCAAATCATTCGCCCCCGCCGTATCGGTCGTACTGCTCGTCGTATCCATACTCCCCAGTGGTGCCTCTGGCGTAGCACTCACGACTGATATCTCTTGCGCTGCATCTACAATCGGCACGACTGGCGCAGCCTCTGTCGGCGCCGCTACCGAGCCCTGACCACCAGCAGTCGTCATATCGCTAGCTCCATCTCTATCGCCCAGCACATCATGTACTGCATTCACTACGTCCTCGATTCCTACTTGCGACTTCACCAGATACCGATCCGCCCCCAAACTCTCGCCACGTTCACGCTGGTCTTCGCTCGATAGTGCCGTCATCATAATCACTTTAATATTTTGCGTCTCCGGCGTCGAACGCAAGATATCCAGCATGTCAAAACCCGAAATCTTTGGCATCATTACATCAGAAATAATCAAATCTGGGCGTTCCTTGACGGCGACCGCCAAGGCCTCCTCGCCATCCCCCGCCGAAACAATTGCGTACCCCTCAGCGGTCAAACGGATACTGTAAATCTCGCGAAGACTATTATCGTCCTCGACCAGCATAATCTTGGTCATGCGACTCCTTTTTGGTTATTTAATTGATCGTTACGCGGAATTGTCAAATCATTCGGCCCGGTCACTGGCTGCACGGGCGCTTGTTGCACCGGCATCATTTGTGGCTGTACTTGCTGCGTCTGCGGTACTACTTGCGTTTGCACTACTGGCTGAGGCTGTTGCGGCACCACCGGCGCAGTCTGAACTTGCATTGTCTGCCCTGTTGCTTGTACCGCACTCGCAGCCGGCATCACCTGTGGTGCACTTGTCTGCTCCACGCTTTGCACTACCGTCGCCGTGCCTGCCTCTGCTCCTCGTAGCGGCACGCTCACGCTCGACGTCGTCACCTGCGGCTTCGCTCCGCTATGCGTCTCGCTAAACGCCTGTACTGTCTGCTCATTTTGATACGCCAACAAGCGCTTCTGGTATTCTGCATTACTCAGCCTTGGTAGACTCACGAAGAACGTTGACCCATCCCCGAACGCACTCTCGACCCACACTCGACCATCCATCGCTTCAACTCGCTGCTTGACTAGATATAACCCTAGACCCGTCCCGCCAATCTGCCGCGTCTGCGAATTGTCTACGCGATAAAATTTCTGGAAAATATGCGCCGCATCATCTGGCGAAATCCCGATTCCGTTGTCAGTCACATTGATCAAGACCTTATCACCATCGCCCCGCGCATTTACCCAAATCTCACCCCCCTCCGGCGTATACTTAATCGCATTTTCAATCAGATTATCCAAAATCTCTCTCAGCATTCCGAGATCCACTGCCGCATAGACCAGCTGCTCAATCTGTTTACCGTTTACTGGAGCATTCGTTCCGAAACTATACTTCAGATGTTTTGCCGCCATGTCTTTTTCGCGCGCCCCCACCATCTCGCGCACTGTCGATACTATTTCGACTGGTACGAGATGTAATTTCAGTCTCCCGTCGTCCAGTTTCGTCACGTCCAACAAATCCTTGAACAAATGCCCGAGATGCTGACTCGCCTTGTGTGCAGCCTCAAGATACTGCTTTGCCCGATCATCAATCGTCGCCGTCTGCGGATTCAGCGCCAATCCAAGATACCCCTCAATCGAAGCCACCGGTGTCCGCATTTCATGACTTGCCGTCGAGATAAACTCATTCTGGTCTTCTTCCTTCTCCAGCTCTTTCGTAATATCGCGAAAAGTGATGATCTTATTCGATCGCGGTCCACCCGTCGGAATCATCGTCAGTGAAATCGCCGCCTTGCGTTCACTCTGTGCCGAAATCAAGACGTACTCACGCGTATCGAACTGTTGACCAGTCTGAATCGCCTGTGTCAACTTGCTAGTCTCCGGATTCACCGGCTGACCATCCGTCGTCTCAAACCTTAGTACGGCTTGGTAGCTCAGGCCGATAACATTCGTCGGGCTGCCATATCCCAACATTGTCGCTGCGGCCGGATTTGCGAATTTAATAATTCCCGCCTCGTCAATCAACATTACTCCATCATTGATTGCGTTTAAAGTCAACGACGCAAGCGCCGAATAATTCGGAATTTCCGACGCCGACAGCGCCACCGGCTTCATTTTCTTCTTGAACAAACTCATTATGTTTATTTTAGCACAACCTTTCCGAAATGTGCTATATTTAATGTATATGAATAAGGAAGTTATTTATTTGGAGCCAGAAGATGATATCACCGACATCTTGACCAAGCTTCAACAGGCGGAACAAAAACTGGTGGCTCTCGTGCCACCCAAAAAAGCAACCATGCTACGCAGCGCGGTGAATATGAAGCTCGTCGCACGCACCGCGAAAGAGTGTGACAAGGTTGCAGTTATCGTGACGGCCGACCCAGCGATCGTGAAGATGGCGATGACCGCCCAGATTCCGATCGCGAAGACTCTGCAGTCTCGCCCGGTTGTCCCGACCAAGGAAGATATTGATAAAACCATGGCCGAGGAACAGGTAATTGACGAAGATTTGGCTGATGCAAGTGCTGCCGCTGAGCTTGACGAGCTAAAATCTGACAAAAATAGTGCTAAAACGCCCGGAGAGGACACTAAGAGCGCTTCTGAAACGACTTCCAAAAAAGACGGTGAAATTATTAATCTTGACGAAGAGACCCTCGAAAACGGCTCTAAAGACGGTAAAAAGGGCAAAAATAAGGACAAAAAAGACAAAAACGGTAAAAAAGTCCCGAGTTTTGAAAAATATCGCAAATGGATCATTATTGGCTCCGTTGCCGCGGTTTTGCTAATTGCGGTCGGGGTCTGGGCTTTTGTCTTCGCTCCTGCTGCGAAGATTACCGTCGCTATGAGCACTTCCTCTGATAACTTCTCTGAAGAAGTGAAATTCACGACCGAAGAGAACGCCGAAAACCTCGATGAGAGCACTCTCTATGTCGAGAAACAGACTTTCGAGCAGCGCTATGATGCTGAGTTCACGGCTACAGGGCAGGAAGACCGCGGAGAACACGCAAAAGGGAACCTCAAACTCTCATATACTTTTCAGCCCCAATCACATAAGGACGGTTTTGGTATTGATATTCCGGCTAATACCGAATTTGTCGCTGGCAACGGTAAGGTCTATAAAGCTACGGCCGGGGCCTCAATTGCTTGGGATGGCACAATGCCAATTACTTGTTCAAATGGTACGGTAAACCGCCAAACTCAGAACTGTACGCTTGTGGCCACAGTGCCGGTTGAAGCTGCTGGATCCGGGGAGAGTTTTAACCTCGCTAAGGGTGACGGTGACCCATGGAACGGATACCAGGGCGCAAGCGTCACCAATGAGGCTATCTCCGGCGGCACGACCAACAACGTTACCGTCGTCTCCCTCCAGGATGTCCATAACGCCCGTGATAAGATTGCCGAGGAGCACGCCGAAGAAAATAAGACGAAGTTCATGGATCAGTTGAAAAAAGACAAAGAATTTGTCATCATTGAGCCGAGCTACGCTGCCGATATTAGTGATACGACCTCGAAACCAGAAGTTGGCACCGAGGTTAGTGATGGCACGAAACCGACCGTCTCGGTGAAGATTAGCTATACCGTTTACACCGTGAAGAAGTCTCAGCTTGAGCAACTCATGGAAAAGAAGATGTCGGTTGGTGACGACCAGAAGATTTACTCTGTCGGTGAACCATATTTCGACCGCTTTACTAGTATTGAAGAGCCAGCCCGTCTGAAGACGACCGTCAAGATTGGTCCAACTGTTACCGAAGAAACCATTATTGAGCGTACAAAGGGCAAGAAGATTGGTGAGGTCAACTCTCTTCTCCGCTCAATCAATGGCGTCAGCTCGGTCAATGTCTCCCCGTCTTATTTCTGGGTTCGCTCTGTTCCGAACGACCCTAGTCGCATCGAAGTCGACCTAACCGTGGAGGATAAATAATGAAGTTAATCGGTCTCGACGTCGGCACGAAGCGTATCGGCGTCGCCAAAGCGGATTCGGCGGTCCGCATCGCCGTACCGTATGCTGCCGTTGAGGTTGATGGTACCGAGCTTGACAAGATTGCCTCGCTCGCACGGGCTTGGGATATCAATAGTTTCGTCGTCGGTCTGCCGCGTAATAGTCAAGGGCAGGAGACGGAACAGAGTCAATATTCGCGTCAGTTCGCTGCGGCCTTGAAACAGGCGATTCCAGGGGCAAAAGTCTGCTTCCAAGACGAATCTTTGACCTCAGTCGAGGCCGAAAAGCGCCTCAAGAGCCGCAAAAGGGGCTATAAAAAAGGCGATATCGATTCCGAGGCCGCGACGATCATCTTGCAGGATTTCCTCGAAAAACACGCCGGTAAGCCGACTTCTAAGGCCGCTGCCGCGAAACATAAATCCGTCAAAGGCAAGAAACCTGGCAAATCGCACAAGCTGCTGACCGCTTTCATTGTCATGTTAGTGCTGCTTGGCGCTGCCGCTGGTGGGGCGTATTACTTCTATCAAGATAATCTCCAACCGGTTTTCACCGACGTTGACTGCAGTGACACCGAAGATGCGTCTTCTAGCGCCTGTAAACCGGTTAAATTCGAGGTTAGTGAAGGCATGAGCGTGAATGATATTGCCATGAACCTCAAAAATGCTGGCTTAGTTCGCAATTCCATCGTTTTTCAGGTGTTTTATCGCCTCAATTACTCTGGTACGGCGCTTCGCCCTGGTGACTACGAATTTACCAAAACTATGCCCCCGAGTGAGATTATCGCCCAAATGATCGGTGGTGGCGATGCGGTATTTCGGCTCACTTTGCTCCCTGGGGCCACTGTAAGCGATTTTAGCGATACTTTAGTAAAACTAGGCTATAACCAAGGTGATATCGAAAAAGCCCTAGAAAAGCCTTATACGGGCTCGTACAGCTGGATTTTTGAGGGTAAACCCGATGATGCTGGCCTGGAAGGCTATTTGTACGGCGAAACCTATGAATTTTACGCTGACGACACCGTAGAAACGATTATCGAGCAGATTTTGACTGAATTTGCCTCAGTTTTAGAGCAGAACGGTCTGAAAGAGAAATTTGCAGAGCGTGGCTTTAATCTGTATCAGGGGATTACGCTGGCGTCGGTAGTACAAAAAGAGGCGAATAATGCGGTTGATTACGCCAAAGTGGCGCAGGTGTTTTATAACCGCTTAGGGCAAGATATGAACCTCGGCAGCGATGTGACGGTGAGCTATGCTTGGGACTTATTACATCCGGACAGAGACGGTACAGAGGTGAGTAATGCCGAAAAAGTCGAACTGGATTCGCCGTATAATACCCGCAAAAACCCCGGATTACCGTACGGTCCGATTAGTAACCCCGGAATCGAGGCTCTGATTGCGACTGCTACCCCTGATAGCGAGATGGCAAACTACTTATTCTTCTTGACAGGAGACGACGGTATGATGTATTATAGTACTACAGATGAGGAGCACCAACGGAATATTTCTGAGCATTGCGCCGAACTCTGTCAAGTTGCTTTATAGTAGGATTTTACTCTGTTCATTGAGGAGGCTAACCCGATTAGGGCTGTGCCGGCGGCGATTCTTTAGATGAGAAGCGGCACACCCGCCTCCGAAATGGACAGGGAAAATCCCAGTAAAAAGGCGAATTTATGAAGAAGAAACGTAAAGAACACAAAGTTAGGAGTTTTCTGGGTCAAGTTTTACCTTACCTAGCGGTGTTTTTGATGATTGTTGGGGTGGCGAAGGTTGGAATTGACACTAAGTCTGAGCTTGATAGCGGTGCGCTAAGCTTGAACGCGATGGCGGCTAGCGATTATAATATCACTACCGATCAGCTTTCAACGCTTTATGCAGTCGCGAGCCTGTCGAATAGTTTTGATCTTTCTAGCGTCGACACAGTTGCGTCGAATTACGTCGTTGCTTCGGCGATGAAAGAGATTAGTCAGACTAGCGCCGATAAGCTGGAAAAACCAAGCTTAATCAATACCAACATTTCCCGCGGCGTCGAGACCTATACCGTGAAAGAAGGTGAGACGATGGCGTATATCGCCTTGAAATTCGGGCTTAGCACTGACCAGATTCGTTGGTCGAACGGCTTGAAGACGACCGATATCAATCCAGGCGATTTATTACGTATTCCGTCAGTAGCCGGCATTGTTTATACTGCGAAAAACGGCGATACGCCGGAAAGCCTTGCGAGCCGCTACGGTTCGTCGGCTGAGCGGATTATCGCTTATAATGACCTTGAGGGTGGCAGTCTTGTCGAAGGAACGTTGATTGTCTTGCCGGGCGGTAGCTTGCCAGAGACCGAACGTCCCGAGTATGTTGCGCCAAGCTATAGCTATGGCAGCAGTAATAATTACACCTATACCTATGCCGGTTCATCGGCTGGACGTCAGAACATGTCGATTATCGCTACCGGATTCTATGCTAACTCCCCGGGCAACGGTAGCTACGCTGGTCAGTGTACTTGGTATGCTTATTATTGGCGAGCGACCGATCCGCGCTCGCAGGGTGCTTTACCGAGCGGTGCTTTGGGTCACGCATATTCTTGGGCTTACACGTTGAGGGCTGCAGGGTACAGGGTCGACAATAACCCCGAAGTCGGTGCCGTCTTCCAGACGTCTAGTGGCGGTAGTGGCTATGGTCACGTCGGCGTAGTATTGGCAGTGAATGGTGATGGTTCGGTCTTGGTTCGTGAGATGAACTTGGCTGGTACTTATGTTGTGACCGAGGGTACGATTCCAGCCAGCTCAGCACGCAGCTTTAACTATATTCACGAGAAATATTAAAATGTTCGTCGATACGGCAAAAGCCAAACTCCAAGCCGGCAAGGGCGGCGACGGCGCAGTATCGTTTCGCCACGAAATTTATATCCCGAAAGGCGGTCCGGACGGTGGCGACGGTGGTCGTGGCGGTAGTATTATCTTTCGCGCCGACAAAGACACGAATACCTTGATTGATTTTCGATTCAATCCCGAGTTGAAAGCTGAGAACGGTAAAAATGGCTCTGGTCAACGTAGCGCTGGCCGAGGTGGAAAGGATTTGATTGTCGAGGTACCAGTTGGTACGGTTGTGCGCAAGGACGGCGTCGTGCTGGCGGATTTGGCGGTTGACGGGCAGGAAGCGGTGATTGCGAAGGGTGGCGACGGTGGCTTTGGTAACGCGCATTTTAAGTCAAGCGTGCGTCAGACGCCGATGATTGCCGAAGTTGGCGAGCCGGGTGATGAGTTTGAGGCGGCACTCGAGCTGAAACTGATTGCCGACGTTGGGCTAGTCGGGTTGCCAAATGCTGGTAAGTCAACTTTCCTTAGCGTCGTTAGTAACGCTCGCCCAGAAATCGCCGATTATCCCTTTACGACGTTGACGCCGCAGCTCGGCGTCGCGACGGTTGATGACCAAGATATTTTGATTGCTGATATTCCGGGGTTAATTGAAGGCGCTGCTGACGGCAAGGGTCTGGGTCATGATTTTCTTCGCCATGTCGATCGCACGGCGGCATTGTTGCATCTCGTTGACGTTTATAATGATGACGCCGGTGAGGCTTATCAGGTGATTCGCAAAGAGCTGGAGCGTTACTCTGACTTGCGTGACCGTCCAGAGATTGTCGCGTTGACGAAATGCGAGGGTGTCGACCAAGATATTATTGATATGCAGATTGCCAGTATCCTAAAGGTGAATCCCGATGCGAAGGTCTATGCGATTTCTTCCGCCGCGAAGCGGGGAATCACGGAAGTATTGCGTGAGCTAGTGCGAATTAAGCGCGAAGCTAAGAGCCAGTCTACGGCTCCGGGTTCATTTGAGATGGACGATGACGGGGCAGTGACATACTCAGCTTCTGCGAGGTCATGGAGCTCCGACTCCTCGGGCGGGCGCGGGTCCGAATCTTTAGATGAGGAGAGCGCCCCCCCGACCGAGTCAGAAGCTGGGCATGTCGTAACTTTGCCTGTTATTACTCTTTCCTCTGCCCAGCCCAGTAACGCTTGGAAAGTCGAAAAGCTAGAAGATGGCGACGAGGTGAAATTTGTCGTCACTGGCCCAAAGATTGAAAAGTTTGCTCACCGCACAGATTTGAACAATTACGCTTCGGTTAATCGTCTACGCGATATTATGAAAAAACTCGGTATTCGCGCTGAGCTTACTTCGCAAGGCGCCGAACCGGAATCAATTATCTCGATTGCTGGGAAAGAATTTACACTGGTTGAAGAATAAAATACTTGCAAAAACACGACTTTAGCGTAAATAGTATTGACTTTTTTAGCAAAGTGTGCTACAATAGAAAGAGTAGTTAGCATCACCTTGTTAAACAAGTACATTTATTTCAAAAGGAGGGTTTTATTATGACTAAAACCAAATCTGTAGCATACGACATCCTGACGGTTATCACTATATTCCTCTCGGCTATAATAGGAATGATTTTGAGTCTCTTTATTAGCTTGGGCGGTATTACAGTGCTCTGTCGTGATATACCTCATGACAAGATTCCGGAGGTTGCCTATCAGCTTGTGGTCGTATTTTTTCTGGTATTCAGCCTGGGCTTAGCCACCGGCATTAATCATCTAATCATTAGAGTTTTCAGATCAATTTTCCATTGCGAGATTGATGAGTGTAACTCCAAGGAGTATGCCGACGGCTTCTATGTTTTGTTTCGCAGCGACCAGACGCGAGAGGATAGGCTTAGTAATCTCAAGGCTGATGGGCCGGCTGGATGCGACGATGGGGCGTACACGGTTTATCTGGGCATGTCGTATGACGAGCTCGAGGTTGCAATCTATCGGATGCTGAATAAGTATAAATCCGCATATTATGCAATCCCGCATAGTTATATCATGCCAGACGGTGTAACTTGCCTTGAGTCCCCGAAGATCACGCTTCGCGCTGCTATGCAGGCGAAAGACAAAATGCGCGAGGATGAAACGGTGTTTTTCATCTATCACGTTAGCTATCCTGAACGCAAGAGCCAACTGGCGCACACTAACAAACATAGCGAAGTCGTTGTTATTGATACCGGAGACGCCTCTTAACGACTATTAAACTGTTTACAGGATTACTCGTAACCCGTAGTTAACTGCCACCACCCCAGCTCGTCTGGGGTATTTTCTTGCACCACCACTACGGACAAAAGCCGGTGACGAAATGTTGTAATTGTAACAACATACATTTCCACAGCAATAACAGAGGGGATATGGCATAATGTTGTAAAAAATACATGAAAAATAGTCAGCAAAAATCCTCGAAAATCCTTGCTATTTCTACGCGAGTCAAGTATACTAGTAACAGTTCGAAAGAACATAAGGCTAACTGCGAGCCAACGATAAGTTGAGAGCTTATATGTTCAAAAAGTCGCCATGCTATGGGCGATTTTTTGGGTTCTGGGTGGAGTTAGCGTAGGGAGAGACCAGCCCAACGATCGCTGCTGTTTGACAAATTGACGCCTGTAGGGCTCGTGATTAGACGATAGGCGTTCGTAGATGAGCTAGCCGTACGCGACCAATAGTCGCCGTATTGACCAATGACCCGCACGGCGCCTTCATTAGTAGTATCAATATTAGTCCATCCACTACGGACAAAAGCCAATACCTGACTATCGATTTTTACGCCAGCAGCAGATATTCATAAACACTATTGACAAAAATACAAATCTGTGCTACAATGTAAGTATGTAGTGAAAATCTCACTACAGATTAAGAATTAGACTTTTCGTAAAAAGTATCGGTCAAAACCCGTATACGGGTTTTACTGTTGAAGAACAGTAAAACCTTACGCTAGAAGTCTACGCCCTTTGACATAATGACTTGCTAGACGTATTTTCGCCTTACTTGCCTATTCGCGCAGCAACATAGTAGGCAGCTAGGGCGGAAATACCAGTTTCTCCCAAAAAACAAAATAGAGGAGGTAGCAACATGGAAGCTACATTATCATTTATTCAGGAATTGAGCGAGAAAGTTACAGAGTTAATCGGTTTTCATCTCGGTGCAGACCATATCCATTATATCGGGGAAGACGGCACGGGCTGGCATTATTATATCCAGGCTTTGCAACCGGGCTACCCGGTACTCGCGATGCATTATCGTGGACCGCTGATGCTGGCGTTGCCCTTTGCAGATTATTGCAAACTGGAATCTGGAGAGATCACGGTCGACGCATACATTGCGCAGTCGCACTGGAACTACGGCTATTACTGGGGCGGTGGCGGACTGCTAAGTGGTGCCTACTGGCAACCATTGGAGGCAGAAACCGGCATTCATGATACCGAGCGTATCAGCCGTTATCTGCAGATCTTGAGTTGTCGTACGTTTCGTCGTTCCAGCGGGCATATACCGAGCGCCGAGAATTGCGCGGAGTGTCAGCTCGATGAGACAGGCTGCCCGTTTTCGCCGCAGAATCAGACTGGTTCATGGGACAACGAGGTCGCAGAGCCGGACGGTCGGGTGGAATTATTCCAGGCAGTTTGTGAACGCGTGCAGCAGGAGCTCGGCTTTGAGCGCTACGACTTCATGCCACATAATGAATCTAAGCATGAGCTTTTGCTCTTTCCAGGCATGAGACCGAACACTGTACGGATTTTCCTTAGCAGGGATTTGCTTAACGATCTGCTTTATCATCCGGAGGTGAAACGCGACTGGAAAGAAATGGCAGCGCGTCTCGACATTGCCTTGGCGATGCCATGGCACCCGGAGCAGCGCACGATGCTTGACCTGAACGCTCCTGACTTACGCGCGGCCTGTCTCGATTTTTGGGGCGACAAGATGTCGACGGAGGCAGCCGAGGCGCTCTTAGCGGCATCCGTAGAACGCGGATTCATCAGCAAACATACGCACAGTTTACTTATATCCCTGAATCGTATGTGGCAGAAAGCCTGCAGGAAGTAGCCTTCGTAGTTATGGGCAAGTCATTATGGAAACCGCTGGTCGTTACGACTGGCGGTTTTTCTTCGTATAAAAAGTAGCCACTCTCATGGCTACTTTTTCGCTGATGCGCGCCCACACATCCGAAGCAGCACATTGGCACTGCCAATGTGCGTAGCTTAAAATAGCAAGAGACGATAGCTTTCGCTACCGTCTCTTTTTCGCTGATGCGCGCCCACCCCGGGGCACATTGGTTTGTTTTAATCCGCTGTTTTTGTTTTTGTTAAAGTCTCCACACTCCACCAAACGTATTCAGTGGAACCCCTGTGAAGCGTACCAGCTTATACTTAGAATATAGCACAAACAGTTTCGTGTCAAGAGATTTTGCGCGAAAAGTCCAAAAATTATCAATCTCCGACCCTGCGGTATTGACAAAAATGCAATTCTGTGCTACAATGAAGAGATAAGGCCTATCTGCGTAGCGGATAGAGAACATTAAGGAGGGTGCAATTATGCTAACCGATAGAGAAAAATTGCGTGTCGGTAAACTCATCGCACGCATTCCGGCAACTCGAAAACCATTACGGATGGAAGAAGGAGGTCTTTGTCAGCTGCGCAGTAAAAACGCCGCCGACCTAAAGGTAAATCGGCACTATGCGATTGGCGGACCGAACTATAGTGAGCTTGATCGCTCACTGCATAGCCGCAGGTCGGAAACGACCGTACCATATTATTGTCGTTTTGACATCTTTGAATATGGTCAACCTGCGGACATTGAGGATTGTGCTCGTAGGTTGTCGCGGCTTAGTATTCAGCTTAAAGTTTCTGAACTACGGCATTGTCGCCGACAAGATCTTTCACCTGCCGAAGCACGCTATCTCGGTCAATGTTTCATGGTTTGTGGCAAGGTTAACCAAGTCTTTGGCTATGACACCTATGAACCGTCTTGCTCCGAAGCGCAGTGTGCTATCGGCAAGGATGGAACAGGGATGTATCCCTGTAGAATGAAACCTGCGCCGGTCGTGATGGAAGAGGGGCAGACCATCGAGTTTGTGTATCACGTAGAGGAGCAAAGCGGACGCTTAATCAGTGTTTTTGATTATGGCAAACTTCGTACTTATAGCTTCACTCCTCAAGAGTTCATTGCGAAAGGCGGATTCGGTCCAACGCAGCTCAATGCTATAATATAGTTTAGTTTGATCGGTTTAGCCTCGGCTAAAGGGCAGTTACGTTTTTGTAACTGCCTGATTTTATTATATGTTTTTACTACGAGGGATTACAATTTGACGAAAGTGTTTATCTGTGGCAAAATAGAAAGATGAAACCGCTCAAATTCACGCTGATTACGCTTTTCCCCGAGGCCCTACAACCTTATCTCAATAGCTCGATGCTTTATAAGGCGCAGGATCGCGGAATCATTGCGATTGATTATGTGAATTTGCGCGACTTTGGTCTCGGTCCGCATAAATCAGTCGACGATACTCCGTACGGTGGTGGCGACGGCATGCTCTTGCGCTGCGAGCCGGTTTTTGCAGCGATTGAAAGTGTCAAAGCTGATGACCCATCCGCTGAAGTCATTCTCCCCACGCCCGTCGGCACGGTCTGGACGCAGGAGCTAGCGAGACAGTTCGCTGGAGTTGACTGTGGCCGCCCTCAAAGCCAGACGCAGCATTATATTATCCTTTGCCCTCACTACGAAGGCTACGACGAGCGCATCATGAGCATTGTCGACTATCCAATTTCGCTTGGGAACTATGTCTTGACTGGCGGGGAACTGCCTGCGCTGATTATTATTGACTCGATTACGCGCCTATTACCGGGCGTACTTGGCGGCGAGAATTCGGCGGCGATTGAAAGTTTTTCCGATGGTGATAATCTCGAATACCCGCAATATACGAAGCCGGCCGAGTTTCGCGGGATGGCGGTGCCGGAAGTTTTGCTTTCTGGCCATCATGGTAAGATTGCTGAATGGCGCGCGGAGCAGAGCCGGTTGAGGACGGAGCGGAAACAGCCATAGTCGCGGCGGTGCTATAATATTAATTATGGATTTATCCGCGCCGATTGAGTCAGTGAAAGGAGTTGGCCCGAAGACCGCCGAAGTTTTGCGGCGGGTCAACTTGCGCACTATCGGCGACCTCGTCTATTGTCTCCCGCGTGTTTATGAAAACTACCAGACAACGGTCAAGATTGCCGATTTGCGGCCCGGAAAAGTTGTCATTCGCGGTAAAATTAGCGACCTGCGCCTCGTCCGTACCAGCCGCAAACGCCTGACAATCACTCAGGGCGTCATTCGCGATGATACTGGCGCGATTCGTACGCTCTGGTTCAATCAACCTTACCGCGCCAAACAATTTGATGAAAAGCGCGAGTATTATTTCACTGGCACTTATGAATTCAAGAGTGGGCGCTATCAACTCACTTCGCCCAGCGCCGCTCTCGTCCAAGACGTCGAGCAAGATTCCGCGGCCGGCTTCCAGCCGATTTATTCGGCTAAGAGCGTCATCAAGCCCCAGACTTTTCATAAGCTAATGGACGGCCTACGTCCTGACTTCGCCAAAATTCCAGATTTATTGCCTCTAACCGACGGTGCGCCAAAATTCATTACGAAAGGCGCGCGTGCCGAGGCGCTCTATAATTCACATTTTCCCGAAAGCCCTGAAGATGCCGAGAAGGGTCGCGAATATCTCGCCTATGAAGAATTATTTGAATTAATCCTTGCCGCCAAACTCAATAAGCAGGAAAATCAACGTTTAAAATCAATCCCACTAAAATTTGAAGCTAAATTTATCCAAGCCATCGTCCAGCATCTGCCATTCAAACTTACTGGCGCTCAGCGTCGCGCGACTTGGGAAATTTTGCAAGACCTTGAGCGCGGCACGCCGATGAACCGCCTGCTCCAGGGAGACGTCGGCTCCGGTAAAACTATCGTCGCCGCCCTTGCCGCCGCCGAGGCCACGAAAAACGGCTATCAGACCGCCCTGCTCGCTCCGACCGCAATCCTCGCCACTCAGCATTTCGAGAGCCTCGGAGAATTGTTTAGCATGCTCGGCGGCGCACTACAGCGACAGGGGATCTCCTGGCGCATGCCACGGATTGCGCTCTTGACCGGCTCAACTCGCGACAAACGCCAGCTGAAAAAACTCATCGAACAGGGCGAAATCGACTTTGTCGTCGGTACGCACGCGCTGCTTACGGACGATACGCATTTCCATTCGCTGGCATTTTGTATCATCGACGAACAGCACCGTTTTGGCGTCGGTCAACGCCAAAAACTCCTTTTGAAATCGCCCGAAAACACTGCCCCACACCTCCTTTCGATGACCGCCACTCCGATTCCGCGTTCACTCCAGCTCACCGTCTTCGGTGACCTCGACGTTTCGCTTCTAAACGAGCTTCCCCCCGGGCGTCAACCGATCGTCACTAAAATTCTTCCTGAGATCGAGCAGCGCGACGAGCTCTATCCTGCGATGCGCGAACTCTTGGCCAAGGGCCAGCAAATTTATTGGATTTGCCAGGTAATTGAAGAAAAAAATGCCAATACTGCTACTCCAGTCATCGAACAGGCCAAGAAACTCGCTAAACTTTTTCCGAAGATAAAAGTCGACATGCTTCACGGTAAAATGAAGCCCGACGAAAAGGATGTCATCATGACCCGCTTCGCCGCTGGTAAAATTCAAATCCTCGTCTCGACCACGGTCGTTGAAGTTGGCGTTAACGTGCCGAATGCTAATATGATCGTCATCCAAGACGCCGAAGGCTATGGCCTTGCCCAGCTTCATCAACTTCGCGGGCGCGTCGGTCGTGGCGATCAGCCGGCGAGTTGTTACCTTCTCACGACCGGCGAAGGTAAACCTTCGCGTCGCTTGCGTGAAATGGAAAAGTCAACTGACGGCTTCCATCTTGCTGAAGTCGACCTCAAAATCCGCGGCCCGGGCGAAATTTACGGTTCGCAACAGCATGGTGAACTGAATCTCCAAGTCGCAAATTTGACAGATACGCAGCTTATTGCTCAGGCTAGCCATCATGCTTCCGAGTTTGTCAAACATCCCGAAAATCTTCAAAACTACCCCGAACTCGCTACGCGCATCAAGAAATATCAGCAACTCACTACCCTAAACTAGACAAAAATCAAAAAGTATGCTATAATGGAAGTATGGGGTAGTCATAATCTGTGGCTACACTGATTTCATTAAGGGGCGTCAAGTCCCCGTATTTTTAACATATTCTAAAAGATAGAAGACTCATAGAAAGGAAGTGATTTCCCATGCGGCAATCGACCGCAAACAGGGCCAGTAAGGCGGCTTATTGTATGGCCATTATTGTTTTATTGATAGCGCTTGGCTATGGCGCCTTGCGCTCTGCTGGGGCTATCTGGCTAAAGTCTGGAGCCGAAGGTAATAGCAACGAGATTGGTCTCGGCGAAGGCGCTGAGTCAGAAGTGTCGTTGGAAGCTCTCAGTAATATTGATCACGGTGATTCGTTGGCCGAGGTCATGGAGGGTATTCGTCAGGAAGATTTCGAGGTCACGGCAGTTTTTACTGCGGACGGAGAGAAGCTATTCGAGTATACCAGCTATAGTGGGGATAATGTCCAATTAAGCGCTGAGCACGTCCAGCTTATGCGCAAGTATGATGGCATTATCAGGCTGCACAATCATCCGCTAGAGTGCCATGCTTCGTTTTCTCGTTCTGACCTCGAATCTTTAGTTGGCTGTCATGCTGGCTATGGCATTATTGTCAGTAGGAACACCACGTATGTCGTCACTCCAAACCGTAAATGGCCTTCGGTCGATGAGATTGACACCTTTATGCGCGAACATACCGATATGATGGAGGTCGTTTGGCCGCCGGACTACGACGAAGAGATCCCAGTGACAACCAAAGAGCTGATGGAGCTCGTTGCCGAGGAGTATAATCTTAGGTATTACGAGTGGAGCAAATCTAAGGTTTCCTCCGAAGAAGTTGCGCGGGCGATTCTCGGAGGGTAAAACGAGCAGCCTTCTATCGGTAGAAGGCTGAGGCGCGTCGATTTTGGACGCGCCGTTCTCTTTTATGTAGTATGTTATAATGGTAGAGACAAATTAACTATGTATTCCACTACGACTCTAGTCAAAAATTCAAAAATGAGTGGTAAGTTGGTCGGTACGCATCAGTTGCTCGACAAGGCTGCCCGCAAAGTCCTAGCGAAACATCTCCCGCGTGGTCGATTTTTTCCAAGCAGCAAGGAAATCTTGCAATTCGAGGGTGCGCGCGGCCCAGACGGACTGAAGCGCAAGAGTCCGGACGATGATGATCCTTCGCATATGTTCGGTGATAACAATGGCGCCGAACTGTGGCAGCAAATCGCAGATCACCGCCACAATCTCGTCCAAGCCCTCAAAAAACACGATGAGGTTCGCGCGGCGTTTGAAGCGGCCTGGATGGCGCACAAGATAACCGACAGTCTGACTCCGGCGCACCATTTTCCGCTGTCTGAGGCCAAGGAAGAGCTAATGTCGAACAAGGAATTCATCAAAATCTTCGGCGAACCAATTAAGGGTATTATGCACGGCCGCAGTGCTCTCGAAACTGCGCGCAATAACTGGCTTTATTGGGGGGCTGGCGGCTACATGTCGAAGCATGTTGGTTACGAATACGGCGTCGCGGTGATTGCCGCCGCTTTGCCTGAGCGCACAATCATGCCGCATGTGAATTCCGAGGAATTTTGCCTCGTCGAGCCGAAAAAAGTACTCTACGAGGCAATTGACCGCTTACAGGTTGCAGCGATGTATGATCAATTCCGTCAAGATGGTTGGACGGTTGATCTCGCTATGGCGACCAAGAATCAGCTCTTGCCGGAAATCGTTCGCGTTATTGCTTTGCTCTGGTATTCGGCGGCCGAAGAAGCTTATGGCTTGCATCGCGCTCGGAAGGTGAAACGATGACACGCTTTTTGCGCGACGGTAGAGGTAGCTCCGCGGCAACTGATCTCCGCGTCATCGCCGGAAAATACAAAGGTACGAAGCTCACGTCTCCCCATAATTCCGCCACTCATCCGATGGGCGCGCGGGAGAAAAATGCCCTGTTTAATATTTTGCAACCCTGGATTGCTGACGCGCGGGTGTTGGATGCTTACGCCGGCTCCGGCGCACTCGGTATCGAGGCGCTTAGTCGGGGTGCTACCAGCGTAGTTTTCGTCGAGCAACAACCAGCGGTTGTGCGAATTCTATGCGAGAACCTATCGCGTATCGGAGCTGCGGCGGAGGTCTTGGCTGAAGCAGTTGCGGCAGTGACTGAGCGGACAGATTGGCAAGGGAAGTTCAATCTCATTATCGCCGACCCCCCGTATGACAACTTTCAGCAATCAGAAGTCGAGGCGCTAGGTGAACTCCTGATGCCGGGCGGGATTTTAGTATTGTCATATCCGGGAAGTTTAGGTGAGCTAGAACTAGCTGGGTTTCAGCTCTTAACGGCGCGTTATTATGCTGCTGCCGGTATCGGCATTTACCAAAAAACTATGTTATGATGGTATAAACAAGGAGGTATCAATGGAAAAAGAAAGTCAAGCTAAGACCAGCACCAAGGCGTCAAACCAAGGTAGCAAGAAAAGTCCGGTGCAGATCGTCGCGCTTGTGATTGCGCTCATCGCCGCGGTTGCATTAATCGGGCTATATTTGCTCATGAGCGCCGAAGAGAATGCCGATGTTGGGTTGAACACGGTCGAAGAGGAAACGATTGAAACGAAATGCGTTATCACGGAGTGTATCAAGGAGATCGAAACTGGCGATAGTATTGAGAAAATTACGGAAGTAATTGGCGTCGAGCCAGAGACTGATGAGACTACGGGCACGGCAAAATGGAAGTTTAATAGCAAAGAAAGTATCGCACGCGAGAAGAGCGGTAGTAGCTATATCTTGCAGGCGACTATTGATAGGACCAAAATTGCGAATGATGATGTTGATTTGTCAATTTTCACTGAGCTGAAACAAAAGTTGGAGAGCGGCGAATCGTTCACTTACGACGAGCTGGTCAAGCAGCTCGGTGGCGTCGAAGGCGCATTGGCCGGTAAAACTGATACCTCGAAGCGCTATACCTGGGTAGATAAACATAACCAGACCTTTAGCGCGACTTTTTCGGACAAAACTGGGCAGTGTAGTATTATTAGCTTACGCTAAGTTTTAGTATTAAGTAGGGTGCTTTTGGCGCCCTACTTTTGCCATTTCAGGAAGTTTTATGCTATAATAGAACCGTTGCCCGTGTGGTGAAATTGGTATACACGTATGCCTTAGGAGCATATGCCGCAAGGCGTGCTGGTTCAAATCCAGTCGCGGGCACCAGACCAAGAAAATGTATTTTTTACATTTTCTTGGTCTTATTTGTTTTCAGTCGCAAGCAACAGCAGCTATTTCATATCAGAAAAATCTCCCGTCCAATCGCGAAATTAATGTATGGATCTAGCTTACAAAAATCCAATTTTTCTAACCTAACTTTTGCTAACTACCTCTGTTAAGAATAGCTTCGGAGGTTAAAATTTTTCTAAAAATTTTAACGTCGCAAAAAATAATACTAATGTAGGCCCTCTATAATATCATGAATTATTATATTGCTACTTCCGGCACCTCCGGCGCCACCACCATAGTACAGTTGCCATTGGCTTTTGTCCGTAGTGGTGGCATATTCCTTAGTTACAATCAAGCCGGGTATATCGGAAGTAATGGTTATTGGTGGTCTCGTACATCAAGCTCGTCTACTAAGACCCATATTCTCTATATTAACTCCACTGGTCTTAATCCATCCGGTAGCGATGTTCCTTATTTTGGATTCCCCCTCCGCTGCCGTACCGGTAGCATCTCCAGATACTTCCTTTTCCTCCATTAGGCACTACCTGGGTAGAGGCAGCGGAGGGGGAAACCATAAAAACGAACATCGCTATATGATGGATAAACCATACTAATCGCAGAAGCAAGGATGTAAGCGTTCGTGTCTTTGCTAGCAGTACGTGAACGAACGTAGACATTGCCACCAATAATACCAGCTTGACCGATTGTAATATTCACATACCCGCTACGGACAAAAGCCATATGCTGAACTCAGTTTTCCGAAAGATCGGCACCAAACCGTGGCCAAACCCAGCGGAGGGGGAAACCCCAGTAGCGATTTGTCGCATTCATATTGAGATCCGTAGGGTTGAAGTTGAGACGATAGGCGTTGGTAGACGAATTTGCCGTACGCGACCAGTCGTAGCCGTTGCTACCGACGTTGGCGACACCACCGCCGGTAAGATTAGTATGCCCGCTACGGACAAAAGCCAAACATAACCTAGCGCTAGAGCAAAAGAAGCCAGTCCGCACTTAGCCTAACCGTAATCAGACTAATTCCTGCACTCACAATTTTTCCTCTGACTTTGAGAGTCTGACTTCACGATCTTTCAAAAGGGAACTTATTACAACTGGAGCTTGACCTCAGATGTTGTAGTCGGGTCCCATGGAGCTTGCCCTCCACTTCTTCATTTTAGCACACCGTAAAATCATAAAACGTGCTACAATATATGAGACTCGAAGGAGGAAAATGAAGAATTCTAAGATTACGCGTAAAATTACCCAGGGCGTCTATGTCCTGACTACTCAAGGAGGGGGCTGTATTGTCGACGCAGTCTCCCGTGTCAGTGCCGGCGACCAGCCGTTGATTTCGGTTGCAGTTGCGAAGACGAATCATTCCCATAAGCTACTCGCCGAAAACGACACCTTCGCCCTTTCGGTCCTTGGCGAAGATGCGGACCCTGAGATCATCCAGACTTTTGGCTTTAATTGCTCTAAAGATTGTGATAAGTTCGCCAAGTGCGAGACCGAAGAAGCCGATGGCGTTCCGGTCATCAAAGCTTCGCTCGGCTACATGCTCTGCGAGAAAGTTGATGCGATTGATACCGAGACGCATACGCTTTATATTGGGCGGATGGTAGAGGGCGATGTTTTTTCAGATGAGAGGCCTATGAGCTATGCTTATTACCAAGAACATAAGGGCAAGTTGACTAAAACCCAGAGTGAGCAGGGAAAGACCGCTTGGGTTTGTACGGCCTGTGGCTACGTTTACTATGGCGATGAAGTGCCAGACGACTATAAATGTCCGCTTTGCGGTCTTGGGAAAGATTATTTTAAGAAAAAGGCTTAATATACCAAAAAGACTCCAGTGAGGGAGTCTTTTCTAGACTAATATCTCGGCGCCAGCTCGCGGCTATACGCTTCATTATAACTCGAGCCATATCTCGAAGCTTGAGCATAGCCCCAGAGGTAACTATCCGCACGCAAGTTAAATACTTCTGCCGAACTCTGGCGCGTTGAGTACCCAGCGGCGCCATTCGTCGCCAACCCTCTGCTCATCTGCGCCTGCGAGTCTGCTCCGAACGTCCGGTTTAACTTCATGCTGCCCGCTACTACTGGCCCGTTGAAGACTAGCTGCTGCGTACATGCATTACCCGCATTCCCTACGCCATCGCTTGTCGTTCCAGTACCACCGGCCGTGCCTTCTGCATAATCTACGCAAGTATTGACTTCGCCTTTCGCAATAATCCAAGCGTCAATCCGCGTCACATCACTTTTTACTTTGACATTATTTGCGAAAATAATCGTCTGCGGCAAACTCCGTACATTATAATTTGTATCATCGTTCGCAGAATTATTAACGTAACTTCCACTTGCGCTGCTAATCGTAATATCTGTATTGCTATCACCAATAACTGTCACTCCTGCCGCCGGATCACTACCTACCTTTTCTAGGTATGCCGTCAATCGCGTCCGAAAAGCGCTCGAGCTAAGGTTGGATCCAGCACCCGCTAGGTCGCATCCAACATTGGAAATCGTGAGCGGCGAATTCGTCGACCAAGGCGAAGTTGCGTTATTACAAACTGCGTTATTTGTCGATGTTAAGCCTGTACCATTACTAATACTTGCGCCCGAAGCAATCGCCTTACTTTTATCCATCTTGCCAGTCGACGCCGCCAGATATTCTGACCATGAACCGTAGAGATTGCGCGAATCGCCTGCTACAGGTATGCCTTCGGCGTTTTCTAGCTGGGTGCTCCCAGCCGGAGTCATATACCCCAGCGTTGGTCCGACCCCATCAATCAAATGCCGTTTCGCGAGCGACATTATAATGCTGTAACCTTGATTATCCTGACTAGAAACTAGTAAACCCCCATTCCAGAACGCCGTTGTCGGCCTTTTGGCAATCGTCCGGCAGGCTGGCTGCGCAACATAGGTGTAGTCCTTTGCTGGTTCCGAGGTGTAAGTTACGCTGCTCGCACCATTCGCCTTAATGCCGTAAAAATATCGGAACTTATAGCCGAACGAGTTGCAATATTTCTGACCAATATCGTCTGGCACGGCCACGGTCGCCGTCTCGCTAGTCGTGTCGCTGCCTGACGCCCCGTTTTCGGCTCTGTCCGCATAATCAACTGTATAGCGCGTCAGCCGACTACAAGCAAGTGGTTGCGGATTCCGCCCCCAGAACAGATTACATAAATCCGTCCCCTTGAATCTCGCTGCCCCTGCGACTAGGCTTGCATCATATGAAATTCCTGCGCCATGATTAAATACCACTGCTTCCTTGCCAATTAGGCGCCGTGTTTTGACTCCGTTCGCCGCACCGCTAATTGCCAACGTTGCATCTTCTCCTGCTAGCATTGCGTATTCTGATCCCGCTGATGCCCCTAGCCCCACATTTGCTTGAGCCAGAGGATCCTTGCCGTTCTCGTCTGAACCCATATATGTAATATAGGCACAGGCCTGTGAATTCGCGGCGTTTTTACCGCCTTCGACAATCCAGTTGTAACCTGCTCCGGCCAGACCATTTACGACGAAGTCGACGTATTTTTTCTCATACCTCACGCGCCGGCAAACCCGCTTCGTCTTTCCGCTGTCAGCTGCCGTAAACTGTACAGTCACCGTATCGTTTCCGATTGTCGCTCCGCTATTCTGGCTTTCTTTTCCACTCGGCGAGGTCCAAGTCCCGGTCGCTCCACGCTTATCCTGCCAGTCTTTATTCGCCCAAGCATCCCCGCTCTCTGTGCCGGATTTCGTTCGAATTTTCCAATCTACTGACGGCGCCTGTACGGTGTCATTTGCGCCAAATGGATTAGTTACTTCGTAGAATAATTCATGTTTGAAGTTGACTGTCACATTAGCTTCATCCGTACTAATCTCGACTCTTGCTGACCCGTCGGCGGCGCTAGTCGCACTGTAGCCGGATATATCTGAACCCTGCTCAGGAATTTCAACTGTAGACTTAGAGTAAAAACGGTTTTTGTTTTCGTCATTCGTCGTATCATTGATAATTGCACGAACTTCAGACGGGTCGCTACCGCAACCTTGCCCCGAGATATTAAAGCATCGATAAACTTGCACCGTACGTCGACAGTCTTTCGCTCCGTTTGACAAGTCAGTACAAGTACTGTCTGAAGATGAGAAGAATGTATCCAAATCGGTAATTGTATTTCCACCAAGGCTACCTCCTCCGGACCATTCGTATTGCGTTTGCGTATAACCGCGCGGAATCGAACGGCTCTGGTAGGTGATTCCTGGAATTGAGCTACCACTGCTATCGCGCAAATCCGTATCGACGGCCGTAACTTGGTATGGAACTTCGGTATTATGCCCGCACCCGTATACCATCCCATGAATATCAAAAGTTGCCGTCCTATCGCGCCCACCGACTTCGCGATTTGCCAGCACTAATGCTTGGCCTGGACCACCCCCAGCAGCATTGCTAATCCATAGGGCTCCCCAGCGCAGACCTGTGCTATTTCGACAGTTTGTACAGGCACTTTGGACTGCTGGGATTCCGCCTACTGCTACGCCGCCTAAAACCGCTTGCTCCTCGCAGCCATCGGCATTGGCTGCCGCAAGAGCCTGGCGCGGGTGCGCTATTAGTATTGGCAAGCTCAGAATAGCCATCAACGCTAAAGCAATAGCTATGTAGTGGGTAGTACGTTTCGCGATTTGTTGTTCAATTTTCATCCTATCCCACTCCGTTCGTATCAATCATTGTGTTATTTTCAATAAACTCCTCGCACTGCTCCGCATTTTCGGGCTCTCCAAGACTGTTCCAGGCATTTACCATCGCATTACAGTAAGTCAGAGCCTCGTCCAGCGGTAACTCATCAGGATTAATCCGGTCTCCGACTTCAACTACACGCTCCGGGTAACTATTCGCTGCATAAAATAACATTTCGGCAATTGTGATGCGGTTGCGATCATCAATGGTTGCCGCCTCGTTCTTCTGTTCCTCATAATACTCTACTGCGCCTTCAATATTTTGTTCGTCACTATCGTCTGATTCCGCATTGTAGATCTCATTCGCGCTGGTTTGAATATCCTTGATTGTTTCATCCTGCAGAAAAGTCATTTCCTCTGGTTCCGGCCGGCTCAACGTTGCGATGATCCACCAGATCCCCAGGCCAGTCAACAAGATTAGTAAGCCTACGATTAAGAGAATCAAAATCATCTTTCGTGTTTTCTCGTTCTGCTTTTTCCGCTCGGCTGCCCGCGCCTTATGCTCCTTGAACGGGTCTTCTTGCCGCGCAGTGATTTTTCCAATCTCCGACGATCGAAACTGAATATTAGACTCTTGACTCGTATCCGTACCTTGTGCGTCGGGCGCCACTGACACACTCCCAGCCTTAGCTGCTGGTTGCGCAGCACCGGAAACCGGGCTACTATTAGACGGCTCGCTCATTCTACCTCCTCGAACCTTACTTGTAATGGTTAAAACGATTATAGTACGATTTTCATTGATCGACAAGTCTGAGTTTTGTGAACCTGTTGTGCTAAAATGATTCCAAGGAGTTTTTATGAAAGTTGAAGAATTTACAATTAGAAGTCAGCACGATGGTCTCGAATTGGGCGTCAGCCTGCGCATTCCAGAACACCCAATCGGGATTTTACAGTTAGTACACGGTATGGCGGAACATCGCGAACGCTATCATGATTTTATGGATTACTGTGCGGCGCAAGGTTTTATTGTTTTGATTCATGACCATCGTGGCCATGGTGCCAGCGTTAAGTCCGAAACAGATTATGGTTATTTTTATCAGGAGGGCGCGCAGGGAATTGTTGACGACGTACATCAACTTACACTTTATCTACGTGAGCGTTTTCCCGGACTGCCTCTGACACTTTTTGGTCATAGTATGGGCTCACTAATTGTGCGTTGCTATACGAAAAAATACGACGCCGATATCGATCGGCTCATCGTCTGCGGCTCACCAAGCAAACGCTTCGGAGCCGGCGCTGGGCGTCTCGTGGTCAAACTATTAAAAGCTCTCAAGGGCGAACACTATCGCAGCCCACTTGTTCAAAACTTGTCCTTTAGCGGATATAACGAAAGGTCTGCCAAGCTCGCTCGTCAGAACGGCGAAACTGTCAGTCTTGCTAAGCACTACCCTAGCGAAAACTCCTGGATCGTCAGTGACCCGGAAGTTGTGGCGGCCTATGACGCTGACGCGCGCGACGGCTTCGTCTTTACGCTCAACGGTTTTGAGAATCTATTTAGCCTTATGAAAACCGCCTATAGTAAATCCGGCTGGAAAGTTGACCGCCCCGATTTGCCAATTTTCTTCATCGCCGGCGCGAACGACCCCTGCATTATCAGTCAAAAAGATTTTCAGAAGGCAGTTGATTTTATGCGCGACCGCGGTTATCGTGACGTGAAGAGCAAACTTTATCCCGGCATGCGTCATGAGATTTTGAATGAAAAGGATAAACAGCAAGTTTGGTCGGACATCGTTGACTTTATCAAGGAATAGCCGCTGGTAGACAAAACTCTCCATCACCCTTATACTAATCTTATGACGAATTTTTATAATCAGACCGTAAAAGCAACCTTGGCGGATTTTTCCGTCGATCCTGAAATTGGCCTTACCGAGAAGGAAGTTTTAAAACGCCAAGAAAAATATGGTAAAAATTCGCTTCATGTTCGCGAAACTCCGCTTTGGCGCAAGTTAATCGAACCGTTTTTGGATGTCTTCATGGTGATTTTGGTCGCCGCTTTTATTCTGTCGGCAGTGCAGCAGGACTGGATTGAGACGATTGCGATTGGAGTTATTATCATTGCTGACACCGCTATATATTATATTCAGCGCTTCTCGACTGACCGTATTCTTCGTTCGCTACAAAACAGTACGAAGCAGGCCGTTGCTGTAATTCGCGACGGCACAGAGCAGGCGCTGGATGCATCTGAACTTGTACCGGGTGACATCGTGATTTTGCGCGAGGGTGATCGGATTCCGGCCGACGGGCGCATTGTTAAAGAATCTGGACTGCTAGCCGACGAGGCAATGCTGACCGGCGAATCCGAAGCAATTGCCAAGGATGCTCGTGCGATTTCTGGCATGAAAAAAGTCTACGAGCAGCGCAATATGGTCTTTTCTGGATCTTTCGTCCTAACCGGTAGCGGACGATTCGTTGTCACGGCAACTGGTGATGACACTGAGTATGGCCGTATCGCTTCGCTCGCTTCCTCGGTGGAAGAAAGTAGCCCGATTTCCGAAAAAATTAATCAGCTCGTTGTCAAGATTGCTATCGTAGTTGTTGTTCTAGCAATTATCGTCCTCGTTGTGCAATTAGTCGATGGGATTGAAATTTTCAGTGCGTTGAAATTTATGCTTGCCATGATTGTCTCGGCCGTGCCGGAAGGATTACCGATTGCGATCTCGATTATTTTGGCGCTCTGTGCGAAGCGCATGGCGCGCAAGCAGGCTTTAATTAAGGAACTGAAAGCGATTGAATCAATCGGCATCGTGACGACGATTGCCAGCGATAAAACCGGCACTCTGACCGAGAATCGACTGGAGCTACGCGAAGTTTGGTCGCCTAGTGGCGCTGCGAATTTTCGCAAACATCTCGCTCGTACGGCCCTTTGCGAAGCGACACTGATTGATGCCGAGGGTGGCTCGACTCCGGCTGACCCGCTCGACGTTTCGATTATTAGTTATCTCGCTAGTTGGAAACTTGATTGCAATAAACTCGAACCGTTACGTTCTTATGCCTTCGACCAAGGTTTGAAACTTTCTGGTAATTTGTACCGCGGCGAAGATGGCAAACTTGAACTTGCGGTGAAGGGTGCACCGGAGACGATTATCAATCGTTCTAGGCTTACAGCTGCTGAGCGTGAGAAGATCGAACTGAAGCTAAATGAACTTGCCGGTAAGGGTTACAAAGTCGTCGCTATTGCCAGCGGTCAAATCAACAGTGAAATCAACGAACTTGGTCGGTTAAGCAAAGATGATAGGTTCCAGTTTGAAGGCTTTATTGCGATTGCCGATGCTATTCGCCCCGAGGCTGCCCGCGCCATCAAGCAAAACGCCAAGATGGGCGTGAAGACGAAGATGGTCACCGGCGACCACGCTGGTACGGCGTATGCGATTGGTCGCGAGCTTGGTCTAGCGCACGACATTTCCGAAGTTCTTGACTGTTCAAGATTAGGCAATATCGCCGACGAGGATTTGACTGATATGGTAAAATCGGTGACAGTTTTCGCTCGTGTGACACCAGAAGATAAATTCCGTATTTTGAATGCGATCAAACAGAGCGAAATTTGTGCGATGACCGGCGATGGCGTTAATGACGTTCCAGCTCTCGTCGGTGCTCATGTCGGGATTGCGATGGGCGATAGTCCATCAGTCGTCCAAGACGCTGGAGACATTGTCCTTCTGGATAATAACTTCAAAAATATTACGGAGGCGATCCGCGAGAGTCGGACGGTCTTAGCTAATATCCGACGTATGCTCGGTTATCTCCTCGCGACCAATGCCGGCGAGGCTCTGACGATGATCGGCTCACTCGTGCTTTTCGGCGAGCAAATGCTGACTCCGATTCAAATCCTTTGGATTAACCTCGTCACCGATTCGCTACTCGTGATTCCTCTCGGTCTCGAACCAGACGAGTCGCAAATTTTGCGTCGTAAGCCGCAGCCGAAAGACGCCCCGATTTTACCGACTAGTATGGTAATTCGCATGATTATTATTGCTGTATTGATGTCGGGTATGACTCTTGGTACGTATTTCATTGCGAAACTCGTCCTTGGTTCAGCGGAACAGGCTAATACACTTGCCTTCACGGCTTTAGTTGTTATGCAGTGGAGCAGCGCGATTTCAGCGCGCGGGCTTTATGAGTCGGCTTGGCGGCGCCTTAAAGTGCGCCATCATGGTTTCTGGTGGGCGCTGCTAGTTGCAGTCTTACTCCAGATCTCGGCAATTTTCGGCCCGCTTGCCGTCCTCGCTGGTACGGTCGCAACGCCACTAATCGCAATTATCGCGACGGCTCTAGTTGCCTTCGTGGCGCCGCTTGTAGTAATCGAACTGTACAAGAAATTCCAGCGCCAAGAATAACCAAGCAAAGTACCTTTAATAGCCGTTTAAGCATAAACAATTTCGTTGTAATTAATACAACACATTTTACATTGACACCCCACATCTAGTGTCTTAAAATAAATATAGACACTACATATAGCGTCAGACAATTACAATCAATAACAATTAATAATAATTAAAAATAAAAATATCACTAGGTACAAAGAGGAGGTAATATTTTTTATGTTCAAAAAAATTGTCAAGCGGGATGGGAAAATAGCGAATTTTGATCCTGAAAAAATTACTGAAGCGATTGCGAAAGCCGGTTTAGTTACCGAGGAATTCAAATACGACCGCGCGAAGCAACTCTCCGATAAGGCTGTCAAACGTGCGACCGAAACTATCAAGCAACGCACTCCCAGCGTCGAACAGATCCAAGATATCGTTGAAGAAGTCCTGATGGAATCGGCCTTCAAGAAGACAGCGAAGGAATATATTACTTATCGTCAAGAGCGTAACCGTATTCGCGAAGCGAAAAGCAACTTGATGAATATTTACAAAACTATTGCAATTGCCGATGCCTCCGAAGATTCAGATGTAAAGCGTAGTAATGCTAACGTCGACGGAAATAGTGCGATGGGTAAAATGCTTCAATTCGGCGCCGAAGGTTCGAAGATTTTTGCGAAGACGATTTTGATGAAACCAGAATATGCTAAGGCTCATGATGACGGCGAGATTCACGTTCATGACCTGGACTTTTATGCGACCGGTACGCTAACTTGCTGCCAGACCGATCCATTACAGCTATTCGCAGATGGCGGTTTTAATACCGGGCACGGGCATCTCCGCACGCCGAATAGCATTGGTAGCTATGGTGCGCTCGCAGCTATTATTCTTCAGGCGAACCAGAATGAACAGCATGGTGGTCAGAGTATTCCGAACTTCGATTACGCCATGGCACCAGGCGTCAACAAGAGCTTCCGCAAGGCGCTGAACCGAGCTATTAGGCAGTACAACCGCTTTAGTGGCAACAAAGAATTGACGGTTAAGATCCCGGAGAATCTGGAATATGGTGATGAGAAGGCGCTAAAGAAGCTGAAGCTTCCGGCCGATATTATCGAGAGCGCGAACGAAGACGTTGAGCGTCAGACTTTCCAAGCCATGGAGGGCTTTATCCATAATTTGAACACTATGCACAGTCGTGCCGGTGCGCAGGTACCGTTCACTAGTATTAACTTCGGCACTGATGTGACTCCGGCGGGTCGATTAGTCAGCAAGTGTCTGCTTGAAGCGACCGAGGACGGTCTTGGTCACGGTGAAACTCCAATTTTCCCGATTTCAATTTTCAAGGTCAAGGAAGGCGTGAACTACAACCCTGAAGACCCGAACTATGACTTGTTTAAGAAGAGTATGGAAGTCAGCGCGAAGCGCTTGTTCCCGAACTTTGTCTTTATCGACGCACCGTTCAACTTGAAGGATTACAAGCCAGGTGATTATCGTACGGAAATCGCAACTATGGGTTGCCGTACGCGTGTCTTCGGTAGCATTTTCCCGGAGAGTAATGGCATCGCAACTGGACGCGGAAACCTTAGCTTTACGACGATTAACCTTGTACGTCTCGGTATTAAGCACGGTATCGCGCTTGGTGAGCGTAAGGAAGCTGACTGGTCCGGGTTTTACAAAGAACTTGACGAGAAGATGGATCTGGTCGCTGGCGAATTGCTGGAGCGGTATGAGTTCCAAGCTAATCAGCACGTTCGCAACTTCCCATTCCTCATGGGTGAAGGTAACTGGTTCGGTAGCGAAAAGCTAGGCTGGAATGATACTTTGCGCGACGTAATTAAGCATGGTACCTTGAGTATTGGATTCATCGGCTTAGCGGAATGCTTGGTGGCGATGACTGGCAAACATCACGGCGAAGATGAGGAATCACGTGAGCTCGGTCTTGATATTATTACTCATATGCGCGAGAAATGCGACGCTTATAGCAAGAAATATAAGCTGAACTTTACGCTACTCGCGACTCCAGCGGAAGGCTTGGCTGGTCGGTTTACTAAGATTGACCGTAAGGAATATGGGCCGATCGAGGGTGTCAATACGCGCGACTACTATACTAATAGTTTCCATGTCCCGGTGTATTATCCGATTGGCGCCTTTGAAAAGATTGAGATCGAGGCTCCGTATCATGCTCTTTGTAACGCTGGACATATTACATATATCGAACTTGATGGCGACCCGAGCGACAATATCGAAGCATTTGAAGCGGTGATTCGCAAGATGAAAGAAAGCGGTATTGGCTACGGTTCCGTCAACCACCCAGTCGACCGCGACCCAGTTTGCGGCTATTCAGGGATTATTGAGGGCGATAGGTGCCCAAGCTGTGGCCGGATTGAGAGTGAGGGTGATGTACCATTCGAAAGACTAAGAAGGATTACTGGATACCTAGTAGGTAGCCTCGAGCGTTGGAATGACGGTAAGAAAGCCGAGGAACATGACCGCGTGAAGCATGACGTGAAATGTAATCTGAACGGCGTGTATAGCGTAGAAGAGAAGAGTAAGCGTGAAGCCGCTAAACGCACGCAAAAAACAATGACGGGGAAGAAGTAGTGCAGATTCGACTTTCTGGTCCACTAGAGCGCGACAACATCGTCAACGGGTACGGCCTTCGGGCCGTGCTCTGGACCCAGGGTTGCGCTCGCCATTGTATGGGATGCCAGAATCCCGAAACTTGGGACTTTAACGCTGGAGTGTTAGTAGAAGTTGATGAGGTGAAGCAAAAGTTGCGTGAATTCAAAGGCCAGACTGGAATTACTTTCTGCGGCGGTGAACCATTTGAACAACCTGAGGCGTGTCTCGAGCTGAGCGAATGGTGCCGCAAGGAACTAAGCTGGAATGTCTGGAGTTTTAGCGGCTATACCTATGAGCAGCTAAAAGAGGCCGGCGGTGCGAAATGGGAATTTCTGAAAAGTCTTGATGCTTTGATTGACGGTCCGTTCATCCTGGCCGAGCGTGATTTGACGCTGAAGTTCCGCGGGTCGAGGAATCAGAGGTTGCTACATTTAGAATATGGTACAGGAAAGATTTTGAGGCAAGAATAATGAAAGATTTATACATGATTGCTTGCGTAAGTAAGGACGGTGGACTAGGTAAAGACGGTGGGCTGCTTTGGCATATTCCCGAGGATATGAAGTTCTTTCGCGAGACGACCAAAGGCAGTACGGTGATTATGGGACGCAAAACTTTTGAAAGTATTGGACGAGCGTTGCCGGGGAGACGCAATATCGTGCTGTCGAGCCGGAAAGGCGAGAGCGCGGATGTTGAGTGGTGCACGCGCGAAGAGCTAGAAGATACGCTAAAGACAGTATCGGGGAAGAAATTCGTGATCGGTGGCGCGAGCTTGTATGAAATGTTTTTACCAGCAGCCGAGAAAATTTATCTGACCGAGGTGGATGGTGTGAAGCCGGCGGATACGCTGTTTCCAGAGTTCGACAAAAGTAAGTGGCATCGCGAAATAATACAAGATAGCGAATATGACGGGGCTAAATATGAAATCGTTGAATATACAAGGAGGTAGAATGGATAAAAGTGAAGAGCAGAATGTTGAAAATAAGACTGAACTATCCGAAGCCGTGATGCAAGCAAGGATTGAAGAGTTTTTGGGACTATAGAAAGGTAATATTAAGTGCGAAGAGTCTATCTGGATAATGCGGCGACCGAAAAGATGCTACCATGCGTCAAGCAAGCGATGCTGGATGCTATGGACGCAGAGCTGGGGAATGCGGCGGCTTTGCACTACGAGGGTTGGAATGCGAAAAAGCTCATTGAAGAGGCTCGTGTACGGGTTGCGCGACTAATTAATGCTGAGTCAGAAGAAATCATTTTTACGTCTGGCGGCACCGAGGCGAACAACACCGTCATGGAGATTTTTCGCGGTAAGCGGATTGTGACGAGCAGCGTAGAGCATCCATCTGTACTAGAGGCGGCTCGCGCGCGAGCCGGAGAGCTGGTCGTGCTGCCGGTCGACCGGTGGGGAAGAGTTGATACGGTAGATATTGAAAAGGAAGCGAAAATAGCGGACCTAGTGTCGGTTATGCTTGCGAATAACGAGCTGGGAACGATTGAGCCGATTAAGGAATACGTAAAGTGTTGTAAAAAATACAACACTTATGTACATACTGACGCTACGCAGGCGGTTGGGAAGATTAAGGTTGATGTAAAGGAATTAGGCGTCGACTATTTAAGTTTCTCTGCGCACAAAATTGGCGGACCGATTGGCGCTGGCGTGTTGTATGTAAAGAATGGAGTGCCGTATCGCAATTTGATGTACGGCGGTAAGCAGGAAGAAGGTCGGCGGGCCGGTACGAGTAATATCTTGGGTATTGTCGGACTGGGCGCGGCGGCCAGGTGGTGCTGGGAAGAGTGGAGTTGCCGGAAATGGGCCGAAGTGACGAAATTGAAAAATGAGTTGAAGCGAAGGATTCTCGCGGAAGTACCGTATAGTAGCTGCAACAGTCCAGATGAAGGTTGCCTGCCCGGGATTTTGAATATGAGTTTTCAGGCGGCTGAGGGTGAAAGCATTCAGCTATATCTCGACGCCGAGGGGATTTGCGTTAGCACTGGTAGCGCTTGCGCGGCAGGCGATATCAAGCCAAGTCATGTCATGATGGCGGCGCGACATGACGCCGAAGTAGCGCATAGCAGTATTCGGTTGAGTTTGGGGCTAGACACTACGAAAGAGGATATTGAAAGAGTTATGGCTGTGCTACCGGGAATCATACGAAAATTACAAGGCATGAGTACGATAAAGGTGGGAGCATAATATGGATAATACTGATCGCGAAGGTTGGGTTTATTCGGAGGTTGTCAAAGAACATTTTTTGAATCCGCTTAATTTTCTGATGGGCGACGAAAACAAGTATGAACATGATGCAGAGGGGATTGTCGGAAATCCAATATGCGGTGACCAGATGAAAATGTTTATTCGGGTTGAGAATGATAAGATTGTCGACGTGAAATGGAAGACCTATGGTTGCGCGAGCGCGATTGCTTCGACTTCTGCGTTGTCTGAGTTGGCGAAGGGCAAAACTTTGGACGAGGCGTTGAAGATTGGCCCGGAAGAAATCGCCGAATTCCTCGGCGGACTGCCGCAGCATAAGTTCCACTGTTCCGTGCTGGGTCACGAGGCGTTGGCCGAAGCTGTGAAGAATTATCGCAAGAAATCATAGCCCTAGATGTTATAATAGAGTAAATAATCGGAGAGTTTATGAGTTTACGAACAAGACTAGTCTTGTTCTCTACTGTCAGTAGAGAACAATCGGACTTAGCGAGGAGGTGTCAATGTCGGAAATGATTGACGTCTTGGACGAGCATGGAATTAAAACTGGGCGCGTAGCTACGCGCGACGAGGTTCACCGAGAAGGATTATGGCATAAAATTGCAGCTGTTGCGATTATCGATTCCGAAAATCGAATTCTCCTACAACAGCGCAGCAGAACCAAGATAACTAATCCCGAAAAATGGGACATTGCTGCTGCCGGCCATGTCGACGCTGGCGAGGATACGCTTACTACCGCTCTGCGTGAGACTGCTGAAGAGGTTGGTATTCAAATACAGCCGGAAGACTTGACGCATGTCATAAGTTATCAAAAAACTAGCAAGCCCGTGTATGACAATCAACAAATTATCGACCGTCAAATTTTTGATTGTTTCGTTGTCCGGATTCCAGAGATTAACATCAAAAACCTAACTCTGCAGATTAGTGAAGTCCAAGCTGTCAAATTAGCTACATTGGATGAATTTAAGGAAATGATTAGTGCTGGCGTAATGGTAAATCGCCAGCCATTTTATGATGCGATCATTAAACTAATGGAGGAACAGATAAGTGAATGAGATAAAAGTTAAGCGTATCTATAAACATTTCAAGGGCGACCTGTATCTCGTAGAAGATATCGCCACTCATAGCGAGACCAAAGAAAAATATGTCGTCTATCGCGCGTTGTATGGCGATAATGCGTTATATATTCGCCCATACGATATGTTTGTTTCCGAAGTTGACCGCACGAAGCATCCCGAAGCGACGCAAAAATATCGTTTTGAATTGCAGGATATTAAAAGTGTGCGTGAATGTGGAGGGAATAAATGAATAGAACTTTCGATTTCCTAAAGAATAGAGCCAAGGTAAACGGCGAACCAGTAAACTATGTCTCGACTTTAGATAAAAGTTTACCGACTTGTCGCCCGTTTGGCGACCCGGTATTATATGGCGGAAAAATATACGCCATGACGATGAAAAATAAGTCCGTATCGAAACAACTGGCTGAGAATAATCACGCCTGTATTGTGGCTTATGATGGCGAAAACTGGATCAGGATTACCTGTCGCTTACTGGATGATAGCGACAACCTAGGCGCAAAGAAGGCGGTTCTCGCGGAATTTGATTGGGCGGAAGAAGCGGGCTATACGCTCGATAACCCAGATTTTCAACTGCTCTATATTGCTGAAGCAAAAGTGGAATGCCGTGATTCTGATGGCGAGCTGATTTGGTGTGAGGAACTTTAATCCAGTTTTTACGGCCGCGCACTGTTTTATCCAACTTATGGTATAATCAAATCATGCATATACAAAATCGCACCGCTATGGTGACATTTGACTTTATTATTGGGATTCTAGCGGGGCTCGCGACTTGGATTCAGTTTGCGAGTTTCGGCGACAGTGCTTGGCGTCTATTTGCGACTTGGGTGGCTCTGGTGGCTGCCATATATTATATAGTTGACGCGCTATTTGCACTCCTCGCGAAGCGTCGGCCGATCGGCACCGAAGTCTGCCCCATGCTCCAGGGCGGGCTAATCGTTTCTGGCGTCTTACTGCTTTTGATTCGTATTGTTTACTATGCGCTCGATAGTTATATTCCCAGTGTTGGTGTGAATGTCATACTGATAGAGTTCATCTTGCCGATATTAATGATTATGTCGTGGGTCATGTTTAGTGCTAAAGGCAAATGGCGCGCCTATGAACCGTTTTATTGGCTGGCTCTACCTGTGGTCTATGTTGCGCTAATCCTCGTGTCTGGCGAGTTGATGTCGCGCTCGGCATCATTAGTTTACCCTTATGAATTTTTGGACTATCCAAGTATTGGTATTGATACCATGCTCTGGTGGTTCGCAATTTTTGCGACGGCCACTTTAATCGTTGGCTATATCTTCTGGATTCTAGATTTCGCTCTAAGCGGAAAACTTGCCGAGCATATTGTCATGCCGAAGATCAAGACCGTGGTGATTGAGGAAGAAGTCGAAGACGAAGAGCCGGAAGTCATCGAGAAACCAAAGGAAAAACCAGTCAAACTTGTCACGACCGGCTCGCGCAACTTACCGGTCATTGAAGCTCAGCAAGCCGCGAAAAAGGCAAAAGCCGCACGGGGAAATTCAAAGGCGACACCGGCGAATAATGGTAAGAATGACGAACCGAAGACGAAAACGGCTCCGATGAGCAGTGGCAAGGACGGTGAGGCGGTCGGAATTAAACCGCAAGCGAATGAGGCTAAAAAGACTAAACAAACCGAAGCAAAGCCGAAGACTGAAAAGGGAACTATGTCAAAAACTCAAGATACCAAACCCAAGGAATCTGACACTCAAAAACCTAAGCCGTCAGCCAAAGCCGAGGAAAACAAACCAGCCGGTACCCCGCCTGTACGCATTATTGAAAAGATCGACTTGACCGGGGATAAAGGGAACGAAAAGAAAACAGCGAGCACTAAGAAGCCCGATATGAAGCAGGAAGTCGTAATTAAGGATGGTCAGAAAACGGTCGTCACTAAGCCGGTCTCGGAATCTAAATCGCAGGACAATGTCAAAAATACCGCGAAGAAGGCTGAAGGTGGGCCTAAAGTCGACCAAAAAGTCACCCCATAGTCATCTTGACTTGTTAGAATAACTTCATAACATCTAACAGAAGGAGAATATGAAGATATTAGAAGTCGAAAACCTCGTCAAAACTTACGGTAAAGGCGAGAACAAAGTTCATGCTGTCGATCATGTTAGCTTCTCGGTCGAAGAGGGCGAATTTGTTGCCATTGTCGGCGCCAGCGGTTCGGGTAAGTCTACCTTGCTCCATTTGCTCGGCGGCGTCGATCGTCCAACCTCTGGCAAAGTCTTGATTAACGGTGAAGATATTTATAAACTTTCTGACGACGCGCTGGCAATTTTTCGCCGTCGCCAAGTCGGAATTATTTATCAGTTCTATAATCTTATTCCCATTTTGAATGTCGTGGAGAATATTACCCTGCCTTGCGACCTCGACGGTAAGCGTGTCGATAAAAAACGTCTGAAGAACTTGCTCGATACTCTCGGCCTAAATGACCGTAAGTCTCACCTCCCAAATCAACTTTCCGGCGGTCAGCAGCAGCGCGTTTCGATCGGCCGCGCCTTGATTAATGACCCTGCAATTATTCTTGCCGACGAACCGACTGGCAACCTTGACTCGAAATCCGGTGAAGAAATTCTGACGCTCATGAAACTTTCTAATCAAAAATACCACCAAACTATCATCATGATTACGCACGATCTCGAAATCGCCAGCCAGGCGGACCGCGTGATTACGTTTGAGGATGGCAAAATTATTAAAGACGAGCGGGCGTAGACTATGAAAGTTTTAGAGAAACTCACAATCGCGAGCTTGCGCGAGAATAAGCGCCGCACTTTGGTCACCGTGCTCGGTGTTATGCTCTCATCCGCCTTGATTCTGGCGGTTGTTGGCATGGTGACCAGTATTCAAAAGATGATGATCGATTGGACCGTCGCTGATACTGGCGATTACCATGACATGTACGAAGAAGTTCCGGTCGAAGACTTGAAATATATTGAAGAGAATGCGCATGTCGAGAAATACTATTATTCGACTCCCCTGACTGAAAATGAGCTTGGCGACGACTATGAAACCTACCAAGAGTATCAGCACGCCGCCTATACAAAATCACAATATCAGCCTCTCGCAACCCTGCCAGCTGATGCGAAAGGCAAGTATAATATCTATGTTCGCTACGACCAGCCGAAAGATTACGCGACAATCCGGGACGGCATTCTCGATGCGCTAGAATCAAGCGGCGCGGGGTATATCAATACTCGGACTAATAGCGAGCTTTTGCGCTATGAGGGTGTAATGGGCGATAGTACGCTGAGCGCACTCTACCATATGGCCGCTATTGTTATCGGGATTATCGTCGTGACGAGTATCTTCGTCATTCGTAATAGTTTCAGTATTTCTGCTACCGAACGCGCTCGCCAATTTGGTATGCTTTCTAGCATTGGCGCTACGCCGCGTCAGATTCGTCACAATGTCCTTTTTGAAGGGCTTGTTATTGCCGTACTCGGTATCCCGCTCGGCATTATACTTGGTGTCATCGCAGTATTAATTTTAGTCGCAGTTATGAATATCTTGCTTAGTGGCATGATGGTCGCCGACGTTACTTTCTCAATGCCGTTTTGGATTTTCCCGGTGACAATCGGCCTCAGCTTTGTGACAGTGATTCTTTCCAGTTTATTGCCCGCAATTCGTACCGGCAAGCTTGCTCCGATTGACGCGATTCGCGGTAGCAACGATACAAAGATTAAGTCAAAGAAGCTTCATACGCCCGGCTTTATTCGTGGCATCTGGGGTGTCGGTGGTGTTCTTGCCTACAAAAATCTGAAACGTAGTCGCAAAAAATATCGCACGACGGTCATCTCGATCGTACTGTCCGTTGCGACTTTTGTCGGCCTCTCTAGCTTCTTGAGCTATGGCATGAAAGCTAGCAGCACAATCTATGGTAATTCCAGCATCGACCTCGCTGTAGCTGGCGCCGACACAGATTTTTACCGTGAACTCGTCGAGAAGTTCGATCTCAAAGATTACGCTTATTACGCCCGTACGAACGCCCTTGACATTGGCCTTGCGCTCGTGAATCATGAGTATTTCGAAGACTTTGCGCAGTCAGTCGGCGTGAATGCTAAGGATTATAACAAAGTCATGCTCATGAATGACTGGACTATGGTTGCAGAAGAGACGGGGCAATATCGCGTCGAGCGCGCCCACCCGGATCTGCGTGATGGTGATGAGATTGACGTCGAGCTAATCGGATGGTCTAGCGAAGAAACCCTCAATCTCGACACTGGCGAGAGCCAACATAACTATAAGACCTATGATACTTCTGGCAATATTAAGCTCCCGGTCACGAAACTAATTGACGAAAAGCCGCTCGGTTTTGAAAATTACTACGGCACCTTGTCCTTTGTTTCAGAAGATTATTATCAGCGCGATCGACTTGATGTCGATAATGATACCTTCCAGCTCTTCGCCGCAAATATCGACGATGTGAAGCCGATTATCGCATATCTTGACGAGGTCGAGGCTAGTGGCCGTTTTGAACGGATCTTTTATGATGACGTTAAGGAAACCCAGGCTCAGTCGCGCCGGATTTATCTATTGATTAGTATATTTCTCTATGGCTTTGTCGCGGTTGTAACGTTGATTGGCGTAACCAATATTTTCAATACAATTACGACCAATATTGCTCTGCGCGCCAAGGAATTCGCTATGCTCCGTTCCGTTGGCATGACCGACCGCGAGTTTAAGCGCATGGTGCGGCTCGAAAGCCTCATGTATGTCAGTAAAGCTCTCATTATCGGTTTGCCGATTGGTCTCCTGCTCTCTTATGGCATTTACAAGTCATTAGCTGAAGCCATGGATTTCGGTTATATATTCCCGTGGTCGGCCGTCATTATCTCGATTGTTGCTGTCAGCATCCTGATCGGTATCATCATGCGCTACTCGGTTAAGCAAGTCGAAAAACAGAATATTATCGAAACTATCCGCGACGAAAATATCTAATGTAAGACATTGTATGTACATTGTTAATACAATATCAATACAATGTACATACAAAATGCCACTGTGCTATAATATACTCTATGAAAATCCTCCTCGTTGAAGACAACCCGCTCACTGCTAAGGGAATTATGTATCTCCTTGAGCGCGAGCATTATGACGTCAGTCTCGCCGAAAACTTCGCCGCTGCTCTCAGTATGATTGCCGCTCATGAATTCGACTTAGGCTTGCTTGATGTCTCGCTGCCCGATGGAGAGGGCTATGGCCTCGCCGGGCAGATTCGCGCCAAAGATTCTAATATTGCTCTAATTTTCCTCACGGCGCGCGACAACGAGGAAGACGTAGTGCGTGGCCTAGAACTCGGCGCTGACGATTATATTACTAAGCCATTTAGAAACCGCGAATTGCTTCTGCGCATTCGGAACGTCCTAGCGCGCCGACACTTGGTCTCAAATCGAGTTCAAGTCGGCAATGTCGAATTCGACTACGATGAACAAATCGTTCGCATCGACGGCGCTCCGGTCGAGTTAACCGCACTCGAGCGCAAGCTTCTTGGCTGCCTTCTTGAAAACTCCGGTCGTATTGTTGCGCGCGAGCGCCTACTTGATGAGATTTATAGTGCATCCGGTCGCATTGTAAACGATAATACTCTATCAGTCTATCTTAAGCGTTTACGCGAGAAGCTTGGTCAGCCCGACCTGATTCAGACCGTTAAGAGCCTTGGCTATCGCTTCAAGGGGGATAAGTAGTATGTGGCGGCGACTCTGGCATACGGCATTGCCGGTACTAACTATTGTGCTAATCGCTGGCGGAATCTTCGTGGGCGTCAGTCTCGGAGTCTGGAGGCATTATCGTACTGAATCAAATGACGAAACTGCTGAATTAGTTGGCCTGGTCGCCGAGCGTTATCCTGATATCGATTCAGCTGATCTTGTCCGTGCGCTCGCGCAAGAAAATGCTGACGCTCGCGCTACTGGCGAAGACATCTTGCGTACTTACGGTTATACGGAAAATGATTTTGCCACTGCGGGCGCTATGGACTATGGCAAGGCTCTGTTAGCTATTGGGTTGCTTGCGATTCTTTGCGTCGGTTGCGCTCTTGCGATTTATCTTTATTATCACGATTGGCGTGCGCGCCGTCAAATTCGCAACCTTGTCACATATGTCCAGAAGCTCAATGATCACGTTTATGACCTGCGCATTGAATCGAATCGCGAGAATGAGCTCTCGTTGTTTGCGAATGAACTTTATAAGATTACAGTCACGCTCAAAGAAGCCTCCGAATATGACCGCAAAATCCGTCGTCAACTCGAAACCGCCCTTGCCGATATTTCCCATCAGCTCAAAACTCCGCTCACCTCACTCCAAATTGTGCTCGATAACCTTGAGAGCGACCCAGAAATGCCGCCTGCCGTGCGTCAAGATTTTTTGCGTTCCTCCAGCCGCCAGGTCGCTGCTATGAGTAGCCTCGTTACGACGTTACTGAACCTCGCCAAGTTTGATAACGGCACGATTCGCATGCAGCGACGCGTGATGCCGGTAAGCGATCTGATTACTCAAGTTCGCGAAAAAGTCGAAATCCTAGCCGACCTTCAAAATATCCAACTCAAAGTCACCGGCGATTTATCCGCTCAGATTAAGGTAGACCCTCGTTGGCAGGCTGAAGCTCTCTCTAACATTGTCAAAAACTGTATCGAACATAGCCCGATCGGTAGTACGGTTGAAATTTCCGTCGAAGATCGCGTGCCCTATACCCGCATCGCTATCCGCGATCATGGCGCCGGTATTGCACCTGAAGACTTACACCACATTTTTGAGCGCTTTTACAAAGCCGAAGGCTCTAGCGCGTCCAGTGTCGGTATCGGCCTCTCTTTCGCGCGGTCAGTAATAAAAGCCGATCAAGGGCAAGTCAGCGCCAAATCTGCCTTAGGCCAGGGCAGTGAATTCATTGTCACTTATTTTCATTCGTAACTGTTATAATATGAATTAATAACACCGCTTAATTATAGTTTGTGGGATGACATGAATTTAAAACAACTAGAAAGTTTTATAAATAAACGTAAAATAAGCTTCATCGGCTCGATAGATGAAAATGGTTTTCCGAATATCAAAGCTATGCTAAAACCACGTCAGCATAATGGCTTGAAAGAATTTTACTTTTCTACCAATACCTCTGCGTTGCGTACGAGGCAGTACCTCCGGAATCCTCATGCTAGCATTTATTTTTATCGTAAGGGATTGATTAAATATGAAGGCGTGATGTTGGTTGGCAAGATGGAAGTTCTAACCGACCAAGAGACGAAAGATAAACTCTGGCGAAAGGGTGATACTCTGTTTTATAAAGGCGGCAAAACCGACCCCGACTACTGTGTGCTGAAATTCACGGCAAAAACCGGCAGATACTATTGCGACTTGAAAAGCGAAAGTTTTGACATCAACTAGTTCTCAATAACTTTTGCAAGGCCGCTACTTGCTACTACGCCTCTTCTCGGCGTCGCTCCTCAATCTCCGCTTCGCGCAGTCCTGGCACTTCTTCGATTAAGACCTTAATGCATCCGGCAATCGGAATCGCAATGATCGCACCGATTAGACCAAACACGTTCATCCCGATAATAATCGCCACTAGTACGACCGTCGCCGGTAGATTCAATGCGTTGCCCTGAATCTTCGGCGCAATCACGTTGTTTTCAATCTGCGCATACACGATATAGAATACTAAGAACACGATCGCAGCTACCGGTGAGCTAAACAGTAGAATGAGTGTAATTAACCCGCAGCTAATAATCGGCCCGAACATCGGAATCAAGTAGAATACTAGCGCCAGCAACCCCATCGGCAACGCTAGCGAACCCGAAAAGCCAAACAATAATGACAGCACCAGCACCACAATCGTCACCACACACCCGTCCAAGAATGCCACCATCGCTTGATGTGAAACGTACGTCGAAAACACATTCACCATCCGTTGAGTCAGTTTCTTATAAGCTCGTACCTCAGAATTCTTATGCTTACCCTCGATCATCTTCCAAAAACTCTCTACGATTCCTGGCCCTTCCAGCGAGAAGAATAGCGTCAAAACGATTGTCAAAATCACATTCGTTACTACCTGCGCAATTGTCCCGACACTTACTACTAGTGCATTACCGAAATTTGAGACGAAACCGCTCGAAAACGATTCCAGCCATTTACTAATCTCTTCCTGTAGATTATTGATCCCGAGCGTTCGTCCGAAATTATTAATCCCATCCCATCCGCCAAGCGTATGCTCGAAGGTATCCGGCAGTTGCTGTACGAACTGCGTCGTTTGCTCAATCACCACCGGTCCCACTAGCGCGACAATCACCCCTAGAAAGCCAATCACCAAAGCGTATGCGATTACCGACGAACTCGTCGCATGGTCTTTTTTTGTCAGCTTATTAATCCTCTGCGCCAGTGGTCGAATCGCCACTGCGAGAAAGAGGGAAATACCAATAATAATCAACGCCGCCCAAGCCTTCCAGATGAACAGCCCAAGCAACCCCAGCGCCAAAATCACCAACCAAAACCGCACAAACGTCTTCGTATCTACTTCAATTGCTCTGCTCATCTGACCTCCTTTTCTCTATCGTAACACGCTTCTGGCCTAGCGTCCAGCAAAACTCATCGTCCAGCGTAATATCGCGCCAAAAACTCGCACTTGTATTCTGCGAAGTTGTCATCCAACATCGCCTGTCGCACTTCTTCGGTCAGTCGCACGATAAATCTCAAATTATGCGTTGAAGCTAGATTATAGTATTTTTGTTTCTTCTCCGTATCGCCCGACCGCCATAGCGCCCTAAGGCTCCCTCTCGTCCACCCCGCTCGACACGTCGCGCAGTCACAGCCCGGTTCTAACACTTCTCCCGAATCTGCCATTTTGCGCAAATTATAATTTCCGTCGCGGGTGTAGATTTTTCCATGCCGTGCCTCGCGCATCGGTGCCACGCAGTCGAACGTATCCGCTCCCATCTCCGCCCCAATCAAAATATCATCCGGATGCGACAATCCAAGTAAATGTCGCGGTTTATCCATCGGTAGCTCCTCATTACACCAGCGCAAAATCTCCCCTAAATCTTCTTTCAGAAACGCTCCACCTAGCCCGAAGCCATCAAACCCTATCCCGTCGACTTCCATCTTTGCCAAGTTTCGCGCCGTCTGTCGCCTGAGATCTTCCCAGCGCCCACCCTGCAAGACGCCGTACAAATTCTGCCGATAACCCAGGTCATCACGATGTTTAATATGTTCTCTTAAGCTCCGGAGAGCCCAGCGTTCTGTCCGCTCCATTGCCTCAATATTATATTCATAAGTATCCGCCAGTGACGTCAGCTCATCAAACGCCATATGAATATCCGCCCCGATCCGACATTGAATCTGCATCGACTCCTCCGGCCCGATGAATTCCGGCTCATGGTCAAATGGATCAATAAAGCTCACGCCTTCCTCGCGTACCTGCGCCAGCCGCTCCTTATGCGCTGTATTCACTACGCCCCGCTCCTTCTCCATCGATACTACCTTGCCTAATCCTGATCCTAGCGACATCACCTGAAACCCGCCCGAATCGGTCAGCGTCGGACCCCGCCAAGGCTCGGCTGACAGGTTATCCGGACGGAGGCCTACCGAATTTTCTTTTCGGGAATCTCCGGAGGTTACGACCGAGGACGAAGACGCGACTCGCCCGTGACGACGGGACGAGTCGACGTCGTGTTCCGAAGAGAATGATTCGGTAGGCTTCCATTCGGCCAGCCCGCCAGCTTCAGCAATTTCATGACTCCTCCGTCTTAAATGAAACCCATTCGACAACATCGCCTGCGCCCCAATGCCGCGCAAATCTTCCGCCGACAAAAACCGCACATGCCCCTGCGTCCCCACCGCCATGAACGCCGGCGTTTTAATCTCACCGTGCGCCGTCCGTATCGTTCCGACCCGCCCCAGGCCATTCGGCAGTACTTTTTCAACTCGAAAATCCATATTATTACTATTATAATATCTTTTTCCATAATTACAACAGAACAAAACCCTTGTATTTTCCCAAAAAAGCGTAAAAAGTATTGACAAAAACAACCAAGTATGCTACAATGAAAGCATAAGACGAAACTATATGTTTGCGCCACAGGTTTTTCATGTACTTAAGGCGTAAAACTAATGCCTTAAGTATCTTACGAATTTGTGGTGCTAGATTTTAGGAATGGAGGGATTTTATGATCTATTATCCGGTTAATACGGACGCTTTGACTGAGCCAGCTGACATCTCTATCGTGCAGTCGGATTCAATCTTAGTCAAAGGAGATATAAACCAATCTTTACTTGCTGTCGTATCTCGACATAACTTAGGGTTGAAAACACACATTACAATCGATGGAGTAGACTATCCTGGTAGAGACCCGGCTTTCTATATGTTTGAGTACGGTAACGATGCGGAAGATTTTAGCGAAATTCTTCAGTGCCATAGCATCATTAGTCTATATGATCAAATATTAGCCAATCTGGAATATGTGAAAAACGATGCAGGTGGACATGAATGTGTGACCCCGAGAGAGTTCATATTAGGGTATCGGGATATCCTCGAAAACAATCCTTATATGGAATGGTATTTATATCGAGTTTCTGTTTATGCTGGTTTTATAAGCTTCGTATTTCACAAAATCGGTACGGGTGATTGCTTTGAGATTATGCGCCTTAAAACACCGATGTGGCCAGATAGTCGACTGGATATAGAGATGCCGATTAATGGCGAGTTGGGGTATGCTTGGGTCCAAAAACCTAAAGAGCCAAATCTTCACCTGTCAATCACTACACCTACGGAAAATGAGACGCTAATATCAGTTAATATCAATAACAAGATATTGCCTGCTATACGAATGATAGAGGAGGGCGATGGAATAACTATTCAGAAATTCTATCCGCTCGACACTATTCAAGAGGAACAGCTTGAGCATCTCTTGGCAATAAAAGATGGCTATCTCTATTGGTAGTCTGCCTTTTCGCACCACCCGCTACCTAGGTAGCCCAAAACCGGAACGATAATACTGTTCCGGTTTTTCATGTTACAATATAATTATATGAAGATTCTACAACTCAACGTCTGGATGGGTAAAGTCGAAGGCACCCTCCGTCGGTTCCTTGAGAACAATGATTTTGACGTTATCTGCATGCAAGAAGTTTTTGCTTCTGAGGATTGCGCTAGCCACCTTTCGCGCCTCTGTTTCGACCGCGAGCAAATTCAGAAAGCTAGCCGTCTGCCATATGCTTTCTTTTCTCCGAATTGGAGTAGCGAAATTGCCGGTGGTACGTTTGAGGAGGGGAACCTAATTTTAAGTCGTATCCCGTTCGCCGAAACCCATAGTAAATTCATTAGTGGCGAACACAAGGAGAAGATGATACTCGGCGAAGTGGTTGGTAATAACTTAAACATTCAAATTGCCAAGCTTGAAAACGGCCTTACGGTTATTAATCATCACGGCTTTTGGCGACCCAATCCGATAGGTGACGAAGAGAGTGTTAGGGCCTTTACTAAGGTTGGCAATATCGTCCGCCAGGTCCCCGGCCCGCTTGTCATGTGTGGTGATTTGAACGTTATTCATGATTCCCCTGCTATGCGCCCGCTCGATTTTCTCCGTGATTTAACGCAAGAATATGACGTCGAGACTACGCTCTCTGGTCTTAAATTCGATGGTAAAGTTGCCTGTGACCATATTCTCGTGAACGACGGGATTGATGTCCAAGATTTCGCCGTGTTGCCGGATCTTGTCTCTGCCCATCTGGCGCTCACGGCCGAAGTCGAACTTCGCTAGGCTCAGAAAAAACAAAACCTCTCCTCTTTTGCTAAGGAAAGGTTTTTCGGAGTTTAAGATTCCTTGGTAGACTGCGTATCGGATCCGCCCTGTGACGTAATTCGTTTACCGTGTTGGAATTTTAGCCTGTACACCATTTGACGTGCTAAGCGCTTAGTCACCAACAGCAGCAAACTCCCCTCAATCACAATCGCCGCTACGTAGGCAAAGACCGCCTGCTCGACGAACTCCATGAACGATAATTTTCCAAAAAACGCAATCGGTTCAAACAGCAGTATATCCGGTATATGCGCCAACACTGATGAGAATAACGCGCGCTTCCAGAATGCGCCGTTGCGTTGTTTTCGGCGCACGCGCTCAAAGACATAGTTATTACATAACTGGCTTGCCAGGAAGCCGACGATACTCGCTAGGAATATCCGGCCTACTACGCCTGAAATCGTCAAGAAGCCGCCATTGTCGGCTCCGGGATAATCCGGCAGCATCCTCGCTAGGGCAATAAACGCTGCCGCTAATAGCCCAACTCCGCAGCTCGCCCACGCTACGCTATCGGCAATACGCTTACCGTAAATCTCAACCAGCAAATCGCCTAAAACATAGGAGAGGGGAAACAGCAAAATTCCGCCATCTACCGGTATCCCGCCGAGACTCCAGATTTTCGTCGCTGATAAATTTGCGGTAATCATTGTCATCGCCATAAGCGCCGACATTGCTATCAACGCTCCCACCGCTCTAGGTGTCAAACAACGATTCAGTTTCTTCTCCAGTAAAACCTGGTCTACGTGATTCTCCATACTATCACTCCTTTCAAGGTACTTGCCTCCATGAGGCGAAATCTAGTGACGTTCTAGGTATACCTAGAACAGGGATGATCCAAAATCATCCCATCCCTCCATTATATCACACCTTACTTAAAAAGTCAATATGCGCCTCTGCTATTCTCTTGGCACTTACCTCCTTGACTCTGCTAAAAATTCGCCTTATAATGGTCTAATGTTCAAAATGTTTAAGTACTTAAAACCTTATGCTTGGCAGGCGATTTTGCTATTAGGAATGATCGCATTGCAAGTCTGGTCGTCGCTTCAACTTCCGGCGATGATGGCTGATATTATTAATAATGGCATTATGAAGAGCGACCTCGACTATATTTGGCGCACCGGTGTTTGGATGCTCGGGCTCGCAGTACTCTCGGCTTTTTGTGCCTTTATGGCCAGCTTCCTCTCCGCTCGTATTGGTACGGCTTTCTCGCGTGATGTACGCAGTGATTTATTTAAACATATTTTAAGTTTTAGCATTGCTGATATTGATAACTTCTCAACCGCTTCACTTATTACCCGTACGACTAACGACATTAATCAGGTCCAGCAAGCCATTATCATGTGTCTCTCGATGGCCCTGCGTGCACCGATGACCTGTATTTTGGCTATCGGCCAGGCTATCGCTACTGCGCCTGATATGACTTGGATTATCGCACTTGCTGTTGGCGTGATTCTATTCTTGACAATTTTGATTATGTCGATTGTCATGCCAAAATTCGACCTCATCCAAAAACTTGCCGATCGGATTACGATGTTGACGCGCGAAAATCTCACTGGTCTGCGAGTCATTCGCGCTTTCAATAACGAAAAGCTCGAAAAACGCAAATTTGATAAGACGAATGATGAGTTCTCGCATTGGAACGCTTGGGTCGATGTAATTTTGTCGCTTCAGAGCCCACTGATTAGTCTTGTATTCAATGGAACGGCACTGCTTTGTATCTGGATTGGTATCTCGTTGATTACGAAAGATATCGCTTATCTTGGCAACATGATGGCGTTCATGCAGTATGCCATCCAGGTTGTCATGTCCTTCCTCTTCCTTACCATGCTCTTCGTGGTCCTACCACGCGCCAATGTTTCGGCGAAGCGGATTAACGCAGTCTTGGATGCCAAACCTCAGATTAGTTGGAAGCCTCATACGGTCGGTAAACCCGAGCTACGCCCGTCGGTTGAGTTTAGCCATGTTGACTTTGCTTATCCTGGCGCCGAAGAGAAAGTCTTGCAGGATATTTCATTTGTAGCACAGCCAGGAGAGACTACGGCCTTTATCGGTTCAACCGGTTCGGGCAAATCGACTTTGATTAACCTCGTACCGCGATTCTTCGAGACGACCGGTGGTGAGATTAAAATTAATGGGCTTAATCTCAAGGATTATTCCGAACATGATTTGATGCGTCGGATTGGCTATGTTCCGCAGCGCGGCGTACTCTTTGCTGGCACTATCAAGAGTAACATTCTATTTGGCGCGCCAGAGGCCGGCGAGGAGCAGATGCGGCTCGCCGCACGTGTTTCCCAGTCTGAGGAGTTCATCGAAAAACTCGATAAAAAATACGATTCTCATATCGCTCAAGGCGGAACTAACGTTTCCGGCGGTCAGCGCCAGCGCTTGTCGATTGCTCGTGCGATTGCGAAGGATCCAGACATTTACATCTTCGACGATTCCTTCTCGGCGCTCGATATGAAGACTGACGCCAAACTTCGTGCGGCTCTAAAGCCGGTTACTGAGAATGCCGTTACGCTCGTAGTGGCACAGCGTATTAGTACGATTCGCGATGCCGAACAGATTATTGTTTTGGACCAAGGTAAAGTTGTTGGCAAGGGAAATCATTATGACTTATTAGCAGGTTGCAAAATTTATCGCGAAATCGCTAAGTCGCAGCTCTCAGATCAGGAATTTAAATCTGAATTGTCAAAAGCAGAGGAGGTAAAACATGCCTAAAACCGGAAATGGCGAAAAGCCGAAAAATCTTGGGGTTGCCTTCAAACGTTTCGTGTCAACTCTGAAGCCTTGGATGATACCAATTATCTTCGCGATGGTTCTCTCGGTTGGTGCGACCGTTTGCTCGATCTTTGGGCCAAAAGTCCTCGGCGAAATGACCAATACTGCCGCTGAAGACTACGGCCAGGCCGTTATTGAAGCTGGTGGGCAAGTTCCCGACAGCGAAACATTAGGTGCCGCGATTAGCTGGGGAAAGCTAGGGCAGCTGGCCCTCATCCTGATTGGTCTTTACCTCGTTTCGGCCGTGCTAAGCTATATCGAAGGCGTGATTTTATCGGTAGTTTCGGCGCATTATGCGAAAAAGATGCGCGCCGAGCTTTTAGATAAAATTAGCCGCTTGCCGATTTCTTATTTCGATAAGCATCAGTTTGGCGACACTCTCTCGCGCATGTCGAACGACATTAGCACAGTTGCCAATACGCTCGCCGACGTGCTTTCGCGTATTATCACCAGCCTTACGACGGTCATTGGTATCTTAATTATGATGCTGACGATTTCAGTTTGGCTATCGGTCATTGCGCTCGTTGCCGTGCCGTTTTCACTAATCTTTGTCGGGTTGGTGGCGAAAAAAGGCCAGAAATACTTCCGCAGCCAGCAGACTACGCTTGGTAATTTGAATAATATTATCGAAGAGGACTACTCCGGGCAGGCTATTATTAAGGCCAATTCTTATGAAGCGAATGCGATTCAAAAATTCAATCAGACCAGCAATCACCTCTACGAAGTTTCTTGGAAAGCTCAGTTCTTCGGTGCGCTTGCCTTTCCGATTACCCACGTCTTTACCAATTTAAGTTACGTTCTGATTTGTGTCGCTGGCGGTCGCCTTGCGATTGACGGGAAGCTGCTAATTGGTAGTGTTCAGGCATTTATCCAGTACGTCAATCAGTTCAATCGCCCGATCACCGAAGTTTCGCAAATTGCTGCCAATATCCAACAAACTCTCGCTGCCGCGGAGCGTATCTATGACTTCCTAGATGAACCTGAGGAGTCGCCTGACCCTGTCCCAGCATCGGAAATTTCCGCTATCAAGGGCGCGGTCGGTTTTCACAATGTTAACTTTTCTTACGACAAAGAACGTCCGATTATTAAGGATTTCTCAGTCAAGATTCAACCCGGCATGCAGGTTGCGATCGTCGGCCCGACCGGCGCCGGTAAGACGACGATTATTAATCTCCTTATGCGTTTCTACGACCCGGATAGCGGGTATATCACGATTGATAGCGTGCCGACGAAAGAGATGAAGCGCGCTGATGTTCGTAAACTCTTCGGCATGGTCCTGCAGGACACTTGGCTCTTCTCCGGGACGATCGAGGAGAATCTGAAGTACGGCAAGACAGGTGTTACGCATGATGAAATTGTTCGCGCGACTGAAGCTAGCAACACACATCATTTCATCGAATCTCTATCTCACGGCTATCGCACGATGATTTCTGAAGATTCGGATAATATTTCCGCCGGCGAGAAACAGCTACTTACGATTGCTCGTGCCATGGTCGCGAATCCGCCGATGATGATTCTGGATGAGGCGACGTCCAATGTCGATACACGTACCGAACAACTAATTCAAGACGCTTTTGCGAAGCTGACCCATGGCCGCACGAGCTTCGTCATCGCTCACCGTCTGTCGACGATTCGTAATTCCGACCTAATTTTGGTCATGAAAGAGGGTAACATTGTCGAGCAGGGTACGCATGACCAGCTCCTCGCTCAAAATGGATTCTACGCTGAACTTTACAATTCGCAGTTTGCGGACGCTGAATAAATCTCGTCAGGCACATGCTATAATAAGAATATGAAAGTACGAGGTTTTGAGATTGCCAAAGGCTGGGAAGATAAAAATATCGTCTTGCCGCGCCGCAGTACCGCGCAGGCGGCGGCTTATGACATTGCCGCCGCAGAAGATGTCACTGTGCCGGTATTTCGCCCGGGCATTAAACCTACGCTTATCCCGACTGGTCTGAAGGCCTATTGTCAGCCTGACGAATGCTATTTTATTTTCAATCGCAGTTCTGGCGCGGGCAAGGGAATTGTGCCGGCGAATGGCGTTGGTGTGATCGATGCAGATTACTATGGTAGCCCAGAGACCGATGGTCATTTCCAAGTCTTAGTCTTCAACGTCCTTGATCATGATTTACAGATCAAGAAAGGTGATCGTATTGCGCAAGTTATTTTCCAGAAGTTCCTGATAGCTGACGGCGACGACGCTAGTGGTCAGCGCCGTGGCGGTTTCGGCTCGACCGACAGAGCTCAAGACGAGAATGGTATTGACAAAAATGAATAAGTATGCTACAATGGTAGTATAACCCCTGCGAAGGGTGCAATAAGGAGGTATAAATGAGTAAAAGTAAGGTTTATTTCACCCGCGAAATCTCACCAGCTAGCCTGGTGAGAGTCTATGGGGCATTAGGCGTAACATTGCCCGGCAAGGTCGCGGTGAAGATTTCGACTGGCGAAGCTGGCAACCCGAATTATCTGAAGCCAGAGTTGATTCAAGATTTAGTTCAGAAGCTGAAGGGCACGATTGTTGAGTGTAACACGGCTTACGAAGGGGCGCGTAATGATACTACGGCGCATCTCCAGACTGCTAAGGAGCATGGTTTCACCGAAATTGCCGATGTCGATATTATGGATGCCGATGGCGAAATTGAAATCCCCGTAAAGAATGGCAAGTACCTCGAAGTCGACATTATTGGCAAGAACTTCGAGAATTATGATTCTATGTTGAATCTTGCGCATTTCAAAGGTCATCCGATGGGCGGTTTCGGCGGTGCGCTCAAAAATCAATCCATCGGTATCGCCTCAGCGGCTGGCAAGGCCCATATTCATACTGCCGGGAAGAGCCGCGATGTAGTGACGCTCTGGGAGCATACTGCACCGCAGGATGATTTTCTTGAGTCAATGGCGGAGGCAGCCACGGCGGTTGCGGATTATATGAAGGAGCAAGAAAAGCCGATTGTCTATATTAACGTGATTAATAATCTTAGCGTCGACTGTGATTGCGTCGCGACGCCTGAGGCTCCTTGTATGGCGGATATTGGGATTGCCGGCTCGCTCGACCCGGTTGCTCTCGATCAAGCCTGCATTGATATGATTTGGAATTCGGATGATCCTGGGCGTGACCATTTCGTCGAGCGCGTCGAACGCCAGAATGGTCGGCTGATTATTGACGCGGCCGCCAGGCTTGGTCTCGGGTCGAAAGAATATGAACTTGTCGAGCTAGATTAGTAAAACTACGAGGGTTGAGGCGTGAACTCCGCACCTTCGCCCTCGCGCATTATTTCCCGAAAACCGCTACGTATTCTTCCAACGTAACTCCGCGCTGGAAGATTTCTTGTGCCGCTTCGCGTCCCACATACCGATAATGCCATGGTTCATAACTATAGCCCGTCAAATCCTCTTTGCCCTCCGGATAACGCAAAATAAAGCCATACTCGTACGCATGCTCCGCTAGCCATGCCGCCACCGGACTGCTCGCGAAACTACTTGTCGTCTCCCCGGGAGTGAAGACGTCAATCGCTCTACCTGTCTGGTGTTCGGAATACCCCGGTTTCGCTGCGTACTTCAGAGCATGTTCCTCGTCGCCCTCTGCGAGATAACTAGCGAATACTTCCTCCTGTTCCTCATAACCACGATAGCCCGAGGTTACATATAACTGATAGCCAGCTGCCTGCGCTGCCGCGAACATCTCTTCAAACGCTGCATACGTTTCGCGCTCCATGCGCTCCCCTATGCTCCCGTAACTCGCACTCTGCTCGACTAGATCTACCGTGAAATCATGGTCAAGATAATAATATTTATTCACTAAGAGCAAATCACCATTGTTAAGATTTGCTGCCTCGGTCTCGCTATAATATTCACGATCACGGTTCGCATTCACCAGCGCTACGACTTGCTTCGGCTCCAACTCTTGTTCCGTACTAGATACAAGGGCGAAATACCGTGCTTGATTTCGTGTCAGATAGTACTCTTCGTACAGGATTTCAATCATCTGCTCCGTATATTTTTCATCCGTATCGTAGTCCGGATGATTAACTAGCTTCAGTATTAACTCTGGCGAAAAACTATATTTCTGTTCCGCTTGAATATAATCTGCTAGTTTTTCCACCCGAAAATCCGTCGGCGCAGCCTCCATGCTCATTAGCTGGACCAATTCTGGCAGATATTCACTCCCGAAAACCGGCTCTAGCTCACTGCGTTTTAACTGTGTAGTGATTACCTTAATTTCGTCAGCATTATATCCTAAGCGACTTAACTTTTGCGGCGTACTGTTCAGCCAAAAACAAAGTCCTACCGCCAAAATCGCCGCCACAACTAACCCAAACCCCAGTGCTCGCTTCTTTACCATATCTATATTATACGCGAAACCCCTCAAAAACTCCATCAGTAGGCCAATTTGATTAAAACGGATATTCGTAGTATAATAAAATAAATGGGAAATAAAAAAGCTCGCGCACAATCTCGACGCGATAGCCAGCCAAAAACACGTCGCACCAAAACTGCTAAAACCGGCATTTTGCTGCGCAACTTTCAGATTGGCTGTTTCGTAGTTGGTATTATCTGTTGCTTGATCGGTGTGGGTTTTGGCATTTTTGAGGCAATTACTACTGCTACGAAGGCTGCTCCAGTTACCATCGGTGGTGTCGATGGTCGCAGTGGCGCCGGAGAAGAAAATGGGGGGGGGGGGCGCCATTATTAGCGATAGAGCTAACGCGCCCCAGATTCTAACCAAAATTAATCAAGTTGCCATACCGGAAGAGCAAAAGTCTCTTGCTGGGACTTTTGCTAAACCTCAAACTTTTTCAACCCTGCAAGAAGCGGTCGATAATTGGTTAGCAAGCTATGCGCATGGTGAAGTGGGAATTGAAGTTTTTAATGTTAATACTGGTTCAGTCGTTGCTAGCTATCACTCAACTGCGCAGATGCGCCCGAAATCAATTTACAAATTGTTCTATCTCTATGATGCTTATGCGCAAATCGATGCTGGGCTAGATGACCCAAATCAACCCTATACTGACGGATATACCTTAGGTCAATGCCTTGATGTGACGGTACGCTACTCCAATAATCCTTGCCCAGAAAAAATGTATGATGATCCGGCTCGTTCTGCGCGGGTTGCGCAGTTGATTCGGCGCGTCGGGCTAGCAAATACTTGGCCAGACGGTCTAATGACCTCAGCGCATGATGTGTCGCTATTCTTGCAATTTCTCTATTGGCATCCAGACTGGTCGGCCAGTTCTTGGGCGAAAGTTCGCGAGACTATGCTTAATCAGCCATACCTCTATCGCAAGGGTCTGCCGAGTGGATTCACGACGGCCGCCGTCTATGATAAGGCGGGCTGGGGTGATGGACGATATAATGATGCCGCTATGGTTGAGTTTCCGAATGGCGCTCGCTACATCGTGGTAGTCATGACGACGAATACGAGCTACACCGCTTTAGCGGCGCTCGGTCGGATGCTTGAGCGGACCATGTTAACACTCTAGCATGAGGCGCGCAGCTTACAAAAATCCAATTTTTCTAACCTAACTTTTGCTAACTACCTCTGTTAAGAATAGCTTCGGACGTTAAAATTTTTTTAAAAATTTTAACGTCGCAAAATGATATCAATCTTATAATACCTTAACCTATAGTATTATCCCTCCGGCGCCACCACCATAGTACAGTTACCATTGGCTTTTGTCCGTAGTGGATATACTAATCTGGATAGTGGCTACATTAGCAACTTTGGAGAAAGGAGCTATCATTGGTCGCGTACGGCTAGCTCGTCCACTAACGCACGTTACTTAGGCGTATATTCCACCGGCGTCGGCCCATCAAATAGTGTCGGTCGTTACTATGGTTTCCCCCTCCGCTGCCGTGCCTGAAGCCAATGGAAGAATGGAGATGAGAAATAGCTACTCTCAGGAATCTTCGCGACCAACGGGGAAGCGAGCGAAGCGCAGACCCGCCCGTAACGACGGGACGGGTCAAGCGGGTCCTGAAAGTAGCTATTTCTCATTTTCCTTTTCCTCCATTAGGCACTACCTGGGTAGAGGCAGCGGAGGGAGCGACCGACGTAGCGACCACCGCCAGCTGATGGATCGACATTATCGGTGTAGATAAATAAGTCATAGGCGTTATTCGGTGAATTCGCCGTACGCGACCATAGCTGAGCATAGCGACCAACATACCACACTGCGCTAGCATCAAGATATACAATCCCGCTACGGACAAAAGCCATATGCCCTGGATTGTCGAGAAGATTTTTAGTCTCAATTTTTCTCTCAACCCACTTTTTCATGCTATACTAAAATAAGTAAAACCGGTGGAAAGAAAAAGGGAAAAACGTCCTTGGGCAAGACACATATTATACTAAGAGTGGAGGCCCCTTGCCATGAGCGAGACAACAGACAAAAACCCTAAAACTGCGTCATCCGACGATAAGTCTGAAAAAATTACCAAAACTAATCAAAAGGATCGTCATATTGCCGACCTCGAACAGCGTTTGCGCCGTCTTGAAAAACGCGTGAAGAGTAACGAACGCTTCGGAAAGACGCTCGAAGATTGTTTAGCTAGCCAAGTTGTCGCTGCCGACGCTGTGACTGCCGTTGTGCGCCGCAGTCTACGAGAAGATGCTGAGTTGCATGACGAGCTACGTTTCGCAATCAAGGAATATGATAGTCGTAAATTTAGCCGTTGGTTTACGGGCTTCCTCGGTGTACTTTTCCGTGTCACCGTGGTCGCTGTTGCCGCTTTTATGGGGGCGTTTATTTACTGGGCGTTTTCCGGACAGTAGAGCATAGAGTGCTACAATATATATTATGACCCCCGAAGAGCTGCGCGAGCGTCTTCTGGAACTAGAAGACGTTGCTTATCGTAATTTTCATCTTAAGACCTGCCCGCAGGCCGAGCATGTGATTGGTGTGCGCATGCCCGAGCAGCGCAAGCTCGCCAAGGAAATTGCGAAAGGTGATTTTTGGCAATTTCTTGATGAGATTCAGCCTTATTATTACGAGGAAGTTCTAATCACTGGCATTATTATTGCCTCCGCGCCGATGGCATTAGCCGAACGACTTGACTATGTTGCTTGGTTTATCCCGCGCATCAATAACTGGGCGGTCTGCGACTGTTTTTGCGCCAGTTTTAAGCCAAAAGTAGAAGATTTACCGCGCCTCTGGGAATTCATCTGCGAAATCGGTCAAAACGCTAGTGAGCAGGGTGATGCCGAATACCCTCAACGTTTTATGTTAGTCATGATGCTGGACCATTTTCTCCGACCAGAGTATTTACCGCGAATCTTTCAAATTATCAACGATTTGAAATCCGACAAATACTATGTCAACATGGCGATTGCTTGGCTAGTCGCCGAGGCCTTTACGAAGTTTCGCGACGAGACCTTAGATTATCTTCGCAGCGACCAACTTTCAACTTTCACTCACAACAAAGCTATCCAAAAAGCCCGTGAATCACGTCGCGTCAGCCCCGAAGATAAAGCTACCCTCGCCGCGCTAAAGCTCTAACTCAGAGACTAGCGAAATCCGTAGACCTTGTAAACTTTCATGAAAATCCACTAACAAACTTGAGGTGTCTGCTGCCAGCTCAATCTCTTCGGCTGGCACTGTCATCACACTTTCGCTCACTGCCGCTGCATCTTCCTCTACTGCATGCCCACCCAGCGCCACCAAGGCTGCCGGCAACACTAGACACTCTACGACGTGAAACAAAACATGCAAGATCATCAAAACCACCCCCACCGCTCCGAACTTCTTCAGCCGGAATCGCTCCAGATGCTTCTCTAACCCGCAATGACAGTGGTGCTTCATATAATGATTATAGCACGCCTCTGTTAATTAATGCGATTAACTTTTCGCTACTTTTTCACCCCAAAAACTTTTTTCTTTGCTACAATTATATCAATACAGGAGGTAGCAATGAAAGGCGAATATCGACCATATCAATCACGAACACCAGACGAACAGTACAAAAATCTGATTCGTGCAGTTTTAGAACACGGACACAAGGACCCGTCGCCCATGGTGGATAAAGACGGCAACGAAGTAAATACGATCGACTTATTAGGTGCACCAGTTATGCGCTTTAATTTACTGGAGAACGGCGTACCGTTTTTGACTGAGCGCAGCCTGGAAAAGTTCTGGCGTGGCGCGGTCGGCGAGCTACTTGGTTTCATTAATGGTGCACATACTCAGGAACAGCTTGAAGAGTTTGGCTGTAAGTGGTGGAAGTCTTGGTGTACCGAGAAAAAATGCGCGAAGCGTGGCCTTGAGACTGGCGATCTAGGCCCTGGGTCATATGGCGCTGCTTTCCATGATTTTCCGACCGCTGACGGCGGTAGCTTCAATCAGCTGGCTGAGATTATTAAACAGATGCGCGAACGCCCCGAGTTGAAGACACATTTGATTTCGCCCTGGATCCCGCAGTACACAATTCGAAATAAAGATCATCAGCAAAAGGTCGTCGTTTGCCCTTGCCATGGCTGGATGCATTTCCGTATTCTTGATAATAAGTTGAATCTTGTCATGTTCCAGCGTAGCTGTGATGTCTTGATTGGCTGCCCGAGCAACTGGGTGCAATATTCGGCATTATTGCTAGCGATGTCTGAAGTGCTTGATCTGGAACCAGGTGAGTTTGTCCATATGATTTCCGACGCTCATATCTACGAGAATCAACTTCCGTGGGTGGAAGAAATCCTTTCGCGCGAAAGCAAACCGTTCCCAACCCTCAAGATTACAAATTCACATGATGACATTTTCGCTTACCGTCCGACTGATTTTGAATTGACCGACTATGAGCCGCATGAAGCGATTAAGGGCATTGCAGTAGCGATTTAAGGTAGAACTATGGACGAGAACTGGTTAGCAAACGTCAAGATCGCTAAAAAAACCGGGCAAAAGGTCGGATTAGTTCAAGGTTCTTGGGACTTATTTCATCTCGGCCATCTGCGCTATATCATGAAAGCTCGTGCGCTGTGCGACTTTCTCGTAATTGCCATGGATAGCGACGAGAAGATTCGCAAGCGCAAAGGTCCGACGCGCCCAGTAATCCCGGAGAAGGAGCGCTATGAGTTTATTCGGCTGCTGAATATCGCTGATGCGGTTGTAATTAAGGAGGTTGATGAACCGAAGTGGCATTTGATTAAGACAGTGAAACCCGACGTTTTGATTGCTATTAAAGAGAACTACAATGACGAGCAGATCGAAAAGCTAGGCAAATACTGTGGCGAAGTTGCTGTTTTGCCGCGTCAAGCCAAGACTTCGACTTCAGACAAAATTCGCCAAATTACTCTTAATAGCCGCCTACGCAAGATTGATGGCGTGAAAGAAAATGTCGCAAAAGCCGCTGCAAATATGAAACGTCGAATTAATTACTCCAAGGAAATGCCTGAGCCGATTCCGCGTCTTTTGAAAGAATTGCAATATTCGACCGACGATGTTTGTCCGACCGCTGCTATTTGTCTCTGGAATGGACAATGGGTTTATGGATCGAACCAAATTGATTTTACAATTCCGGAGCATGATGTTGCGCATCGCACTGAGTTATTTTATGACACAGTTGAGCATGCCGAGATTAACTTATTAAAAAAAATGGGCAACATCAAAACTCTCGCCGATACGCCAGTTTACGTCACGCTCTTTCCGTGCGATAAGTGTATGAAAGTTCTCGCGGACAAAGGTGTGAAAGAGATTTACTATCTCGAAGACCATCCTGAACGCAATTGGAGTAAGCGCTCTCACGCCCTCGCTGAGAAAAAAGGAATTAAAACTATTTGTCTAATGGAGGAAAAATAATGCCGAAGTACAAATATATTTATCCACCCAACGCTCGCCATCAAGAGCAGCTTGATATTATGCTAGGTATGGAAGCTGCCGATAAGGATCCGATGGCGCTTGAGAATATCGATCAGGAGGCTCAGAAAATTATCTTTCAGACCGATTATTGGCACGTCTCCGAGAATCGCTATCCGCGTCCCGGTAGTGAAATTTCGTTTTTGATTGTTGCCCTTGGGCCAGTCTATGAGATTGAAGATATTTCACCGGAAATGTGGCTAGATTTACAGCAGATTTGGCAGAGACTCGTCAAGGAATATAAAATTACTGGCGGTGGTATCTGTATGCGTTTTGGCGACCCAGCCAAATCTGGTGCATCTTTGACTCGTCTCCACGTCCATATTATCATGCCGCAAGACGGCGAAAAAGTTCGCTTTCCGATTGGCGGACAAAAAGAGCTTGACGAAGGTCTACATTTGTAGCCAAGGGGGAATATGCGTCTGTATTTCCACGGCTTCGTTATGCTAATCCAGAAATTTGTTTTGCGTCGTAATACTGGCGCTGTGATTTGCCGTTTTGCACTCAAGATGGGCGTAGTTTATATCAAAATGGCGCAGATTCTCGCCATGCAAAATTACGGTCAAATCTTTAGCGAGCAGGATCGTCGAAATTTGTCGAAAGTTTGCGATGATTGCAGGCCAGTGTCATATCGCAAAATTACTAAAATCATCGAGAGTGAATATGGCTGCAAGGTTTCTGATAAATTCCGGAGTATTGATCCTAAGCCTATTGGGGCTGCTTCGGTTTCGCAGGTCCATCGCGCTGTCTTGCTGGATGGTCGCGAAGTAGCAATTAAGGTTAAACGCCAAGATGTCGCTCGCCGTGTCCGACGTGATGTTCGGCAGATTCAGCGTCTGATTCATCGTTTTGGCAAACTGACGAAGTTTCGTAATTTTCTCGGCAGCGACCAAGCCCTGACTCTCTGGGCGGAATGGATTTATCAAGAAACTGATTTTCAGCGCGAACGCCAGAATATTACGGAATACCAAGATTTCATCTCCAGTGTTAACGGCAAAATCCCGCACAGTGTGCGATTAAAAGTTCCGCAAGTCTTTTCGGAACTTTGTACGGATAATCTTATTGTCATGGAATTTATTCATGACCCGACGATTAATCAGCTGTCACTTACTGCGGAGCATAAAGCCAAAATTCGTGACGGACTAAACGACTATATGGCGTTATCTTTTTATGCATTACTGCATGGTCTTCCGGTGATTTTTCACGGCGATCCTCATGGCGGTAATATTTACCTAGACGCAGCCGGGAACGTTGGTTTTCTCGATCTTGGATTGATTTTTGCCTTAAACTCCGAGGAGGTGAAGTTCGTACGAGAGATTTTTCTCAATGCCTATTCTGGCCGTGCCGATAAGGTGATCGAAACCTTAATTCGCACTAGTGAATGCGGCGCTTTTGATGATGCACAGTTTAGGCAAGATATTCAGCAGGAAGTCGCTAAAATCCAAGACATTCCGGTCGCACAGTTTTTCGTCGAGATGATGAATATTTTTGTCTATTATAATATTTCTCCTCCCGAAGTTTTCTTCAAAATGGCGAAGGCTTTTCTGGCGTTATTTGGTATTGGCGTCTTTTCCGAGAACCTTTCTAGTACGAAGCAGCTGCTGGCAGCCCAAGTTACTGAGTTTTATGTTGAACGTAGTTTTGATGACTTCCGCCAAATTTGTACAAGCGGTGCAAAGTTACTACCAGGATTTTTAGCTACTACCTTGCGTGATGGCCCTGCTAAGGCTCTAGCGCAGGAGTTTTGCCTGCTCGATGAATTTCACGCCCAGCTTGAAACCGCCTGGCAGCACGGCGCAGAGGTTCTGGAGTATTTTCGCTGATGGCGTTTTATGATCGGCTGAATGCGGTGGTCGCTTATCTTGAAGCACACCTCGATTCGGAAATCGATGAAGCTGAGTTGGCGCGTTTAGCTGGTACTAATTTTAATACTCTAAAACGGATTTTTCCACTACTAACCGATATGACGATTGCCGATTATGTAAGGCGACGTCGCCTTACTCTTGCTGGCCGTGATTTGGCGCAGAGTGATTTTCGTGTTATCGACCTTGCCGCAAAATATGGCTATAGTTCGGCTGCTGCCTTTGCGCGTGCTTTTGCTAAGTTTCACGGTATTAAACCTAGCGAAGTCAAGCGTCATGCTCCAAAACTTAAATATTACCCTCGTCTAAGTTTTACTCGCCAAACGGCCGATTCTGGCCTCGAATATGAAATTGTTGAGTTGGGAAAACTCCGACTTTACGGCGTGGGTGTAAAAACTGACGAGCAGCATATTCGCCGCGACGCTCCAGTGCTCTATACTCGCGCTAAAAACCAGTACATTGACATTCTCGGCCGTCCAGAATACGGCATGATTGTCTATAACGACACGCGCTGTTCAAGTGACGATTATGAATATTGGGTGCTTTGGACGGGCAATGCTCCTGGTCTCACTTCTCGCACAGTTGCTGCTCGTCGTTGGCTGAAATTTCGCATCGATTCTCAGGAAGCCTGCGATATTCAAGCTATGTCAGACTTGTTTTATAAAAAGTTTTTACCGACTTGCGAATACGAACTAACGCCCGAGCCGGAGTTAGAATACTACCACGACGGTGTGACAGATTTTCTTATTCCAATTCGCTAATTAAGACAACTGACTTTTTTGGCTCAGATAAAGTCAGATCTTCTTCTCTGAAACTTCTATAATATGAAGATGTCGTGGTATTGGTATGAAATTTTTCTAGGATCGAGTCATATTCAAACTGAAAGTTGGCAGGCACTTTTTGCTAGCTTGCGCCGTTTCTTAGGCTGGAGAGCTGAGTGGCAAATTTATCTGCAAATCAAACATCACACAGTGCATTATTATCTCAGATCCCCTCGGGCCCTGCCTAGTAGTCTTGGTCTCGACCACTTTCTATTTAAAATCCTTCCCGAACCTCCTCTTGTCGCCTATGCATCCTGTAGCATTCGTCCATTTGATTTGCGCGCTGACGACCTGCCACTTGTCTTGCATAAATTAGAACGCCGCAACCAGACTTTTTGTTGGCTAGAATGTCGGTTTCGCAGTCTTGCGCAAGCTACGCTTTCAAGCTGTTCGCTCGTTACGCGCCGTTCCGGCCATTATCTTGCTCGATGTCTTCTCGTCCTATCGCCTGCCCAGCTGTTTAGTATCAACTACGAAAAGGTGCGACGTCTACGCTACAAGAAGATTCCGAAGTATCTAGATAGTGAGAAAATCTTTCGTCTAGTACGACCTGTCTCCGAGCAGACATTGCTCTTACTCGACACCTTTCCTTATGGTACCGAAGAACAGGGAATCGAACTTGCAGATTTTGACTTTGCCAAACATTCGCTTGTTATCGGTGGCAGTGGCTCTGGCAAATCGCGTTTCCTCAGCCTACTAATTAGTCGTCTCTACCAATATCGACCATCGAATTATAAAGTCATAGTGATTGACCCGCATGACGCTTTGAAGTACGACCTTGGAGAGGTTGAAGATCAAACTATTATAGACTTCCGTACGCCCGAGCATAGCGTTGATCTTTTTCGCCAAGATCTTGATAATTTAGCCGTGAGCGTCGAACTCATGCTTGAAACTTTCAAAACCCTTATCGGTGATAGTTATAATGGTCACCTCGAACGTGTCTTGCGCCACTCGACCTATCTTTTACTACTTGATAATAACTTTACGTTCTCCAACCTCCGCCGTCTTTTGTCTGACATTGAATATCGTACCTCGACCTTAGCCAAACTTGGCGATCGTGTTCCGAGTAGCGTCTCGCACTTCTTTCTGACCGAATTTCAAGAGCTGCGTTCGCAAGCTTACAATACTGCTTTTGCTCCCATTATGGCATTCATCGACGAAATGCAAATGGTCCCCGTCATGAACCAAGACACTGAATTGTCGTCCATTAGTGCAACAATCGAGACCAGCTTCCTTACTGTCTTCTCGCTGAATCGCCTCTTCTTGGGCGATAAGCCAACCCGCGTCATCGCCGGCCTCCTCATGCAGCAGATTTTTCTCTTTGCTCAGCAACGTACCGCTGCGGAGCGTCTTTTAGTTGTTATTGACGAAGTCGCGGTTGTTGAAAATCCTATCCTAATGCGTTTTCTTTCTGAAATGCGCAAATATAATGTCTCAGTGATTCTTGCCGGTCAGTATTTCGGCCAAATTAGTCCAGACTTGCGTGCTGGCATTTTGGCAAACGTTAGTAATTATTATATCTTCCGCGTCTCGCGCAGCGATGCTGATTTACTGAGTCAGAATCTGCAGCTCAAACTTATTGGCAGTCACGGCGCAGAAGACGAGCAAAAACTTTTTACTGGGCTTAAAGCACGCGAATGTTTAGTTCAGCTTAGCTGTCAAGGCGAGCTTTATTCCTTGGCTAAGGCTCGCACTCCCGACCATTGTCCGCCGCCAAACAAAGCAATACCGACATTAATAAACTCCCATACAGATCTTAACTCGCAAAAATTGCAACCCGTTTTTGCTTTTTCGAGTAAATCTGAGTTTTCGGCGCTAGAAATCATGCAACAAAATAGCACCAATCGTAAACTGTTAAAATTAATTCCAAAAGGAAAAACTTCATGAAAGATGATTCTTTTCTCGAAATTGCCGATAAGATTTTTCTAAATATCTTCGGGCAAAAAAGTAACTTAACTCTTGATGAGATTCGCAATCAATTCGCTTTCGATCTCAAACTTCCGACTGAAGTCAAAGACTCGACTACTGGCGAAGCTACTTACTCCGCTATGCCCAACGTCAAGACTTACATGAAGTGCGAGAACACTTATCAGTATGATCGAGACAAAGGCTGGATGCTCCCGAAGCAAGATATTAAGAGCCTCGATGACATTATCAAAATTTGGCAGACCGTTAACTATACTACCACTGAGCGAGTTTATGATAGCGAAAATGTTGTCAAAAGCGACCCGATTTATAACTCGATCAATGTCTATGCTTCGACGAACTGCGGTAAGTGCAAAAACATTCTCTTCTGCGACGGCACTTACGATAGTGAATTCGCTATCGCTTGCCAGCGTAGTACGAGTGTGAATTTCTGTCTTCGAGCCGACGATTCAAATAGCTGCACAAATTCTTATAACGTGATTTGCTCTGGTAAAATCAGTAATTCTTTTTTCATTCAAGACGCCAGCAACCTCAATGAATGTCTTTTCTGCAGTCATATTTCTGATCAAGAATACTGCATCGCCAATATGCAATTTGAACGTGAAGAATACTTTTACATTAAACAGCAAGTGATCAAGTGGGTCTTGGCTGAACGTGCTAAAATAAAGTCATGATATATACCGTCACGGTCAAACCCCACTCTAAGAAAGGTCCGCTCGTCCTCGCGACTAGTAGTAATAATGAGCTGACGGTTTACCTACGCGAAAAGCCAGTTGACGGCGAAGCTAATCAGGCATTAATTAAACTTTTGGCGGAACATTTCGGCGTAGCTAAAACGTGTATCCATATCAAAACCGGCGCGCGTGGACGCCAGAAACTTATCGAAGTTAATAATTAACCCCGCAAAACCTCGGAAACATGCTACAATAAAATTAATTGGTAATAATAGTGAGGTGAAAGATGTCAGAAATCTTAAAAATCAATGGCGCCGAAGTTAAAATCGGTGAGGATAATGGTGAAGTCGTAACTGTTCCAATTGCATCTCTGCAATTCTCCAACCCTCAGGTTGGAGACAAGGTGGAAGTTTTCCGGGACGGTAAAGAATATATTGTCCGTCGCGAAAAAGAGGCCTGTCCAGAAGACGAAGAGGGTGTCCGTACGATCAATAAGCACGTTTTTGTCTGGGTCGGCAACTTCTTGTTCGGTAGTCTTGGCGTCGACCGCTTCATGCGCGGGCAGATCGGTCTCGGCGTCTTGAAACTTTTACTTAGCACGATTGGTTGGATCACGATTATCGGTGGCTTCGCTGGTTGGATCTGGACTCTAGTTGACTGGATTGTCTCCATGACAAAAGCCTACGGTTCAGCTTACGCCTCGAGCGAAAATCTGACTTTCGACGAACATGGCAATTATATTAACTAGATAAGAAAGCAAAGGAGGTAGTATGGAGGAAGTTGAGTTTAGGATCGCTACGCGCGATGACCTGCCGGGGATGATTGAGTTGACGAATCGCTGCTTTGATGAGCATACCCCGCTAGAGTATGCCGAGAAGGTCTGGGACGAGACTGCTAGTGACCAAAATCAAATTTATTTGAATGGCTGGAAAGACGGCAAAATCGTTGCTCATACGAAGATTACGATTATCCCCACAATTTATGAGGATATGAACACCTATGCTATTCTGAACCACGTCTGCGTTGATCCTGATGTCCGTCGTCAGCACCTCGGTACGCGACTGTTAGATGAGGTTTTCCGGATTTGCCGCGAGCGCGACGTCAAGGCTGTGGAGTTCTGGTCCAAGAACTTCCGTGAAGCCGCACATGCCTTATACAAAAAATATGGTTTTGAAGTTGTTGATGCAAAATTCTTTGCTAAGGACGTCTAGGGAAGGAGAAAAGGGAGGCAGAGTATGAAAATTAGTAGTGTACACATCGGTGGGTGGTTTCAGCGCACTATGCTCCAACTTTCGGAGGTTTACGACTTTTTGCGCAATGGCGAAAGTCAGCTCAAGCTCAGTAAGAAAAAACTTGCTGAATTACACAAAAGCCTTAATATTGGTAGTATCGAATATGGCGTAGCCGGCGAGGAGTTCGTCTCTTTTACGACGAGCGAGCTACTGCATGTGAAGATTTTTGAAGATGGCTTGATTGTTGTCGGCAGCAATGAAGTTAGCGAAGAGACGCTATTTGCCGATGTTGAAAAGCTAAAAGATTATTACGAAGAAAGACTTTCGCCTGCCATTAATTATCTCTTCAGCCTTGGCGCGCCAGTGCCAAAAGAGCTTGCCCATATCGAGAACATCTATCCGTACTTCGTTGTCTGTGATAATGCGACCCGCGAAGACATCGCAGAGCTGCTGTCGAAGACCGAACGTCAAAAGTATTTTGAATTTGATAACAAGAATTACAGTGTTTTGCGCGGCGATAAGTATTATTTCATCAATAATAAGAAAACTTCGACTGCAAATATCGAGCGTTATATTGAGGAGCAAGTTTTTATTCGTGAATTTAAGGGGCAGCTGCACCGATACTTGAATCTTCACCGTATTATCTGGGAGAAAATTGACCACGTCAAGGATCGTGCTAAGGTTCGCGGTAGCGACGTGATCAAATTCTCGACTAAGCTCGAAAGTTATGCGAAGACCGTGACGTTGATCGATGGCCGCATCCGCCAGATGTCAACCTATATCTCGACTCGTGAACGAATTGCAAAACAAGACAAAGAATTAGAGGAATTTCTCGCAATTTCCGGATTCCGCTACGAAACTCTGAGAAATACGCTTGAGTATATTCGCGATCTGTGGGATATGACGAAAAATTACGTTAATTCTGCTCAAAAACTGTTTGACGGTATTAAGCAAGATGTTACCTCTAGCTCTATCAATAGCTTGACGATTGTCACCTCAATGTCTGCCGGCGCTGCGATTCTTGATCTCTTTACCGACTCTG